>NZ_CP060436.1:2126666-2480000 GCF_003590145.2 Pseudooceanicola algae | reverse complement strand
GACATGAGTAGCGACAAAGAGTGTGAGAGACACTCTCGCCGAAAGTCCAAGGGTTCCTGCTTAAAGCTAATCTGAGCAGGGTAAGCCGGCCCCTAAGTCGAGGCAGAAATGCGTAGACGATGGGAATCAGGTTAATATTCCTGAGCCAGTGGGATGTGACGGATTGCGACGGTTGTTCCTCCTTATCGGATTGGAGGGGCCGCTTAGCAGTTCCGGAAATAGCCCCACGTCAGACCGTACCCTAAACCGACACAGGTGGACTGGTAGAGAATACCAAGGCGCTTGAGAGAACGATGTTGAAGGAACTCGGCAAAATACCTCCGTAAGTTCGCGAGAAGGAGGCCCGGTAGATACGCAAGTATTTGCCGGGGGCACAAACCGGGGGTGGCGACTGTTTACTAAAAACACAGGGCTCTGCGAAGTCGCAAGACGACGTATAGGGTCTGACGCCTGCCCGGTGCCTGAAGGTTAAAAGGAGGAGGGGTGCAAGCTCTGAATTGAAGCCCGGGTAAACGGCGGCCGTAACTATAACGGTCCTAAGGTAGCGAAATTCCTTGTCGGGTAAGTTCCGACCTGCACGAATGGCGTAACGACTTCCCCGCTGTCTCCAACATCGACTCAGCGAAATTGAATTGCCTGTCAAGATGCAGGCTTCCCGCGGTTAGACGGAAAGACCCCGTGCACCTTTACTACAGCTTCACACTGGCATTAGGCCGAACATGTGCAGGATAGGTGGTAGACTTTGAAGCCGTGGACGCTAGTCCCGGTGGAGTCACCCTTGAGATACCACCCTTGTTCTGCTTGATGTCTAACCGCGATCCGTTATCCGGATCCGGGACCCTGTGTGGCGGGTAGTTTGACTGGGGCGGTCGCCTCCTAAAGCGTAACGGAGGCGCGCGAAGGTTGGCTCAGAGCGGTCGGAAATCGCTCGTTGAGTGCAATGGCAGAAGCCAGCCTGACTGCGAGACTGACAAGTCGAGCAGAGTCGAAAGACGGCCATAGTGATCCGGTGGTCCCAAGTGGGAGGGCCATCGCTCAACGGATAAAAGGTACGCCGGGGATAACAGGCTGATACTGCCCAAGAGTCCATATCGACGGCAGTGTTTGGCACCTCGATGTCGGCTCATCTCATCCACGGGGCTGGAGCAGGTCCCAAGGGTACGGCTGTTCGCCGTTTAAAGAGGTACGTGAGCTGGGTTTAGAACGTCGTGAGACAGTTCGGTCCCTATCTGCCGTGGGTGTAGGATACTTGAGAAGAGTTGCCCCTAGTACGAGAGGACCGGGGTGAACGATCCACTGGTGGACCAGTTGTTATGCCAATAGCAGTGCTGGGTAGCTATGATCGGAAAGGATAACCGCTGAAGGCATCTAAGCGGGAAGCCCCTTCAAAACAAGGTATCCCTGAGGGCCGTGGTAGACCACCACGTCGATAGGCTGGAGATGTAAGTGCAGCAATGCATTCAGTTGACCAGTACTAATGGCCCGATAGGCTTGATTTGATCCAGTAGAAGACAGAAACTTCTACGGAAAATCAAAAGCATACACATCAACAAGTAGACTTGAACCTGAACAACAATTGATAATCTCTCGACTTTGGATTTTTCCTCGGTCTGGTGGTCATAGCGCGAGCAAAACACCCAGCCCCATCCCGAACCTGGCCGTTAAGTGCCGTAGCGCTGATGGTACTGCGTCTTAAGACGTGGGAGAGTAAGTCGCCGCCAGACCTAGAAAAAATCCAAAACGATCAAAAAAACAAAAAAGCCCCCGCAAGAGAAATCTCGCAGGGGCTTTCTTGCGTAAACAAAATCACGCAATCGACACAAGACGTAAGACACGATAACAAGGCTCAAATGTTAAGGAGTCTTTGCCATGGATGGCACTTTCGCGGTTCTTTTCCTTCTTGCCGGCGCGGCCGACATGGGCATCAATTACTGCGGTGATCCTGGGTGCGTGGCGGCCAATCCGGCACAAGCGCGCCTTGCCATCAGCTATGGCGACGTCATTTTCCAGGAGAAGAAGATCGGCCATGAGGTCTATGCCCGCTACGACCTTGGCGTGCAGTACGGCCCGTTCCAGCCGACCGTGGGCCTTTCGGTTTCGGACAAGGGCGACACCTGGGTAGGCGGTGGCGCTGCCTGGACTGGCTACATCGACCAGGCCTATATCCAGCTGCACCTGATGCCTGGCTTCCATGCGCAGGGGCGTGGCCCGCAGATCGGTACCGTTCTTGAATTTCGTTCCGGCGTCGAGCTCGGCTATGAGGCGCACAACGGCATTCGCTATGGGGTTTCCTATGATCACCGATCGAATGCAGAGTTGAGCGAGACCAATCCCGGTTTGGAAACGATGCAGTTCCGGATTTCCTTCCCGATGTAGGATGGCAGGCCGGCCTCATATCGGGCCGGTCTACTGCTGGGGGGGGCGATCCTTGATGTCACCGGTGAACAGCACCGGAGAGGCATCCATGTCGTCTGCCCCCAGCATCTCTGCAACGCGTTCGAGAGCCGCGATGATCTGGGATTGTTCCCAGTCCTTCATCGCTTCGAACTTGCGCACATAGCGCTGTTGCAGCGGGTCTGGCGCCTGTTCCAACGTCAGATGCCCTTTCTCGGTCACCTGCACATTCATCTGGCGGCGATCGACCTGGCTGCGCTGTCGCGTCACCATCCCCTGTTTTTCAAGCTTGTCGAGAAGCGCGGTCACCGTCGCCTGGGTAACGCCCATCTGGACGGATATCGCCTTGGGCGTGCTCATTCCCTGGCCGGCGACCAGTTGCAGTACGCGGAACTGAACCGGGCTCAAGCCTGCAGCCTGTGCCAGTTCCTTTCCGAAAAGCTCGGTCGCGCGAAGGATTCTTCGCAAGGCAATCAGGCTGATATCCGTCCGGTCCATATCCCACCATCGTCCGTTCGCAGGCAGAACATGGTCGCATTGCGACGGCGGAAAGGCAATTCTTCGCTGATACATAGCAGTTTGATCTGTCATAGCGCTACAAACTTAGGGAATATGAAGGGTATTCAAGTTCAGATAGGCCATAATTGCGTAAAAGTCAGAAAAAAACTTTGATGACTTGAATTATTCTGCGGTGAGGTTACTTTGTCTGGCGAAGCAACAAGAGTGCAGGACCTATGCTTGACGGAACCGGAACACTTCAATCTACGACAATGACGCTGCGCAAGCCCGTCGCCGAGGATGGTGAAGCCATCTGGAGCCTGGTGCAGGCGTGCAAGCCGCTCGACGAGAACTCGATGTACTGCAATCTCGTGCAGTGCGATCATTTCGCCGGGACTTGCGTCGTTGCCGAGGTCGAAGACCAGGGTGTCATGGGGTGGGTTTCGGGGCATGTCCTCCCCGATGATCCCTCAACGCTGTTCGTCTGGCAGGTGGCGGTTTCCTCCGAGGCACGTGGCCTTGGGTTGGGCGGCAAGATGCTGTCCCATCTGGTGAACCGCCCCGGTCTGTCCAATGTGCGCCGCATCAAGACCACGATCACCAAGGACAACGACGCCTCTTGGGCGCTGTTCCGTCGGTTCGCTAGCCGGACCGGGGGCGAACTGAGCCATGAGCCGCATTATACCAAGGGTGATCACTTTGGCGGGCGCCACGACACTGAGCATATGGTGACCATCGAGATGCGCGGCGGCCTGAAAAAGGCTGCCTGACGCCTCTGCGCTCACCTCATCTCCCCATTCAAGGATATCCCCATGCCGACCGAAACATCTTCGATTTTCACACGGCGGGAATCGGAAGCGCGCAGCTATTGCCGCAGCTTCGATACCGTTTTCACCAAGGCCAGCGGCTCGATCATGACCGACGCGGAGGGGCGCGAGTACATCGACTTTCTCGCCGGTTGCTCGTCGCTGAACTACGGCCATAACGATGCCGACATGAAGTCGGCGCTGATCGATCATATCAGCGCCGATGGCATTGCCCATGGTCTCGACATGTATACCGACACCAAGGCCGCCTTCCTGGAAACCTTCGAGCGTCACATCCTCAAGCCGCGGGGCATGGACCACAAGGTGATGATGGTTGGCCCGACCGGCACCAATGCCGTAGAGGCCGCGATGAAGCTGGCCCGCAAGGTGACGGGGCGGACCAACATCATCTCCTTCACCAACGGTTTCCACGGCATGACGCTTGGCGCTCTGGCCGCGACCGGCAACGAAGGCAAGCGCGGCGGTGCGGGTATCGACCTGCACGGCGTGACGCGGATGCCCTTCGAGGGCGCCTTCGGCGAGGACGTCGATACACTGGCGATCATCGAGACCATGCTGGACAATCCCAGTTCGGGCATCGACGCCCCGGCCGCCTTCCTGGTCGAGCCCGTGCAAGGCGAAGGTGGCCTGAACGCCGCTTCTGCCGATTGGCTGCGCGGCATCGCCCGCATCGCCAAGAAACACGGCGCGCTGCTCATCCTGGACGACATCCAGGCGGGTATCGGGCGCACCGGCACCTTCTTCTCCTTCGAGGAGATGGGGATCGAGCCGGACATGGTGCCGATGGCCAAGTCGCTGTCGGGCATGGGTCTGCCCTTTGCCGCGCTGCTGGTGAAACCCGAACATGACATCTGGAAGCCGGCCGAGCATAACGGCACCTTCCGGGGCAATACCCATGCCTTCGTGACCGCCCGTGTCGCGATCGAGAAATTCTGGGCCGACGACAGCTTCCAGAAGGACATCGCGACCAAATCCGCGATCCTCAGTGAAGCCATGGACGAACTGGCCAAGGAAATTCCCGGCGCCACCGTCAAGGGCCGTGGCATGATGATGGGCGTTGATGTCGGTTCCGGGGATCTGGCTGCGGATATCTGCGCGGAATGCTTCCGCAACGGTGTTATCATCGAGACCTCGGGTGCGATGGACGAGGTGGTCAAGGTGCTTGCCCCGTTGACCACGCCGGTTGAAACCTTCCGCAAGGGTCTGAAGATTCTGCTGGAAGCCGCCGCCGAGAAGAAACAGATCAAATTTGCTGCGGAGTAACCAATGATTATTCGTGATTTCAACAAGCTGATCGAAGACGAAAAGTCCCGCGTTGTTTCGGACGCCAACTGGACCTCGGTCCGGATGCTGCTGGCCGATGACGGGATGGGCTTTTCCTTCCACATCACATTCCTGGAAGCGGGTTCGGAGCATACGTTCCACTACAAGAACCACTTCGAAAGCGTCTACTGCATGCAGGGCAAGGGCCGGATCACCGATCTGGCCACCGGCGAGGTCCACGAGATCAAGCCCGGCGTCATGTATGCGCTCGACAAACATGACAAGCACACTGTCGTGGCCGACGAAGAGCTGATCATGGCCTGCTGCTTCAACCCGCCGGTCACCGGCAAGGAAGTGCACCGCGAAGACGGCTCCTACGCGCTTGAAGACGCCTGAGACGCAGTGGCCGGGGGTTTCCCCGGCCTTCGTCCATCCGGGCATTCAGGATGCCCGACGAGCCAAGTCCAGACCGGCCAAATCCAGACGGGCCAAGTCCAGACGGGCCAAGTCCAGACGGGCCAAGTCCAGACGGGCCAATCCAGGCAGGTCAAAGCCAGACGGGCCAATCCAGGCAGGTCAAAGCCAGATCGGTCAATGTCAGATCGGCTAAAGAAGGAGCCCGGCCTCGGCCGGGAAACCAGATGAATTTTCCAAAGCATACAGTCGAGAAAATCGGCGGCACCTCGATGAGCAAGGTGCATGAACTTCGCGATTCGCTGCTGATCGGGGATCGCGACGATCTATACCACCGCATCTTCGTGGTTTCTGCCTTCGGCGGCATCACCAACAAGCTGCTCGAACACAAGAAGTCCGGCCAGCCGGGTGTCTATGCGCTGTTTTCCAACGACGACAACGCTCATGGTTGGCTCGACGCGCTGACCGAGGTCGGCGAAGCGATGCGCGAAGCCCACCGGGTCGTGCTGGAGCATTCTGCCGATATCCACGTGGCCGATGAGTTCGTTCGTGAACGTGTCGAGGGCGCGCGCTCTTGCCTGTTCGATTTGCAGCGGCTGTGCTCCTACGGGCATTTCAAGCTGTCCGATCACATGCTGAGCATCCGTGAACTGCTGTCGGGGCTGGGCGAGAGCCATTCGGCCTTTGCCACCACGCTGATGTTGCAACGGGCAGGCGTGAACGCGCGTTGCATCGATCTGTCGGGCTGGCGCGACGAAAGCGAACCGGACTTGCGCGACCGGATCCGGTCGGGTCTGGAAGGCGTCGACCTGGCGAGCGAATTGCCGATCGTCACCGGCTACGCGCAATGTCGCGAAGGCCTGATGCGCGAATTTGACCGGGGCTATTCCGAGGTGACATTTTCGAACATCGCCGGGGAAACCGGCGCTGCCGAAGCGATCATCCACAAGGAATTTCACCTGTCTTCCGCCGATCCCAAGCTGGTCGGCGAAGACGCAGTGCGCAAGCTGGGTCACACGAATTACGACGTGGCCGACCAGCTTTCCAACATGGGGATGGAGGCGATCCACCCCAAGGCGGCCAAGATCCTGCGCAAGGCGGGCATCCCGTTGCGCGTCGCCAATGCCTTTGAACCCGCTGATCCGGGAACGCTGATCGACGAAGAACCCGCCGAGATCCCGCAGGTCGAAATCGTCACCGGTCTGGGTGTCACCGCTTTCGAGGTGTTCGAACAGGACATGGTGGGTGTGAAGGGCTACGATCAGGGTATCCTCGAGGTGCTGACGCGCCACAAGGTGCGCATCGTGTCCAAGGCGACCAATGCCAATACGATCATCCACTACCTCGATGCGCCACTGAAGGCGATTCGGAGGGTAGAGCGCGACGTGCTGAGCGCCTTCCCCAACGCGCAGGTGCGGTTGAACCGGATGACCCTGGTCTCGGCCATCGGCCGAAACCTGTTCGAACTCGACGCGACCGAGCGCGGCATGAAGGCGCTGCGTGAAGGCGGCGTGCGGACCCTTGCCGTGCAGCATGTGCCCGGCAGTGTCGACGTGCAGTTCCTGCTGGCACAGGACCAGGAAGACGCGGCCATCCGCATCCTGCACTCCGCGCTGGTGGAAACGCAGGAAGAGCCGGGATCCAAGCGGTTGAAGGTCGCCTGAGCGGCCCATTCCGACAAATGACCAAAGGCCGGGTGCACCACGCGCCCGGCCTTTTTCGTGCTCTGCCGACCAGGCCCGACCAGCCGGTGCCGGTCAGCGCCTGATGTCAGGGGCGCGCGAAACGGCGCTGGTTCAGAAGGTCACATCGACGCCGGGCAATTGCAGCGCCTTCAGCAGGTCGCGCAATTCCTGGCGGGCGGCGATGTTGGACATGTTCAGGCTGGTGATGCCGAGGTCCTTCAGATCCAGCAGCGTCAGGCCGCGCGGAAACAATTCGCGAAAGATCACCCGTTCGCTGAAGCCCGGCACGACGCGAAAGCCGATGCGCTGCGACAGCCGGCCAAGGGCGCTTTCCATCTTCTTCTTGTTGACCATGGCCTGCGTGCCCAGCCGGTTGCGCAGCACCACCCAATCGATGGGTTTCATCCCCGATTGGGACCGTAACTGCCGCGCCGACCAGACCATTTCGGAATAGACCGACGGCCCGAGGATCTTTTCCCCGTCACTGTCGATGGTCGCCAGCAAGTCGAAATCGATGAAGCTGTCGTTCAGCGGCGTGACCAGCGTATCGGCCAGCGAATGCGCCACCTGGCTTAGCCGCGTATGCGACCCGGGGCAGTCGATCAGGATGAAATCCGACACCGGAGCCAGATCGGCCAGCCCCTTGTAAAGGCGCTTGTCAAAGATGTTTTCGCCCGGCGACAAGTCGGCGGCATCGACTTCGGGCAGTTCGAAGAACTCGGGCGAGGGCAAGCTCAGCCCCTCTTTCTCCATCGTGCGTTTCCGGTTCGAGACATAGCGCGCGAAGGTTCGCTGGCGCAGATCCATGTCCATGACCGAAACCCGGTGGCCCATGCGCGCCAGCGCGGTGCCGATATGCATCGAGACGGTGGACTTGCCCGCGCCGCCCTTCTCGTTTCCGACAACGATGATATGCGCCATGCTCTGACCCTCGTTAAGACGGCGCTCTGCGGCCCCTGTGTCGCACCACTATAGGTGGCTGACGATTCGAGGAAAAGCGCTTGTGTGCGATCTGCCCGCAAACGCGGCATTCATGTCGGGGCAGGGGGGACGGGCCGGCCGCAATGGCGGACCCGGCTTGGATCATTCGACCGCCTGCCCGAAGACGGCGATGCAAAGGCCCAGCACCGCGAGCGCGCCGAAAAGCCCGCGCTTGGCCCCGCTGGCATTCATCGCCGCAATCAGCGCCTGCGCGGCGTAGTAAAGCGCAAAGGCGCGCGAGGCATAGGCGATGATCTCGAACACATCGGCCGTCCAGGTCAGGGCCAGCCCAAGCACGCATAGCACCGCATAGCCCTTCTTGGCGGTCAGCCGGCCACGCGACAATTCCTCGATCAGCCCACCCGCGCCGCCTGTATCGGCAACGGCGGCGCTGAACTGCGCAGCCAGTGCGCCGAGGATCAGCAGGAAGGGCAGGATCGGCGTCACGTCCTCCATCATCGCGATGATCGAGGTCTCGGTCAGCTCGCCCTCGGGCACCCTGTGGGCGAAGACCAGCAGAACCACATAGGCAAGGTAGATCAGCCCGGCCAGAATCTGGGCCATCCGCATCGACCGCACGCGGGTCACGGCATCATAGGATTTCCCGAGGTAGCGCGAGGTTTCGAAACCCTGCACCGTGACCAGCAGACCAAAGGCCAGGGTGATCGCGGGAAGGCCACTGATGCTGATCTCCGGCGTGAACAGCGCGTCACTCTGGACCGCATAGACCATGAAGACCGCCAGCCCGGCCAACAGCCCGGCGATGATCGCCAGCTTGACGCCGACGGTCAGGTACTCGGCCCGCTCCAGCATGGCAAAGCCGCGCCCGTAGCCCAGCACGAAGACCAGGACGAAGGCCGCCGATGTCACGATGCGCCCCGCGAACTGGCCCGGCCAGGGGGTCAGCTCCGCAAAGAAGGCGCCGAACAGGTTCAGGTAATAGGCCACCGAAATCACATAGGCGAGGGCAAGCAACGCGGCAGCGATGCTTTCCAGCCGCGATGGCTCCTCCGGGGTGTCGCCGATCCGGGCGATGTTCTCGCGGATCGCGCTGCCAAAGGCCCAGGCGCCGAGGCAGAGCAGCGCCATGATCGCCGGGGCAAGCCAGCCATAGCTATGGGCCAGGATCGGCCCCAGCACCAGAAAGCCCGATCCGATGATCGAGGCCAGGGGCGTCACCATCGCGCGCCACACGTTCCAGTTGCTGAGGCGCGGCAGGAACAGGACCCAGCCCGCGATGGCTGTTGCCAGAACGACGATGACAGAAGTCAGGGAAAATACCGGTACGGGATCCAAGTTTTCGCTCCTTCAGAGCCGTGAAACATCACCTTGCGCGTCTCCGGGTCCGCCATCGCCACACCTGTGACAGCGGACAGGCACCAGTCCCGCCCAAACGAAAAATGCCGCGACCCCAGGGGGCCACGGCATCCACTCTTCCACCGATTGAAGGGACTTAGAAGCCCAGACCGGCGTATTTGCTCTTGAACTTCGACACGCGGCCGCCGGCGTCCATCAGGCGCGAATTGCCGCCGGTCCAGGCCGGGTGCACGCTCGGATCGATGTCGAGCGACATGGTGTCGCCTTCCTTGCCCCAGGTGGAGCGCATCTTGAGTACCGTACCATCGGTCATCTTGACGTCGATGAAGTGGTAGTCGGGATGGGTATCCTTTTTCATGACGCCGCTCCTCAGGCTTGTGCTTTGGGTTTGTAGTTGGTGACTTCCGCGATACGTGCGGACTTGCCGCGACGCGAACGCAGGTAATACAGCTTGGCGCGACGAACGCGGCCACGACGCACGACTTCGATGGAATCGATGTTGGTCGAATGCAGCGGGAACACACGTTCCACGCCTTCACCGAAGGAAATCTTGCGGACGGTGAAAGAACCGGCAATGCCCGAACCGTTCTTGCGGCTGATGCAAACGCCTTCGTAGTTCTGGATCCGCGAGCGCGTGCCCTCGGTCACCTTGAAGCCGACGCGGATGGTGTCGCCGGCCTTGAAATCGGGGATGGTTTTCCCCAGCGAAGCGATCTGCTCCGCTTCGAGCTGTGCGATAAGGTTCATCGCTGTTCTCCTATCTGCCCGCGGTTGCTCCGCGAAGGTGGTTTCCGCCTCAGAGCTCCGGTCTTCATCGGGTCCCGGCCCTGATCTGACATCAGGGGCAGCCCGCCGGAGGATTCAGGTCGACTGACTTGATCCCGCTTGTCCCGCCACGTCCGCCGAAGAAAAGGAACGTATGGCATAGACAAAACAGTCCGGCTGGCCGATTCCGGCCCCGGACAGCGCGCGTATAGGCCAGTTCCCACCTCATTTCAAGCGCCGCTTGCAGGGGCTCTCTCATCTGGCCGAAAATACTCTCGGGGGTGAATTGGGCCGTAGGCCCAAGAGGGGGCAGAAGCCCCCTGATCCCGCCCGTCGCAGGCGAAGAGCGTGGCCGCCGCAGGCGCACGATCCCTTAACGGCGCGATTACCCCCGCGCCAGCCAGAACAATTGCGCCGCTGCCTGCCAGGGATTCACAGGCAGGCTTATCTGATCGCCGGTCTCGCGCAGCACCGTAAGCAGGGCAGGGCCGGCATCCGGGGCGCCGTGCCGTTCAAGGAAGACGGCCAGACTTTCGGCGTCCTGCACCATGGCCACGGGATCGTCCAGCAGCCCGGCGCGCGCCGCCGCCCACAGATCGGGGCGCCGCGCCCGGGTGATTGCCTCGCCCATGGCCTGGCGCCACTTGGCGATGTTCCCGTGGTGACCCGACATCAGCACATCCGGGATCGTCCGACCCTGCCATTCGGCGGGCTTGGTGTATTGCGGATGTTCCAGCAGCCCCTCGGAAAAGCTTTCCTCGACGGCAGAGTCGGCATTGCCCAGCACCCCCGGCAACAGCCGCACGGTCGCGTCCAGCATCGCCTGCGCGGCGATCTCGCCCCCGGTCATGACGAAATCGCCAAGCGACACTTCCAGGATGCCGTATTCCTCGATCACCCGCTCGTCGAGGCCCTCGAAACGCCCGCAGATCAGGTTCACACCGTCGGCGCGGGCCAGGTTGCGGGCCATCTGCTGATCGAACCGGCGGCCCCGCGGGCTGAGGTAGATCAGCGGCGCATTGCCCCGGCTCTGGGCCAGAATATCCTCGATCGCGGCGCCCATGACATCGGCACGCAATACCATGCCTGCCCCGCCGCCCGCAGGGGTATCATCGACATTGCGGTGCTTGCCGATGCCGTAGCTGCGCAGGTCGACCGTCGTCATCTGCCACAGCCCGTCCTTCAGCGCCTTGCCGGTCAGGCTTTCGCCAAGGATGCCGGGAAAGGCCTGCGGCAACAGGGTGATGACCTGCGCCTGCCAGACCCCGGAAAGGCGCGGGGCCTCGTCCATCAGGCTGCGGGGTTTGAGGCTGGCGGAAATGCTCTTGCGGCCATGGGATTTCAGGGTCATCGGGTCTCTTCGGGACGTGTATGGGGGACCTGCGACAGCATCTGCGCCTCGGCCCGCGCGACCAGGGCGGCCTTTTCGCGGCGCAGCGCCTCAGGGGCGGCGTCCGAGCGGTTGAGGTCCAGCAGGCTGCTGCGTACTTCGGCGGGCAAGGCGCTGTTGCGGTGGGGAACCGGGGCCATGCGCTGGCGCAGAGCCAAGGGAATCTCGGCCAGATCCAGCAGCGGTGCCAGCGGGCCGTGCTCCTGACCTTGGCACGCCTCAAGCGGCGTTTGAACGACGGTCATATCACCGGGCAGGGCGCCGATGATGGCCGCGACCTGAGCGCTCAGATCCGCATGGGGGCGCTGCCAGTCGGTGTAGTCCTGCAGATCCATACGCATCCGCGAGGCGCGCAGATGTTGCGCATGGCAGCTTTGCGTCCATGCGTCGGGCGCGCGGGTTGAATAGTGGATCGTAGTCTCGGGGCGGTCGCCCCAGACCTCTGCCACGGTGTCCAGCAGGGCGGTCATCAGTGGCGCGGCCACTGGATAGCCCTGTCGCCCCTCGCGGCCCGGCATGGCGCCGGACAGGTCCTCTCCAGACAGCAGGACAAGGCGCGGGTCGGCCGGATCGATGGTTTCGAACAGGCAGGCGACCTCGTAGATGAACAGGCTCATCTCCAGCGGCTCGGGGCACTGGCCATAGGTCCGGGCGGCCTTGCAGAGCGCGGGCATGTCGGATTTCACGTAGACCCGCAGGTGGCTGGCCAGCTTTTGCCGGTCCCGCTTCAGCGCATGTTGGACCGCGCTGGTGCCGGTCTTGTGGAAACCGGGATGGATGACCAGCCGGGGCAGCATGTCAGAACAGGCCCTCGGGGGGATCGGCGATGATGCGCCCGCCCGCCAGATCGACAGTCGGCACGGCATCGAGCGTGAACGGCAGCAGAACCGACCCGGTCAGACCGGGGCCGGTGATTTCCAGCAGATCGCCGGCGCCATGGTCCAGCACCGCCTTCACCCGGCCCAGCACAGTGCCCCCGGTGTCGAGCACCGTCAGCCCGATCAGGTCGGCGTGGTAATATTCATCATCCGGCAGCGCGGGCAGTCGGTCGCGCGGTGCATGCAGGCGGACACCGCGCAGGGCATCGGCCTCTTCCTTGGTTTCGACGCCGCTCAGCCGCGCGGCGAAGCCGTTCTTGATCGGCCGGGTCAGGGTGACGGTCCAAAGGGTCGCGCCGTCTTCGCTGCTCAGCGGGGAATAGTCCCCGATGGCTTCCGGATCGGCGCAAAAGCTTTTCAGGCGGACTTCGCCGCGCACACCGAAGGAACCGGCAATCGCCCCGACGCAGATCAGCGTATCGGGTCCGATTTCAGAATTGGGGGTATCGTTTTCGCTCACCGCGGACCTCTTGCGTGGGACAAAGCTGGCGCAGCCTTACTGGCAAAGCACTCCGGCCGTAAGATCCGCCCTTGCCAGGCAGTCCTGTTGCTGGCGTTCGTGCTGATAAAGCATGCCTGCGATGAAAGCGGCGCCAAGCATCAGGATCAGGCGAAACGGGCGCAGCAGCAAGGGGCGATCCTGTCTCGGTCAGGGAAAAATGGCCCCACCCCCGACAGGGGGCAGGGCCAGGACGCAGAATTACTCTGCGGTTTCTTCGGTCGCTTCGGCAGCCTTGGCGGCCTTGGCTTCGGCGCGTTCCTGGGCGGCTTTGCCCGGGGTGCCTTTTTTCGGGTTCGCGCGCTCGGTCTTCGGCTTCACGCCGGCGGCTTCCAGGAAGCGGGCCACACGGTCGGTGGGCTGGGCGCCCTGGTCGAGCCAGTACTGGATGCGCTCCATGTCGAGCTTCACGCGCTCTTCGCTGTCCTTGGCGAGCAGCGGGTTGTAGCTGCCCAGCTTCTCGATGAAGCGGCCGTCGCGCGGCTTGCGGCTGTCAGCGGCGACAACACGGTAGAAGGGGCGTTTTTTCGAGCCACCACGGGCAAGACGGATTTTCATGGCCATTGAGAGATCTCCTTAAGAATGGCGTTGGTCGGACGGCTTGTGCCGCCGGTCAGGTTGGTCGAGGGGGCCTTGCGGGACCCCTCAGGATTGGTGTTGCCGGTGATGCCGGATCACCTCCTGAATGATGAAGTTCAGGAATTTCTTCGCGAAGGCCGGGTCCAGATCGGCCTCCTGTGCAAGCGATTCCAGACGGGCGATCTGGCGCGCTTCGCGGTCGGGGTCGGAGGGCGGCAGATCGTTTTCCGCCTTCAGCCGACCCACGGCCTGGGTGTGCTTGAACCGCTCACCCAGGGTATAGACAAGGATCGCATCCAGCCGGTCGATACTGTCACGATGTTCGTGCAGCAGCGCATCGGCGCGGGCCACGGGATCTTGGGTTTCAGTCAAGAGCGTATCCTTTCGGCTGAAATAGCGGGTCCTGATAGGATCGGATTTCCATCGCGATCCCGTCCGCGATCTGGCTGTCTTTCAGGGCCGCGGGCGACGGGTGACGGTAGCAGACGTCATTGCCATCGACCGAGGCCGCCTCGGGGTCCTTCACCGCGCCAAGCCGTTCGGCCAGCCGGATCGAATCGAGGTTCTTGGGGTCCACGTAGGACACCGCCCCCTGCCAGCCGAGCTGGTCATAGAACCAGGCGCGGGCCGCATGGGTGGCTTCCAGGGCATAGCCCTTGCCGGCGGTTTCGGGCCAGATGATCCAGGCCAGCTCCGCTTCGGGCCATTGCGCGGGCTTCCAGCCTCCGGCCATGCCAAGGGCGCGGTCGGTGACCTTGTCGTGGATCATCCACATGCCGTAGCCGCGGATCTGCCAGTGCCCGATCTCGGCGGCATAGAGCATCCATGTTTCATAGGGCGACAGCGGCCCGCCCATGAAACGCGACCGGTAAGACGCAAAGGTGGCGCGGAAATCCGGAAAATCCTCGGGCTCGGGGCCACGCAGGACAAGACGGGTGGTTTCCAGCACGGGAATATCACTCAGCGGCATCGGTGACCTCCGACACGGAGGGGTGGCGATAGATCAGGCAGGGCGTGCCCAGCAGGATGCCTTCGCGTTCGATCACCGCACCCAGCCGTTCGGCCAGCGCGCGCGAGCGCAGGTTGGCCGGGTCGATATGGCTGATCAGCCGGTCCAGGCCCAGGGCATTGGCCGCATGGGCGCGGATGGTCGTGGCGGCCTCATGGGCCAGGCCCCGGCCCTCGCCGGCGGCGAACATGTGCCAGCCAAGCTCGGGTTCGGGCCAGGTGACATGGTTGATGACGCCGATCCGGCCAAGCGCCGCGCCGCTGGCCCGGTCTTCCAGTGTCCAGAAGCCATAGCCGAACCACATCCAGTGCCCGATGGCAGAGGTAAAGCCGCGCCAGACATCGAAATCCGTTTCCGCCGGCCCGCCGATGAACCGCGTGCGCTCTGCGTCGCGGGCAAAGTCCGACACGGTCGCGAAATCCTCTGCGCGGGGCCCGCGCAGGATCAGGTGCTCGGTCTCGAGGACCGGCACGGGGATCTCGTGATGGGGGGCGGGCAGGGTGGTCATGCGTAGGCCTCGGGACCGCCATCGGTCAGGGCCTCTGGACCCGGATGGCGATAAACATGCAGGGGCCCGAAACGGGCATGCTGGAAGGCGCCGTCGCGCTGCGCGCCAAGCCGTTCGGCAACGCGGGCAGAGCCGTGGTTTTCCGGCGCCACCAGGCTGATCGCGGTGGTCCAGCCCAGCACGTCATAGGCAAAGGCGCGCGCGGCCAGGGCTGCTTCGGTGGCATAGCCGCGCCCCTCGTGGCCGTTCATCAGGTCCCAGCCGATTTCGGCCTCGGGCCAGCCATCGGGGTTCCACAGGCCGACCATGCCGACGGTTTCGCCGGTCTCGGTCAGATCCGCCATCCAGCGCCCGTAGCCGCGCAGGGTCCAATGGCCGATCTCGGTCGCCAGTTGGCGCCAGGTCTTTTCGCGATCCAGCGGGCCGCCGACGAAATGCGACCGTTCCGAGCCATAGAAGGCCGACAGCAGGTCGTGATCCTGTGCAGCAGGGCCGCGCAATGTCAGGCGTTCGGTCTGCAGGACCGGGATGGCGGCAAGCGTCGGTTGGGTCATGCGAGCCCCTCCAGCAGTTTGCGTCCGGCGGCGGTTTTCGGGAAATGCCGCCAGATCCGCAGGTCGCCGGTCATGTTGTGAAAGAACATGCCTTCGGAGCGCGCCCCGAGGCGTTCGACCATGGCGACAGACCGGTCGTTTTCCGGGTCCACCAGCGATACGCAGGAGGCCCAGCCTTTGTCCTGGAACAGCCAGTCCAGCACGCAACGCGCCGCTTCGGTTGCGATGCCGCGCCCTTCGGCGCCATCCAGAAGCTGCCAGGACAGTTCGGGTTCGGGCCAGCCGCGCGGGAACCAGGGGCCGACAAGCCCGCAGTTCATGCCGGTTTCCTTCTCGATCACCGCGAAATGGCCATAGCCGCGCAGGTGCCAGTGTCCGATGATCGTGGCAATCGACCACCAGGCGGCCTCTTCGTCCGGGTGCTGATCCACGAAGGGGCGCGCGCCGGGCATCAGATAGGCGGCCACGGCGTCGAAATCCGGCGCAGCCGGGCAGATCAGGCACAGGCGATCGGTTTCCAGCACGGGATAGACGGGGGACAGGGACATCATGCGCGCAGCCCTCCCTGAGGCGCCGCAGCGCAGGGCCGGAAGGAACAAGACACGTCAAAGTCGCCGCCAAAGTGCGACAAGGCCAGGGCCCTTGGGGATATGATGCGCGCGGCGATCACTTCTTCTTGCCAAAGCCCGAAAGGCCGGGGGGTAAACCACCGCCGCCGCCCAGACCGGGCATGCCGCCGGGCAGCTTGCCGCCACCCATGCCGCCTGCGCCCATGGCCTTGGCGGCCTCTTCCAGGGCCTTGGGGTCCATCTGCGACGGGTCCATGCCGCCGGGCATGCCGCCCTTGCCGAACATCCCCTTCATGGCCTGTTTCATCATGCCGCCTTTGCCCATCTTGCCCATCTTCTTCATCATGTCCGCCATCTGGCGGTGCATCTTGAGAAGCTTGTTGAGGTCGCTGACCTCCTGGCCGGAACCGGCGGCGATACGTTTCTTGCGGCTGGCCTGCAGGATCTGCGGGTTGGCGCGTTCCTTCTTGGTCATCGACTGGATCAGCGCGACCTGACGGGTGATGACCTTGTCGTCGAAACCGGCGTCCTGCACCTGTTTGGCCATCTTGCCCATGCCGGGCATCATGCCCATGATGCCTTCCATGCCGCCCATCTTCTGCATCTGCTCAAGCTGGGACTTCAGGTCGTTCATGTTGAACTGACCCTTCTGGAAGCGCTTCATCATGCGCTCGGCCTGTTCGGCCTCCAGCACTTCCTGCGCCTTCTCGACCAGGGCGACGATATCGCCCATGCCGAGGATGCGGCCCGCGATCCGTTCCGGTTCGAAGGTTTCCAGCGCCTCCATCTTTTCGCCGAGACCCACGAAGCGGATCGGCTTGCCGGTGACGGCGCGCATCGACAGGGCCGCGCCGCCGCGCCCGTCGCCGTCCATCCGCGTGAGGACCACGCCGGAGACGCCGATCTTGTCGTCGAATTCCGTCGCCACCTCGACCGCGACCTGACCGGTCAGCCCGTCGACCACCAGCAGCGTTTCGCGCGGGTTCACCACGTCGCGGACATCGGCGGCCTGCTGGATCAGCTCGGCGTCGATGTGCAGGCGACCCGCGGTGTCGAGCATGTAGACGTCGTACCCGCCAAGCCCGGCCTGGGTCTTGGCACGGCGCGCAATGGCCACCGGGTCCTCGCCCTTGACGATGGGCAGGGTGTCGACACCGATCTGCGCGCCGAGGATCTGAAGCTGTTCCATCGCCGCCGGGCGGTTGACGTCCAGCGAGGCCATAAGGACCTTCTTGCCGTCCCGTTCCTTCAGGCGCTTGGCCAGTTTGGCGGTGGTCGTCGTCTTGCCCGAGCCCTGCAGGCCGACCATCAGGATCGGCGCGGGCGGGTTGTCGATCTTCAGCTTGCCCGGATCTTCGGCGCCGGTCAGGGTCGCGATCAGTTCGTCATGGACGATCTTGACCACCTGCTGACCCGGGGTCACCGATTTGGTCACGGCCTGGCCGGTCGCCTTTTTTTCCACGGACTTGATGAAGTCGCGGGCCACGGGCAGGGAAACATCCGCCTCCAGCAGGGCCACGCGGACCTCGCGCAGGGCGGTGCGCACGTCGTCCTCTGACAGGGCGCCGGCCTTGGTCAGTCGGTCGAAAACACCGGAGAGGCGTTCGGATAGATTTTCAAACATGCCCCGGCCCTCCTCAGGCCCTTTGCCAAGATAGCCCCCATTTGAATGGGAGAGGTTAAAG
Source organism: Pseudooceanicola algae (assembly GCF_003590145.2). NCBI lineage: Bacteria > Pseudomonadati > Pseudomonadota > Alphaproteobacteria > Rhodobacterales > Paracoccaceae > Pseudooceanicola > Pseudooceanicola algae. The sequence continues at coordinate 2,462,185 of NZ_CP060436.1, read as the reverse complement.
ACGTAACCATAACCGGCGCAAAGACCAAGGGCACCAGTGGGCGCGACGCGCTGACTGGTGGCGATCCCCGCAAAGGCGATGGGACCGGAATCGATACGGATTCCGGGATTTGAGCGCAGCCTTTACGCCCGCGGACCGCCCGAGTCAACCGCCGGAGCCTTTTGCAAAAGGGCATCAGGGGTATCATGGGGCGGCGAAGGTGCGACAAAAGAAAGACCGCCCCGGTCGGGGGGCGGTCGCGTGTCATTCGAAATTGATGCCGATAGGACCGGAGGGGATCAGTCGTCCTTGTGGTCGTGGTTGTGTTCCACCAGAGGCTCGGCGCGGTCCGGCGGGGTCTGCTTGGCGTCGGGATCGGCGGCCTTGTCGGTCTTGCCGTCATGCGGGGCGTGGGTTTCTTCGGTGATCGGCCCGGCCTCTGTCGCATCCTTGTCGTTGCTGGTGCTCGACACAACGGTGCTTGCCATCACCACGCCGGGGTGCGCGCCATGCATCGGGTCGTCCAGCGGCGCCGAAACGGGTTCGGAAAAGGCGCGGGCCCGCGGCACCGACAGGCGCCGGGACGAGGCCCGCAGGGCGCGCGGCAGGAAGCGACCGTATTGCAGCAATCCGGCTGAGATCATCGTGGCAGTGGCAGAAAGGCCAAGGCCAAGTATTCCGGCGGGGGTAAACGTAGGGGAATTGTAGGTCATGGGTCTCTCGGCGGATGGCGGGTGGTTTTTTTGGGGCTCATGCATAAATCTGTAAATCAACGCAGGGCGGTCAAAAGGGTTCCATCTTTTACGGCAGCGGGGCGGTCCTGCGGCTTCTCCCTTGCATCGGCGCACGAAACACGCATTGATCCGGTCTGGACGTTTTCTTTTGCACAGGTCTGCCATGGATAATTGGGACGAGATCCGCACCGCCTATCAGGTGGCCCGTCTTGGTACGGTCTCCGGGGCGGCCGAGGTATTGGGCGTGCACCACGCAACGGTGATCCGCCATATCGATGCGCTTGAACGCCGGATGGGTGTGAAGCTGTTCCAGCGCCACACACGCGGCTACACGGCGACCGAAGCCGGGCAGGACCTGCTGCGCGTGGCCCAGGCCACCGACGATCAGTTCAGCCAGCTTTCCGCCCGCATCAAGGGACGCGGCAACGAGGTCGCAGGCGAACTGGTGGTGACCACCATCGGCGGGCTGAACCAGCTTCTGGTGCCCATCCTGTCGGAATTCCAGACCGCCTACCCGGATGTGGAGCTGCGCTATCTGACCTCCTCACGTCTGTTCCGCCTGGAATATGGCGAGGCCCATGTGGCGATCCGCGCCGGCAGTCCGCCACAGCAGCCCGACAACGTGGTGCAGCCGTTTCTGCGGCTGAAAAGTGCCATCTACGGCTCCAGGAGCTATATCGAGAAATACGGCATGCCCAAGATACCCGGCAGGATGGCCGGACATCGCTTTGTCGGGATGGACGATCCCAGCAGCCGGGCGCCCTTCGTGCAATGGATGCGCGAAAATGTCCCGACGCATCAGGTGGTGTTCCGCTCCGGCGATCTGCGCGCCAACCGCGAGGCGGTGCTGTCCGGGGTCGGCCTTGGCTTTCTTGGCACCTTCGAATGCGCCGAGAACCGGGACCTGGTCGAGGTCCACCCCCCGCTGGACGAATGGGACAGCCGCCTGTGGCTGGTGACCCACATGGACCTGCATCGCACGACCAAGGTGCAGGCCTTCCTGAATTTCCTCAAGGACCACACCGCGCATCTGCGAGACGAACAGCCTTGAGCCTGCCGCAACCGCTGGCCGGACCGGGCCAGGCCGCACGCGGGCACCTGGCGATGCTGGCCTTCTCGGCGCTGGTCTCGGCTTCTTTCATCCTCGGGGCGCTGGCCATCCCGCATGTCGATTCCGGGGCGTTCACCGCCCTGCGCTTCGTGCTTGCGGCGGCGGTACTGGGCGGGCTGGCCAGCGCCACGGGGCTGCGCCGCGACCAGTTCCGCGCACCCTGGCGCTATCTGCTGCTTGGCGGCATCTTTTCGGTCTATTTCGTCACAATGTTCGAAGGCCTGCGCACCGCCGCGCCGGTTTCTGCCTCGGCGGTGTTCACGCTGGTGCCGTTGATGGCGGCGGGCTTCGGCTGGCTGATCATGGCGCAGGTGACGACCCGACGCATGGCCTTTGCGCTGGTGATCGGCGCGGCGGGGGCGGTCTGGGTGATCTTCCGGGGCGACATCGGCGCGCTGACCCGGTTCGAGCTGGGGCGCGGAGAGCAGATCTATTTCATCGGCTGCCTGGCTCATGCGATCTACGCGCCTCTGGTGCCAAGGCTGAACCGGGGCGAGGCACCGCTGGTCTTTACCTTCGGCACGCTCAGCGCCGGGGCGTTGTGTCTGGTGATCTGGGCCTGGCCCGAGATCCGCGCGACCGATTGGCTGGCCCTGCCGCCGATCGTCTGGCTGACGATGGTCTACACGGCGGTCGTTGCCTCGGCGGTGACGGGAGTGCTGTTGCAATACGCCAGTCTGCGGCTGAAGTCGGCCAAGGTCATGGCCTATACCTACCTCGTGCCAAGCTGGGTGATCCTGTACGAAGTCGTGCTGGGCCGGGGCCTGCCGCCGGTGATGATCCTTGGCGGCATCTTCCTGACGGTCGTCGCCCTGCTGATCCTGCTGAAGGACTAGCCGCGCGCGGTGTCTTCGCGGGGGGCCTTTGCCGGAGCGTCTTCCGGCTCGACTTCCAGATCCCCGGACAGTTCGGCGGCAAGGAAGCGTTCGAAATCATCCAGGTTCACCGGCTCGAACTGCCCGAAGCCCTGCATCCAGACCGAAGCCTCGCGCAGGGCGTCGGGTTCCAGCTTGCACCATTTCACCCGGCCGCGCTTTTCCTGGCTGATCAGCCCGGCATTGGCGAGGATGGCGAGGTGCTTGGAAATCGCCGCCAGCGAGATCTCGAAGGGGTCGGCCACATCGGTGACGGCCATGTCGTCTTCCAGAAGCATCGACAGGATCGCCCGGCGGGTCGGGTCGCCAAGCGCGGCAAAGACGTGATCCAGGGAAGCAACCATGTCGCCCATTAGAGCCGACGCAGGGTCGCCGTCAACCGGAACGCTCAACCGCTTGGTTGAGCTTTGGCGCGCGCAGAGGGGCCTGAAAAGCCGGGCAAAACCACGTTCAACCGAAAGGTTGATTATGACTTTGGGGTCCCAGGCGGCAGGCTGGGGCGTGACACGCATGATTTTACAGGAATTAAGGGCGGATAAAAACCTTCATTTTCCGGGGCTTGACGGCCATCCACCGCGCCGTAGCGCCTGCTTGACTCGGAGGGGTGCGCGCCTTAGCAAACCGGTAACCAAACGGGGACGACCACCGGCATGACAGAACCCGATCGCACCGGCGACTTACCGGACGATCACAAGGCCAGGATGACCGATCTGGAAGATCGGATCGCCAGAGCCAAGGGGGATGCAGGCAAGGCGGGGTCTTCGGACGGGGGCAGTCACTTTGGATCGGCCGAGATGGGCTGGCGCATGGTGACTGAACTCGTCGCCGGCCTGCTGGTCGGTTTCGCGATAGGATACGGGTTGGACTGGGTCTTCGGCATCGCGCCGTTCATGATGATCCTCTTCACCCTTCTGGGCTTTGCCGCCGGCATCAAGGTGATGCTGGGCACCGCCCGGGACATGACGAAAGAACCTCCCGCGGCAGGGCCGGCTGGGAAAGAGACGAGGGACAAAGATGGCTCAGGATATTGAGAATACTGGTGGCGCTCGGAAGCTGGTCTTCCTTGCGGTCGTTGTTGCCATTCTCGGGATCAGCTTCTTTGTTCATCAGGCCGAAGAGATGCTGTTCCACCCGATGGATCAGTTCATCGTCACGCCGCTGTTCGGCGACGGCCCGGTGCATTGGTACACGATCACCAACGCGACGCTCTGGATGGCGATCGGCGTTGTCGCCATGCTGCTTCTGATGGTCCTGGGGACCTCGGGGCGCAACCGGGTGCCGAGCCGCGCGCAGTCGATTGCCGAAATGGCCTACGGTTTCGTCTACAAGATGGTCGAAGATGTCGCCGGCAAGGATGCGATCCGCTTCTTCCCCTATATCTTTACCCTGTTCATGTTCATCGTGCTGGCCAACCTTCTGGGTCTGCTGCCGGCCGCCTTCACACCGACCTCGCATTTCGCGACGACCGTGGTTCTGGCGCTGGCGGTCTTCCTGACCGTCACGATCATCGGCTTTGTCCTGCACGGCGCCCAGTTCCTGGGCCTGTTCTGGGTCAGCTCGGCGCCGCTGGCGATCCGTCCGATCCTGGCCGTGATCGAGGTCATCTCTTACTTCGTGCGCCCTGTCAGCCATTCGATCCGGCTTGCGGGCAACATGATGGCCGGCCACGCCGTCATCAAGGTCTTTGCGGCCTTTGCCGCAGTTGCCGCCGTCAGCCCGGTTTCGATCATCGCGATCACCGGCATGTACGGGCTGGAGCTGCTGGTGGCCTTCATTCAGGCCTATGTCTTCACGATCCTCACATGCGTCTACCTGAAGGATGCCCTGCATCCGGCGCACTGACCCGACGCGTAAGCTGCGTCCAAGGGCGCAGCCTACGAACCAATTCCAGCCAATTCCAACGTAAGGAGAACACGACATGGAAGGCGATATCGCAGAACTCGGCAAGTACATCGGTGTTGGTCTGACCGCCATCGGCATGGGCGGCGCAGCAATGGGTGTGGGCAACGTGGCAGGCAACTTCCTGTCCGGCGCACTCCGCAACCCTTCGGCAGCCGCTTCGCAGACTGCAACGCTCTTCATCGGCATGGCCTTTGCAGAAGCTCTGGGGATCTTCTCGTTCCTCGTCGCTCTGCTGCTGATGTTCGCCGTCTAAGAACGACCGGAACAGATCCTTACGCCGGGTGGGTCCCTTCGGGGGCTCACCCGTGGTAAATTGACTACCAGATCCAGTTCCCGGGAGAGGCAAGATGGCCACCGAAACGCATGACGCCGCCGGTCACGCTGCCGAAGCCGCAGGGCACGCAGCAGAATCCGCAGGCATGCCGCAGCTCGATTTCTCGACCTGGGGCAACCAGATCTTCTGGCTGATCATCACGCTTGTTGTGATGTACCTGATCCTGTCCCGCGTGGCTCTGCCACGGCTGGGTGCCGTTCTGGCCGATCGCGCCGGAACGATTGCAAATGACATTGCCCAGGCCGAAGAGCTGAAGCAAAAGGCCCAGGAGGCGGAAGCCGCCTACGACAAGGCCCTTGCCGATGCCCGGTCCGAGGCCGCCAAGATCGTCGAGGCCACACGGGCCGAGATCAAGGCAGATCTGGACGTGGCGATTGCCGCGGCCGATACCCAGATCGCCGCCAAGGTGACCGAAGGCGAAGCCGCCATTGCCGAAATCCGCTCTGGTGCGCTGGAGGCGGCGGAAACCGTCGCCAAGGACACCGCAGCCGAAATCGTCGCGGCCCTCGGGTTCAGCACCGATGGTGCCGAAGTCGACGCGGTCGTCACCGACCGGATGAAAGGATAAGCGATGCGCAAGATTGCCCTGACAGCCGCGCTCGGACTGGTCGCATCGCCGGCCTTCGCCGCGACCGGCCCGTTCTTCTCGACCGGCAACACGAACTTCATCGTGCTTCTGGCCTTCCTCCTGTTCATCGCCATCCTGGTGTACTTCAAGGTGCCGGGCCTGATCGCGGGGCTGCTGGACAAGCGGTCCGCTTCGATCAGCTCGGAACTGGACGAAGCCCGCGCCCTGCGCGAAGACGCCCAGAAGCTGCTAGCCTCCTACGAGCGCAAGCAGAAGGAAGTTCAGGCACAGGCCGACCGCATCGTCGCCTCGGCCAAGGGCGAAGCCGCCGATGCGGCCGAGCAGGCCAAGGCGGATCTGGAGACTACCATCCAGCGGCGCCTGAAAGCAGCCGAGGAACAGATCGCCAGCGCCGAACAGGCCGCTGTGCGTGAAGTCCGCGACCGTGCCATTGCCGTTGCCATCGCCGCGGCGCAGGACATCATCGGCAAGCAGGTGGCCGGCGACAAGGCCTCCAGCATGATCGACAGCTCCATTGACGAAGTGAAGGCGCGCCTGAACTAAGGCGCCTTTCCGGCCCTCACGCCGTCAACTGTTTCGCAAGACCCGGCTCAGGCCGGGTCTTCGCGTTTTCGGGGGGCTTGGCGGGGCCGGGTACACGGGGCGGGCGCAAACCTCGCGCCGCCCCCTGAAACCTTCCCTCAGAAGTCAGAATTCGACCCCGATCTGCGCCTTGATCCCGGCGCGGAAGGGGTGCTTGACCAGCTCCATCTCCGTCACCAGATCCGCGATCTCGATCAGTTCGTCGCGGGCATTGCGACCGGTCATGACCACATGGGTCATCTCGGGCTTCTCGGTGGTGAGAAAGCTCAGGACCTCCTCAAGCGGGATGTAATCATAGCGCAGCGCGATGTTGATCTCGTCCAGCAGAACCATGCGGTTTGCGGGATCGCGGATCAGCGTCTTGGCCTTTTCCCAGGCGGCGCGGGCGGCGGCGACATCGCGGTCGCGGTCCTGGGTTTCCCAGGTAAAGCCTTCGCCCATGGTGTGGAACTGGCAGATATCGCCAAAGCGGCTTTCGATCAGGTCCCGTTCCCCGGTCGACATGCCGCCCTTGATGAACTGCACCACGGCGCAGGGCATCTGATGCGCGATACAGCGGAAGATCATGCCGAAGCCGGCGGTGCTCTTGCCCTTGCCCTTGCCGGTATGGACGATGATCAGGCCCTTTTCGTCGGTCTTGGTCGCCATGATCTTGTCACGGGCGGCCTTCTTCTTGGCCATCTTGGAATTGTGGCGGTCGCTGTCGTCGGTCATCGGCTGTGCTCCTGAACTGGGCGCTCGTAGGTGAGCGAGGTTGGCCGGTCGTAACCGGGATGGGAGGTCCGCGCGGTTTCGGCAAAGCCGAGCGCGGTGAAGGTGGCGTGGTTTTCGGTCAGTTCCACGCGGGTCTGCAACCGCAGGCGGGGCAGGCCCAGGGCCCTTGCACGGCTGTCGGCAAGGTCAAGCAACTGGCGGGCCAGTCCCTGACCACGCGCCTTTTCCGCGACGGCCAGCTTGCCGATGTAAAGCGCATCGACTTGCGGCGTCAGGATCATGCAGGCCGCCGGGCTGCCAACACCGGGCAGGATCCAAAGCTCTTTCTGCGCGGCCTCGTGGGTCAGGGCCGTCAGATCCATGCGCGTCAGCGACGAGGGCGGGTCGATCCGTCCCTCCATACAGGCGAAGGCCCGGCGCAGCAGGTCCAGCGTTGCGGGCAGTTCCGGCGCGGTGGCGGACAGGCGGCGCGGGGTCATGGGGTTTTCCCCCGTGCAAGGCTTTCCAGCAGAGCGCGGGCCGAGTTCGATTTCGGCTGCCAAAGGTCACGCTCGATCGCCTCGATCAGACGGGTGGCGATTTCGGCCAGCGCCGGGGCATTGCTGTCCGCGATGAAGTGGCGGGTTGCCTCGTCCTCTAGGAACGCCTCGTGACACAGGTCGAAATGATGCGGTTTCACCGCGCGGGTCGTGGCGGCGAAGGCGAAAAGGTAATCGACCGTGGCGGCGATTTCAAAGGCGCCCTTGTAGCCGTGGCGCTTGACGCCCTCGATCCACTTGGGGTTCACCACGCGGGACCGCATGACGCGCGAAATTTCTTCGTCGAGGGTGCGGATCACCGGGCGTTCAGGGCGCGAATGGTCGTTGTGATACAGCGGTACGTCACGCGATTGCAGGCTGGCGACGGCGGCGGCGGCACCGCCTTCGAACTGGTAGTAATCATCGCTGTCCAGCAGGTCGTGTTCGCGGTTGTCCTGGTTCTGCACGATGGCATCCGCCTCGCGCAGCCGCGCCTTCAGCCCGTCGCTGTCACGGCTGCCCTCATCCGCCGCGCCGTAGGAATAGCTGCCCCACTCCAGATAGGCCGCCCCCAGATCGGCGCGGTCGTTCCAGATCCGTTCGTCGATCAGTGCCTGCAGGCCTGCGCCATAGGCCCCGGGCTTGGCGCCGTAGATCCGCGACTGTGCCTCCCCGGCTCGGGCACGGGCGGCGGCGGGGTTCATGTCCTCGGGCTCGTCCAGCGCCTGCACTGCGCGGGCGGCGGAATCAAACAGGGCGATCAGTTGCGGAAAGGCATCGCGGAAAAAGCCCGAGATCCGCAGCGTGACATCGACGCGCGGCCGGTCGAGGACCGTCAGGGGCAGGATCTCGAACCCGGTGACGCGGCGGTTGGCGGCATCCCATTGCGGTTTTGCCCCCATCAGGGCCAGTCCCTGGGCGATGTCGTCGCCCCCGGTGCGCATGTTGGCAGTGCCCCAGGCGGTCAGCAGCATGGCGCGCGGCCAGTCGCCCTGATCCTGCAGATGCCGTTCTATCAGCAGGTTGGCGCTTTTCCACCCAAGCGCCCAGGCCGTGGGGGTCGGCACCGCGCGGCTGTCGACCGAATAGAAGTTGCGCCCCGTTGGCAGCGTGTCGAGCCGCCCGCGGGTGGGCGCGCCGGACGGCGCCGGGGCAAGGAAGTGCCCTGAAAGGGCGGTGAGGAGGCCCGCCCCTTCGGCCGGTCCGCAAGCCGCCAGGGTCGGGGCGATCTGATCCCGGATATGTGTCAGCACCGCTGCGGTCTGCTTGCCCACGCCGGTATCTGCCCCGGTGTCCAGCAACTGCGCCACCAGCCCGCTTGCCAGAAGCTCCAGCCGTTCGACCGTATCGCCGTGGCTGCGCCAGCTGTCGTCGGACACGGCCGTCAGCACGTCGGGGCGCGGGCCGGCCCAGGGGGCCGCCATGTCGCAATCCAGCGGGTCGAAGGCCAGACCCAGATCGGCAGCCAGGGCGCGCGGCAGGGCCGCATCACCGCTCTTGCCATCGCCGCGCGGAATGCGCACCAGCGCCAGCAGCAGGTCGCGGAACAGCGCGCCTTCAGGGCTTTGCCCGAAGATGTGCAAGCCGTCGCGGATCTGCGCCTCCTTCAACTCGCAAAGCCAGCCGTCCAGCCGCGCAAGGTCGCTGTCCGCATCCCCGGTAAAGCCTGCGTCCTTGTCGATCCCCGTAACCGAGGTCAGTGCCAGAATCTCGCGCCGCAGGTGGTCGATGCGGCGCGGATCAAGCCCGGCGGCTTCGTAGTATTCATCCACCAGCGCCTCGAGATCCCGAAGGGGGCCATAGCTTTCGGCGCGGGTCAGGGGCGGGGTCAGGTGGTCGACGATGACGGCGGCGGTGCGGCGCTTGGCCTGGCTTCCCTCGCCGGGATCGTTGACGATGAAGGGATAGACATGGGGCAGCGGGCCCATGACGGCTTCGGGATAGCAGGCCTCGGACAGGGCCAGCGCCTTGCCGGGCAGCCATTCCAGGTTGCCGTGCTTGCCCATGTGGACCAGCGCATGGGCGCCGAAGACCTCGCGCAGCCAGATGTAGAAAGCGAGGTAATTGTGCGGCGGAACAAGGTCGGGCGCGTGATAGGTCTGTTCGGGGTCGATGTTGTAGCCTCGGGCGGGCTGGATTCCGATGACCGCATGGCCATGGCGCAGGATCGACAGCTTGAAGGCCTGTGTGTCGGGGTCAAAGAACGGGTCCTGCTCGGGCGTGCCCCAGCGGTCGAGGATCTGTTGATGCATGCTTTCGGGCAGGGTGTCGAAATGGGCGCGATAGCGATCCAGTGACAGGGGCTCTCCGCCGGTGGTTTCGGCACGGTCGGTCAGCCAGTTGGTCGGCCCGGCAAGGATCGCCTGCATCAGCGCCTCGGCGTCGGCGGGCCGGTCGCGGATGTCATACCCCGCCTCTGCAAGCAGGTTCAGCACATGGACGGTCGCGGCGGGCGTGTCGAGGCCGACGCCATTGGCAAGCCGGCCGTCCTTGTTGGGGTAATTGGCCAGGATCAGCGCGACGCGCCGCTGGTCTGGGGCTGCGCGGCGCAGATGGATCCAGTTCGCCGCCATCCGCGCAGTGAACAGCACCCGGTCGGGCCGCGCCGAATAGGTCGCGATGGTGCATTGGGTGGCTTCGTCGTGGTGGTCGCTGCCCTTGAAGCCGATGGCACGGCTCAGGATGCGGCCATCGACCTCGGGCAGGGCGACATGCATGGCGATGTCGCGGGCCGAAAGCCCGGCGGTGCTGTCCTGCCAGGCCTGTTCCCCGGTTGAGGCCAGCACCACCTGAAACACCGGCGCATCATTGGCCGAGGGCAGGGCAAAGGGGTTTCGGCCCCCCGCGCCCGCCGTGCCGCCCATGCCCTGGGGCGACCCGGTGGCGAAGGCGGTGCAGTTCAGGATGACCTCGGGCCGGGTCTGATCGAACAACTGGTCCAGGGTAGCGGCCGAAACCGGATCCTTGAGCGAGGCGACGAAGACCGGCAGCGGGTTCAGCCCCTGATCGCGCAGCGCGGCGATCAGCGCGTCGACGGGGGCAAGGCCCGCGCCCTGCATCAGCGCACGATAGAAGACCAGCGGCACGCAGGCCCCGCCAGGCGTCCACCGGGCGCGCAGGTCCGACAGGTCCGGCGCGGCACGTCCGGGCCAGTAAAGCCCGGCGCGCAGCAGCGGGGCCGCCGGGGCAGGCTTGTCACCGTCTTCCAGCAGCGCCTTGCAATAGCCGAGGAACCGGGTCGAATTTTCCGGCCCGCCTTCGACCAGATAGGCCCAGAGCGCGTCGTAATCCTCATCCGGCAGGGTCGAGAGCGCGCGCAGTTCCGGGTCGGGCTTGTCGTCCCCGGGCAGGGCGGCAAAGGGGATGCCGGCCTCGTGCAGGCGCGCGGCATATTGTTCGACCCCATAGCGCCAATAGCCCGTGCCCCCGAGGACCCGCGCCACCACCAGCCGGGCCGCGCCTGCACATTTTTCCAAATGCAGGTCGACCGACATCGGGTGCGACAGGTCTGTGATCCGCGCCAGCCGCAGCGAAGGCGCATTGGCCAGCGCCGCGCGGGCCTGCGACAACGCGGCCAGTTCGGTATCGGCGGCCGAGAGCACCACCAGATCGGCGGGCGTCTGGGCGAGGTCGATCGCCTCGTTTCCGTCCTCTATTCGTCCGGGGGAAGCGGCAAGAAGATGCATCGACAGCGCCTTTGATCGGGCCGCCGGAGGAAGGAGGGGGCAGGAGCCTCCGGCGGGAGTATTTCTGACAGGATTAAAGCGCTATCCGGCGTCCGCTTGTGCCGGGGGCAGCGTCTTTTCCATGAAGACCGACACGCCATTGTCCGCGTAATCGCCGAAGGCGCCGCAGCGGGCATATCCCCTTGCCTCGTAAAGACGGCAGGCCGCCGCAAGGGCGTCACCGGTTTCAAGGCGCAGGATGGGCAGGGCATTGGCGCGGGCTTCGTCTTCGATCCGGGTCAGCAGGGCCGAGCCGACGCCACGGCCACGGGCGGCTTCGTCGGTGTAGAAGCTCTTGATCTCGCCATAGCCGGATTTGATCTGCAGGGCGCCGCAGCCGAGAACCTCGTCACCGCTGCGGGCCAGGAAAAAGCGGATATCCGGGCGGCTGAGCGCGGCGTGGCTGAGGAAATTGTTTTCCTCGGGCTTGTAAAGCTGTTTCATCAGGGCCTGCGAGGCATCGAGAAGCCGGACCGCCTCCGGGTCCGTCGCGGCGGCAGGGGTGACGGTGATCATGCGCTCAGCGCCTTTTCGATGGCGGCGCGGTCAAGGCCGGCCTGCCCGATCACCACCAGGCGGGTTTCGCGCGGGGTGCTGCCGAAGGGCTGGTCGAAATAGCTGTCGATGCGTGGGCCGACCGCCTGGATGGTCAGGCGCATGGGCTTGCCGGTGACGGCGGCAAAGCCCTTCAGTCGCAGGATGTCGTGGGCACGGATGACCTCGGCGACCTGCAGGCAGAACGCCTTGGGGTCGGTGATTTCGGGGCGGGTGACGACGAAGCTTTCGAAATCATCGTGGTCATGATGGTGGTGGTGATCATCGTCCTCTGCGTCGTCGTCGTGGTGGTGATGATGATGGACCTCGTGCCGCGCCTCCATGTCGGCCTCGGCCCCGGTCTGCATGCCAAGCAGCACATCGGCAGGCAGGGCGCCCATGGCCGAAGACACCAGCTGAACCGAGGCGCGGGCGCCGGATTTCAGGGCCTCCATGGTGCTGCTCAGCTCTGTCGAGGTCAGCAGGTCGGATTTGTTCACCACGATCATGTCGGCGCAGGCCAGCTGGTCCTCGAACAATTCGGCCAGCGGGGTTTCATGGTCGATGCTGTCATCGGCGGCCCGGGCGGCGGCCACGGCGGTTTCGTCATGGGCAAAACGGCCCTCGGTCACGGCCTTGCCATCGACCACGGTCACCACGCCGTCCACCGTCACCTTTGTCGAGATCGCGGGCCAGTTGAACGCGCGGATCAGCGGTTGCGGCAAGGCGAGGCCCGAGGTTTCGATCACGATATGATCGGGACGGTCGGGGCGGGCCAGCAGGGCCTCCATCGTGGGGATGAAGTCTTCGGCAACGGTGCAGCAGATGCAGCCGTTGGACAGCTCGACGATGTCTTCCTCGCGGCAGGTGGCATCGCCGCAGCCCTTGAGGATGTCGCCATCAACGCCGAGATCGCCGAATTCGTTGATGATCAGCGCGATCCGCCGGCCACCGGCATTGGCCAGCAGATGGCGGATCAGGGTGGTCTTTCCGGCGCCGAGGAAACCGGTGATGACGGTGGCTTGGATCTTGGCGGGCATGGTGCTGTCTTTCTGAATGGACGGGTTTGGCGTATCAATGCCCCGTCCCGCAGGGCAGGCCTGCGGGACGGGGCCGGACATGAGGCCTGAAAAGGGGGATGCCGTGATTTCCGTATGTGCGAATTGCGAGGGCGGTGTGGCATTGTACGAGGCGCTTGGGGCGCTGGTCGGGGACGAACCCCTGCGGCTGGTGCCCTGCATGAACGCCTGCGCCCAAGGCGGTGCGCTGGCGATCCGCGAACCGGGGCGCGAGGCCTACCTGTTCGGCGGGGTCAGCGCGGCAATGGCGCCGGATCTTGTCACATTTCTGCGGCTTTACCGCGCCGCGCCGAAGGGCCGGATCGAGGACGCCCGTCCGATGGGCGCGTTGCGCCATTGCCTGATCGGCCGGATCCCGGCGTGATCCGGGGCTTGGGGGCAGCAGGCGGGGCATCGGTTACTTGACCACCAGGCTGTGCCAGGCTTCCACCGGTGTGCCATCTTGGGTCAGCGGCTGGTGGTTGTTTGCGTTCAGGGTCACGCGGATCGTGACCTGCTTGCCGGGATCAAGGCCGGTCAGGTTGATCCAGGGCCCATAGGCGCGGGCCATCTTTTCCCCATCCACGTAGACATGGGCATGACCTTCGCCCGTCTTCGGCATGGTGTTCACCGCGTTGGGCGCAAAGCGGAAATCCGTGGTCAGGATATGCAGGTTCACGCTGCCTTCGCCTTCGGCAAAGGCCTCGAAATCGACGCTGACGGGGGCGCCGTTCTCGGCCGTATCGGAATGGTCATGGGGCATCATCGGGGACATGCCGGCCGGAGCGGCGGCGGGCGTGATGTCTTCGGGGGCGGCGGGGGGGGCGGTGACGTGGTGGCCCTCGTGACTGGCGTGGTCATGTCCCGACGGCAGGGGGCCGGCCGAGATCAGAAAGCCGAAGCCGGCGCCGAAGAACAGCCCGATGATCAGCATGAGAAACTGGTTTTTCATATCGTATCGGATCCTTGAAGGTCGGTTGGACGGCGCGCAGTGGCACGCACCGTCCTTTCAGAGGCGGGCAGGACGATGGGTGTTCTGCGAAGGCGCCAGAGCGACTGGCGCGCAGTCAGGCGGCCGCACGGGCTGCGCCGCTTGCCGTCTCGCGCTGCCAGAAGTGGCCGGCGAAAAGACCCGTCAGCACCCAGGCGGCAAGGCCGACGCCAAGCGCGCGGCTGGCGAAATGGCTGCCAAGCTCCGGCGGGACCGGGCCGATGAAGACATCGGGTTCCGGCGCGCCGATCACCTGCGGGGCCAGCAGCAGCAGGACCGCGATGCCCCAGGCCACGGGACCCTTGCCAAAGGCGACCAGCCAGAGCGCTGCCCCCGTAGCCACCACCGTGCAGCCCCACCAGATCTGGCGTTGCAGCAGGTCGGCGGCGGCGACGCCGGGCAGTTCCGGCGGCAGGCCGAAGGCGGGGGCCATATGAACGGTGACAAAGCCCGCGATGCCCCAGAGGATCCCGTGCCGGCCGTCGATGGTCGCGCCGTGACGGTCCTGCGCGATGGACATGAAGGCCACCAGCGCGAGCGCATAGGCGACATAGACCAGCGCCATGAACAGCACGCTCAGCCCGTTGCGGACCATGTCGAAGGGCCCAAGATCCTGATGGGCGCTGACCGCTTCGGCCCCGAAATGGACAAGGGTGCCGCCCTCGTAAAGCTCGGCATGAAGCAGGACGGGCTCGACGAACACGAGTTGCAACGCCGCGGCGATCAGCCCGGCGAGGAAGCCAGCGAACAACGCGCTGGTAAAAATTTTGCTGAACATGGCTTAGTGGCAGGGAAAGCCGGTTGCGTGACGCACGTCATGGGCCGCGTCATGCAGCGTTTCCGCATGCGAGAAGCCGGCGATCATGACCACGGAAGCGCCAATGAGGATGGCTGCTACCGGCGCCAGGAGGCTGGAAGTATTCTTGGCGCCGACGGTTGTCGTCTGCTGGACCTGGGTCGTCATGTTTGTACTCTCCTTCACCGTCACACCCGACGGTTTGCGTTGGTTTCCACATGTACGGCCGGTCTCCTGGCTGACGGCTCTGGCGCGGAACTGGCCTTCCCGGGCGAACCCAGTGGCGTTTCAGTCCCGCTTGCCGCGTCACAGTCGCGGGGGCGGCTGCGGCTATCGGGCCCCTGCATGGGTCGCCCGTTCCGCATTCCCGTTTCACCCCCAGGGCGCTTTGCGCCCGGTCGGGGGAACCGTACCGGCTTAGTGGTGCCCATTGCCCGACCCGCCGTCAAGGCGAATCGCGGGGCCGGCGCGGGCGAAAGCGCGCCTGCGGCAGCGGAGATTGCGGGGCGGGTGAGCAATATCTTGTGGAAAAGTGCTGAAACGCTACCGTATGCTGCGGTGTCTTCGTTGACAGGCCGCAGTTGGGTCCGCAGAGTCGGGACCATACTCGGAATCATCACAACCCGTGAAAGGCTCAGGCTTTGCACTTTTCCCGCATCAGGCTCACCGGCTTCAAAAGCTTTGTCGACCCGACCGACCTGATCATCCACGACGGGCTGACCGGCGTTGTCGGGCCGAACGGCTGCGGCAAGTCCAACCTGCTGGAGGCCCTGCGCTGGGTCATGGGGGAAAACCGCCCGACTGCCATGCGGGGCGGCGGGATGGAGGACGTGATCTTTGCCGGGGCCGCCACCCGCCCGGCGCGGAACTTTGCCGAGGTCAGCCTGCATATCGACAACCGCAACCGGCTGGCGCCACCGGGGTTCAACGACGAAGACCAGATCGAGATCGTGCGCCGGATCACCCGCGACGTGGGCAGCGCCTACAAGGCCAATGCGCGCGACGTGCGGGCGCGCGATGTGCAGATGCTTTTCGCGGATGCCTCGACGGGCGCGCATAGTCCGGCGCTGGTGCGTCAGGGGCAGATCAGCGAGCTGATCAACGCCAAACCCAAGAACAGGCGGCGCATTCTGGAAGAGGCGGCGGGGATCTCGGGCCTTTATCAGCGTCGCCACGAGGCCGAGCTGAAGCTGAAGGGGGCCGAACAGAACCTGCTGCGGGTCGACGACGTGATCGAACAGCTGGCTCAGCAATTGGCGACGCTGGACCGTCAGGCGCGGCAGGCGGCGCGCTATCGGGCCATCGGTACCGATCTGCGGCGCGCCGAGGGCATGTTGCTTTATCGGCGCTGGCGCGAAGCGGACGAGGCGCGCAATGCCGCGCTGACCGAATTGCGTACCCGTTCCACCGCCGCCTCGGCCGCCGAACGTGCCGCGCGCGAGGCCGAGGCTGCCCGCGCCACCGGCGAAGAAGGCCTGCCGCCGCTGCGCGAGGATCAGGCCATCGCTGCCGCCATCCTGCAACGCCTGATCGTCGAGCGGGATTCGCTGAAGGAACAGCAGGACCGCGCGGCCCAGACCATCGTGACGCTGAAATCCCGGATCGAGCAGCTTGTGCGCGACCGGGAACGCGAAGCCGGGCTCAACAAGGATGCGGGCGAGACCATCGAACGGCTCGACTGGGAAGCGCGCGAAATCGCCAAGGCCCATGACGGCCATCCCGACCGGCTGGCCGAAGCGGCGGAATTGTCGCAAGAGGCCGCCTCGGTCCTGACAGAGCGCGAAGCGGACCTGTCGCAGCTGACCGAAGACGTCGCCCGCCTGTCGGCCCGCCACCAATCGGCGCATCGACTGCTGGAGGACAGCCGCAAGACCCTGGCGCGCAGCGAAGCGCAACAGGGCGAAGCCCGCGCTGCGGTCTCTGCCGCCCGGGACAGTGCCGAACTGGCCGGCGAAACCTTCGAGGAGGCGGTCGAGGCCGAAGACATGGCACGCGAAGCCGCTGAAGCCGCCGAAGAGGCCCTGTCGGCAGCCGAAGATGCCCGCGCGGATGCGCAATCCGAAGAGGCCGACGCCCGTGCCGCCCGTGCCTCGGCAGAAGGCGAAGTGAATGCGCTTGATGCCCAGGTCCGCTCATTGGCGCGGCTGGTCGATCGCGAGGCGGGGGATGGCAAGCAGATCCTCGACAGCCTGCGGGTCGATCCCGGCTTCGAGAAGGCTCTGGGTGCGGCGCTGGCCGATGACCTGAAGGCGCCGCTGGTGGCAGGCGACGGGCCCTCGGGCTGGGTCGATCTACCGGGTTACGACAGTGCGCAGGCCTTGCCCGACGGGGCCGCGCCGCTGTCGGATCATGTCACGGTGCCGGGCGTGCTGGGGCGCCGGATCGCCCAGATCGGGCTGGTCGATGCAGCGACGGGCGCGACCCTTCAGGCGGCGCTGAAACCGGGTCAGCGGCTGGTCACGCGGGATGGCGACCTTTGGCGCTGGGACGGCTACCGCGCCTGGGCCGAAGACGCGCCCTCGGCCGCCGCGCTGCGGCTGCAACAGATGAACCGGCTTGCCGAACTGCGCGGTGAACTGGCCGAGGCCGAGGCCCGCGCCGAAGACGCCCGTGCCACCCACGAAGGCCTGTCGGCGCGCCTTGCCGACCTGTCGGCGGCGGACAAGGCCGCCCGGCAGGCCCGCGCCGAAGCCGACCGCGGCCTGGCCGAAGCGGCTCGTCGCCTCAGCCGCGCCGAGGCCGATCGCAATCTTGCGGCCAGCAAGCTGGAATCTCTCGGGCTGGCGGTGGCGCGTCACGAAGACGAAGCCATGGCCGCGCGGTCTCAGGTCAAGGATGCCGAAAAGGCTGTGGCGGGGCTCGAGAACCTTGAAGACGCCCGCGCGGCGATTGAACAGATCCGCATGGCTGTGGAAGCCGCGCGGATGGCGATGATGTCCCGCCGCGCTGCCCATGACGAGATCCGCCGCGAAGGCGAGGCGCGCACCAAGCGTCGTCAGGAAATCACCAAGGAAGTCAGCGGCTGGCGTCACCGCCTCGACAGCGCGGACCGCCGGATCGCGGAACTGGACGAACGCCGGGAAGAGGCCGAGGATCAGCTTTACGACGCCATGGCCGCGCCGGAAGAACTGGACGCCAAACATGCCGCCCTGAGCGCCGAGATCACGACCTGCGACCGCCGCAAGACCGAGGCCACCGACAAGCTGACCGGCGCCGAGGCCGCCCTGCGCGAAGCCGTCGCCACCGAACGCGAGGCAGAGCGCCTTGCCTCGGAAGCGCGCGAGGCCCGCGCCCGCGCCGAGGCCCGCGCCGATGCCGCCGCCGAAGGCGTGACCCATGCCGCCGAACGCATCGCCGAGGCGCAGGAAATGACGCCGAAGCAGCTTCTGGAAAGCCTGGACGCAGACCCCGAGTCCATGCCCGCGTCGGACGAGATCGAGGTCGATGTGAACCGCCTGAAACGCCAGCGCGACGCGCTGGGTGCGGTCAACCTGCGGGCCGAGGAGGACGCCACCGAAGTGCGCGAGGAACACGGCACGCTGGTCACCGAAAAAGCCGACCTCGAAGAGGCGATCCGCCAGTTGCGCCACGGGATTGCCGGGTTGAACCGGGAAGGCCGCGAAAGGCTGCTGGCCGCCTTCGAAGAGGTAAATGCCAATTTCTCGACCCTGTTCCGCCATCTGTTCAACGGCGGCGAAGCCAGCCTTGTACTGGTCGAAAGCGATGACCCCCTGGAAGCCGGGCTCGAGATCATGTGCCAGCCACCGGGCAAGAAGCTGTCGACCCTGTCGCTGCTGTCGGGCGGTGAACAGACGCTGACGGCGCTGGCGTTGATCTTTGGCGTCTTCCTTGTCACACCTGCGCCGATCTGCGTGCTGGACGAGGTCGACGCGCCGCTTGATGACGCCAACGTCACGCGGTTTTGCGACCTTCTGGACGAGATGTGCCGCCGGACCAACACCCGCTTTCTGATCATCACGCACCACGCGGTGACGATGGCGCGCATGGATCGGCTGTTCGGCGTTACGATGCAGGAACAGGGCGTCAGTCAGCTGGTGTCTGTCGACCTCAAGAAGGCCGAAGCGCTGGTTGCGTGATCAGGGGGGCTCCGCCCCCACCGCCAAAGCGCTGCGCGCTTTGACGCCTCCCCCGAAGTATTTTCGGCCAGATGATAAAGAGCGCGTTTTGGTTCGCTGTTTTCTGCGGAGGCGGGACGGGTTGTTTCCCCTAGAGCCTGTTCAGAAGGTCCTGCGTCGGCCAGGCATCTGCGGGAAGGCCGAGGCGCTGTTGGACGGATTGCACGCTTTCCCGGGTCTTTTCGCCAAGGATCCCGTCGACCGCGCCGACGTCGTAGCCCATGGCGACCAGTTTGCGTTGGAGGGACAGCATGTCCTGCCCCGACAGCCCGGGTGCCGGGTTGCCAGCATCGAACACGGGTGCGCCGGAGAACCGGGTCGCGAAATAGGCGGCGGTCAGTACATAGGTGAAGCTTTGGTTCCATTCGAAGAGGGTCGAGAAATTCGGATAGGCAAGGAAGGCCGGTCCGTTGCGGCCCTGCGGCAGGATGATCGAACCGGGCAGGTTGCTGGCCTGCCATTGGCCTGACCGGGGCGTGACACCAAGGCGTTGCCAGTCGCTGGCGCCTTTGGTCGTGGTCAGGCCGGTTTGCGCCCAGTCCATCTGCGCGGGCAGGCGGATTTCCTGCAGCCAGGGTTGATTGGGCTGCCAGCCGAGGCCGCGCAGCATCTTTGCGCCTGACATCAGCGCATCCGGGGGCGAGGTTTTCAGCCGCACATGGCCGTCGCCGTCGCCATCTACCCCGTTTTCCAAGATGTCGCCCGGTAGCATCTGTACCATGCCGATTTCGCCCGCCCAGGCGCCGGTGGTGCCGCCGGGGGAAAAGTCGCCCTTTTCGTAGAGCTCCAGCGCCGCGAATACCTGAGGCCGGAACAATTCCGGGCGCCGGCAATCGTGCGACAGGGTGACCAGCGCGTTCAGCGTGTTGAAATCGCCCTGGAAGCCACCGTAATCTGTTTCAAAGGCCCAGAAGGCCAGAAGGATGCCGCGTGGCACGCCGTAGCTGCGCTCGATCGTGTCGAAGACAGAGGCATATTGTCGGGCCTTGGCTTGCCCCGTCTCGATCCGGTTCTGCGAGATCAGGCGCCGGGCGAAGCTGGTGAAATCCAGCTGAAAGACACCCTGGCGCCGGTCCGCTTCGAGCACCTTGGGGTCTTGCGCGACACCGGCGAAGAAGCTTTGCACCGTCGCCTGGGCATGGCCGCGTTGCATTGCTTCACTGGCAAGGCCCTGGATGAAGCCGGAAAAGCTGCCACCGCAGCTTTGCGCAAGCGCCGGGGCGGGAAGCGCCAGCGCGAGGCTGGCGATCAGGCTGCGGATGGTCATGGGTGGTCCTCCGGTGGGCAAGGGCTGGGTGCCGATTGCATGGTTGGCACGAAGGTAGCAGGCCGGAACGATCCGGCAAACTACAGGATTGCGCCGATCAGCCAGAGCAGGAGGCAGAGCGCCAGAAGCGCCGCCCAAAGCTGCCAGAGCCGGGCGCAGGCGGAGTCGATTTCGGCGGGGCCGGGGCTGCGGCTGCCCTTGGGGTGGATCCAGGCAAGCGGCTGCATTTCGCCGTGATAGGCGCGGGGACCCGACAGCGCGACGTGAAGCGCGCGGGCCATCGCCGCTTCGGGCCAGCCGGCGTTGGGAGAGCGGTGAAGGCGCGCGTCCTGTGCAATCTGTGGCCAATTGTTCAGACATCCCGAAAGAAGCGCCAGAAGCAGGGCGGTGAGTCGCGCGGGCAAAAGGTTAAGCAGATCGTCCATGCGGGCGGCTGCCCAGCCGAACTGCGCATGGCGGGGGGTGCGGTGGCCGATCATGCTGTCGGCGGTATTGATCAGCTTGTAGATCAGCATGGCCGGTAGCCCGCCGATCAGGAACCAGAAGGCCGGGGCCACGACTCCGTCCGAGGCATTTTCGGCGGCACTTTCGATGGCGGCACGGGCGACGGCAGGGACCTCGATCCCTTTGGTGTCGCGACCGACGATCCGGGCGACGGCACGCCGGCCCTGCGGCAGGGACATGCGCAGCCCGTCGGCCACGGCGCGGACATGGTCGATCAGCGATTTCTGCGCCAGCAGGATCGCGGCGACGACAAGCTGCGGCAGCCAGCCGAAAGCGGCGATCAGGCCGCCCGCAAGCCATCCCGTGACGATCAGCGCAAAAACCAGCAGCACCCCCTTGAGGCGGCGCAGGCCGCCTTGGTTGAACCGGGTGTCGGCCCAGCCGATCAACCGGCCCATCAGCACGGCCGGATGCGGCCAGCGCGCCCAGGCCCAGGCGGGTTCCCCCAGCAGGGCGTCGAGCAGCAGGGCGCAGAACAGGATAAGCGGGGTGCTCATGCCATGGCCTGTTCAAGGCGGGCGAAACCGGGTTCGGGCGGCAGGCCAAGACGGATCCAGCGGCCGGAATAGGGGAAGGTGCGGCTCCAGATCCAATGGCTTGCCAGATGGGTTTGCAGGGCTTCGGGATCGTCGCAATCGTATAGGCGAAACAGCGGTGTACCGCCGTGGATCGTGGCACCGGCGGCGGCCAGGATCGCGTCCATTCGGGCGGCGTCCCGCGTCAGGCGCGCGCGTGTTGCTTCGGCCCAGTCGGGGTCCGACAGGGCGCGGCGACCGACCTCCAGCGCCGGGCCGGAAACGGGCCATGGCCCGAGCATGTCGGCCAGCCGGGCGATCATGTCGGGAGCGGCGATGACGAAGCCGAGGCGCAGACCCGCGAGGCCCCAGAACTTGCCAAAGCTTTTCAGGATCAAGGTGTTGGGGTGGGTCGCATGGTCGACAAGGGAGCGATCCGGCGCGATGTCGCAGAAGCTCTCGTCGATCACGGTCAGCGGGCCGGCGCCGGGCAGATCGTGAAAGGCGCCGGTGGGGTTGTTGGGGTGCACAAGGACGCGGGCGGTGGCGTCGGGCCTGTCCTGCGCACTGATCTGCCAGCCGCAGCGCGCAAAGCTGGCGGCGTGCTCGTTATA
Organism: Pseudooceanicola algae; assembly: GCF_003590145.2. Taxonomy (NCBI): domain Bacteria; kingdom Pseudomonadati; phylum Pseudomonadota; class Alphaproteobacteria; order Rhodobacterales; family Paracoccaceae; genus Pseudooceanicola; species Pseudooceanicola algae. The sequence goes on along the minus strand of NZ_CP060436.1, from coordinate 2,440,707 downwards.
GGTGGGCGCAGGGATGTGGACCGTGCCGGAAGGGGCCAGAAGCGGCAGATGCGCGATGGCGGCAGAGGCGCCGGGGACGGCGAGGATCGCGGCCTCGGAGGGGAGGGACCAGAAGCGGCGGGCGGCCTTTAGCAGGGCATCTTGCGCGGTGTGATCGGGCAGGGCTGTCCAGCTGCCAGCGGGGAAATCGGGCAGCGGGTAGGGCACTGGATTGATGCCCGTGGACAGGTCGAGCCAGTCTTCGCGCGCCCCGCCGAACCGGGCAATGGCCGCGTCCAGATTGCCGCCGTGATCGCGCGGGCCGTCGGCCTTGGGTCGAGAGGTCATGTCTTGTCGGCTTCGGCATTGGCTTCGGCGTCGGGCAGCGGCGGATGGCGGGTGACGAAATGGCCTTTGACCCCCTGCGGCCAGTCGCGGTAGGGGACCTGCCCGCTGGCGCTTTGCTGGTGCAGCAGGGCGTAGTCGGCGATGGCCTCGGCGGCTTCGGGTTCAGGCAGGAACCGCCCAAGCGTGTAGCACAGTTTCCCGGCTCCCTGAATCGCCACGTTGCAGCCCTGGTTGCAGCCCATCAGGCAGGAGACGCGCCGGGTGCGGACCCCGCGCGCCGAGGCCAGCGGTTCCAGCAGATCGGCCAGCGATTCGCCGTCCGTGGCCTGCGCGGTTTCGGCATCCCATCCTTCGGTCTTGCAGGTGTCGCAGATGGTGATCCAGGTCGTCATGCAGCTCTCCGGTAGTAGCCCGGTGACGGGCATTCGGCGCTGTTTCTAACAGAAATAGCAGAAAATCAAACTCTTAACGCCGGGGGCTTCGCGCGCGGCATTGTTAAGAGTTTGTTAGCCATTCGGCGGGATAGTAACTTAACAAACCGTAACCCCAAGTCCGTAATTGCGAGGCACGCAAAAGCCGCGTGTGAAAGGAAGAGGAGCGCCCGTTGATCGGTTACCGTAAACGCTCGATCCCCGACCACCTGGCGCCGGAAGGTCTGGGGTCGTCCCTGCCGGGCAAGGGCGGAGACGAGGCATCGGGGACTGACTGCGGCAAGGGCAATGACGATCAGGCTGCGCGTGCTGGCGGGACCGAAAACGTGGCGGGCGACGGCGGCGTTTCCGTGCCGGGGGGGCTGCCCGCTTTGGGTCCGGCGTTGCAGGGGCCCGTGCCCGGCCTGCAGACCGCCAAACTGATCGATGAAAGCGGCGCTCTTGCGGCCCGGCCTGACCCGATGCGGGTCCTGATCGTGGAAAGCGAAACCCAGCTTGGCTGGATCTGGAAGCGCCATTTCGATCGCAACGGCAGCATGGCCCGGTTGGTCCACGGGCAGGATGCGGCCATCGAATGCCTGCGGAACGAGGAGTACGACGTGATCGTGCTGGACCTCGTTCTGGATCAGGGCTCGGCGCTGGCGATTGCGGATTTCGCCAATTACCGCCAGCCCGCGACCAAGGTCATCTTCGTCACCAACACCAGTTTCTTTTCGGATGGCTCGATCTTCCAGCATGCGACCAATGCCTGCGCGCTGATGAATTCGACCTCGCCGCCCTCCGACATTGCCGCCATGGCGGATCACTTTGGCGCCGAGGCACGCGAGCAGATCCGGGGCGGCAAGGGATAGCCTGGCCCAATACCGAGCACAGGATGGGAGGAGGGAGTTGCTTCCCCCGTCCCATGCAGGTTTCATGCCCTCCGGCGTCGGGCCGACGTTAGCCCCGGTTGTCGGACAGGCGATCGCGCCCATGCGGCGCGGCAAGGTCCAGATCCGGGGTGATCGGCACGATCCGATGCGGATTGATCGTGTCGTGGCTATAGTAATAATGGCGGCAGATATGGTCGAAATTGACCGTCCCGGCGACGCCCGGCCATTGATATAGCTCGCGCAGGTAGCCTTGGAGGTTCGGGTAATCCACGATCCGCCTCAGGTTGCATTTGAAATGCGTGTGATAGACCTTGTCGAAACGGATCAGCGTGGTGAACAGCCGCCAGTCGGCCTCGGTGATCTGGTCCCCGGTCAGGTAGCGGTTTTCGGTCAGGATCCCCTCAACCCAGTCGAGGCTGTCGAACAGCGGCCGCACGGCGGCGTCATAGGCCTTTTGCGTGGTGGCAAAGCCGGCCTTGTAGACGCCATTGTTGATCGTGTCGTAGATCCGCTCGTTCAGCGTTTCGATCTCGGCGCGCTGGGCTTCGGGCCAGAAATCAAGGCTGTTTCCGGTCAGCCCGTCAAAGGCAGAGTTGAACATCCGGATGATCTCGGCGCTTTCGTTGGAAACGATGGTGCCGGCCTGCCTGTCCCAGAGAACCGGCACCGTCACGCGGGTCGTGGCACCCGGATCGGCGGCCAGATAGACATCGCGCATAAAGGCATGGCCGAGCAGCGTGTCGCCGGTTGCGCCGTCGAAATCGCTGTCAAAGGTCCAGCCCTCGCCCAGCATCTCGGGGTGGACGACCGAAACCCCGATCAGCCCCTCAAGCCCCTTGAGGCTGCGGAATATCAGCGCCCGGTGGGCCCAGGGGCAGGCGTAGGAGACATAGAGGTGATAGCGCCCCGCCTCGGCCTTGAAGCCGGGATCGCCCGAGGGGCCGGCGCTGCCATCGGCCGTGACCCAGTTGCGGAATTGCGAGGTCTGGCGGACGAAGGCCCCGCCCGAGCTTTTCGTGTCGTACCAGCGGTCGGTCCATGTGCCGTCTACGAGCAGTCCCATGTCCTGTCCTTTCGGGGTGAAGCGGTTGCGAAGGCCCCTATTGCCGGACAGTGCCTGAAGTCCGGGCAAGGGTCATCTGTTAATCCGGAACCTAGTCCCTGCGTCGATGCAGTCCAATCCCATTCATCGCGCAGGTTGGGTGCGTGGGTGCACAGCCCCTCGTGGCCTGCGACGGGACGGATGCGCAGCGCGCAGGCAGTCACGCCCGATCGCGCGGTCGGATCGGGCCGGGAACCGCCGCGCGGCGGAGGGGCGGATTGCATGGTGGTATCGGCTTCGCTAGTAAAGAGGCAGACGAGCCCGTCACGGGGCCGGAAAGAAGTGCACCAGGGGCCGACCCATGTCGGGGGCCCGAGGGTGCATCGTCAGAAAAGCCGCCCGCCCGAGGCGGTTTGATGCTTTTCGCGCGTGGCGGGTCAGACTGACAGGAAAGGACCCGGATCATGCCCGATCTTCGCCATTCTCGCTATTTTCCGATGCTCGGCCTTGCGGTGTTGCCGCTGCCGGCGGCTGCCCATCCGGGGCATCTTGTCGATGTTGCGGGTCACAGCCACTGGCTGGGTGCGGCCGCCATCGCCGCCGCCATTGCCATTGCCGCGCTGAAGGCCCTGAAGGGCCGCCGCAAGGAAGAAGCGCCCGAACAAGAGGCCGCCGAAAGCGAGGCCAGCGAAGACGACCTTCCCGAGGAGCTTGCAGAAGAGCTGGCCGGGGCCTGATCCGATGACAGATACGCCGAAGGGCGGGGCCGGGATGGCCGGTGAAACGGCTCCTGCCGCAGGCAGGGACGCGGCGCCAAAGTGGTCGACCCTGGGGAATGTGCCGGGAAAAACAGGCGTGATGATCTGCGGCCATGGCTCTCGCAGTCAGGCGGCGGTGGATGAATTCGCGGTGCTGGCGCAAAAGCTGCCGGCGCTGCTGCCGCCCGAGTGGGCGGTCGACTACGGCTATCTGGAGTTTGCCAACCCGGTGATCCGCGACGGGCTGGACCGGCTGCGGGATCAGGGCTGCGACCGGATTCTGGCCGTGCCGGGGATGCTGTTTGCGGCGATGCATGCCAAGAATGACATCCCCACCGTACTGAACACCTATGCGGCGCAACATGGGGTCGAGATCACCTATGGCCGCGAGCTTGGCGTCGACCCCAAGATGATCGCCGCCGCCGCCGACCGCATCCGCACTGCGATGGTCCAGGCGGATCAGGACGGCGCGGTGCCCTACGAGGAAACCTGCCTTGTGGTGATCGGACGCGGGGCCTCGGACCCGGATGCCAATGGCAATGTCGCCAAGGTCGCCCGGATGCTGCAAGAGGGCCTCGGCTTCGGCTGGATGGAGGTCGGCTATTCCGGCGTCACCTTCCCGTTGGTCGAACCCTGCCTGACCCATGCCGCGCGGCTGGGCTACAAGCGGATCCTGGTCTTTCCCTATTTCCTGTTCACCGGCATCCTGATCGACCGGATCTACGGCTTCACCGATCAGGTCGCCGCCGCCCACCCCGACATCAGCTTCGTCAAGGCCGGCTACCTCGGCGATCACCCGCAGGTGCTGGCGACCTTTGCCGAACGCGTCACCGAACAGGTCGGAGAGATCCCGCCGCCCAATTGCGCCATCTGCAAGTATCGCACCCAGGTCCTGGGGTTCGAGGCCGAGGTCGGCGCGCCGCAGGAAAGCCACCACCACCACGTCGAAGGTCAGGGTGCCTCGGCGCCGGGGTCCAACGTGGCCGATTGCCGGTTGTGCGACAGCTTCTGCACCGGGGAATGTCGTCTGGAAGGTGATCCGCATCATCACGATCACGATCACGATCACGATCATGGGCATGGGCATGGGCACCACGGGCACAGTCATGACCACGACCATGATCACCCGGAATACCCCCATGCAAAGCACCCGCACGGCCCGGAAAGCGCGCGCCGGAAATGACCCGCCTTTTTGACACCCATGTCGCGGTGGACTGGTCCGCACGCTCGGCGCCGAGCCCGGCCAAGCCGTCCAAGGATGCCATCTGGTTCGCTGTCGTGCGGGATGGTGCAGCGGAGACGCCTGAATATCACCGCACCCGGGCGGACGCCATCAAGGCGCTGAAGGCGCTATTGCTGCGAGAGCGGGCGGCCGGTCGGCGGGTGTTGGTCGGTTTCGATTTCCCCTTTGGCTACCCGTCAGGCGTTGCCGAACGGATCTGCGGCACGCCAAGCGGCCTTGCGCTGATCCGCTGGTTCGCCGAAGCGGTCGAGGACGGGGCAGACAACAGCTCCAACCGTTACGAGGTCGCCTCGCGGATCAACGCGTTATACGACGGGGTCGGTCCCTGCTGGGGACGCTCGTCGGAGTGGGACTTCCCGCAGATACCGGTGACGGCCAAGGCCCGTCATGGCACCGATCACCCGCCGGAAAGGCGCATCGCCGACAGTCAGGCGAAGGGCGCCAAGACGGTCTGGCAACTGGCCTACGCGGGCTCTGTCGGCAGCCAGGTGATCCTGGGTCTGCCCGCCTTGCACGCCCTGCGCAATGATCCCGCGCTGGCGGGTGATCTGGCCATCTGGCCCTTCGATACCGGTCTTGCCAGGGGCGACGCCCCCGTGGTCCTGGCCGAGATCTACCCCTCCTTGTTGCAACGCCAGGCCCAGGCGGCGCAGGCCGAGGACGAAGTGCTGGACAGCGCGCAGGTCCGGGTTTCGGCAGCGGCCTTTGCCGCGCTGGATGCCGCCGGGTCGCTCGCCCCGCTGTTTGCCGGCAGCCCGGAGCTTGGCCCCGAGGAACAGGACCGGGTTGCACGGGAAGAAGCCTGGATTCTGGGGCTGGGTCACGAAGCCGCGTTGCTGGCCGCCGTACCGCTTCCCATGAAGGCGCCGAAGCCCCGAACGAAAACGACCGCCCCGATGCGCCCTTATCTGAAAGACCCCGCCGCGATCTATGCGCAAAGCTTTGCGACCGTGCGGCGCGAAGCCCGTCTGGACCGGTTCCCCGAGGGGCTCGACCGGCTGGCCGAGCGGGTGATCCATGCCTGCGGCATGATCGAGGTCGCCGACCGGCTGGCCTTTACCCCTTCTGCCTATACGGCGGGGCGCGCGGCGCTGGCCGCCGGGGCGCCGGTGATCTGTGATTGCGAGATGGTCGGGGCCGGGATCATACGGCGCTTTCTGCCCGGCAATGACGTGCTGGTGACGCTGAACGATCCCCGCACACCGGACTTCGCGGACCGTCTTGGCACCACGCGCTCTGCCGCGGCGGTAGAGCTTTGGCGCGACCGGCTGGAGGGCGCGGTGGTGGCCATCGGCAATGCTCCGACAGCGCTGTTCCACCTGCTGGAGGCACTGGACGGGGGGGCGGCGAAACCGGCGCTGATCCTCGGCTTTCCGGTCGGCTTCGTCGGCGCGGCGGAAAGCAAGGCAGAGCTGGCGGCGAATTCCCGGGGCTGTGATTTCGTCACCCTGCGTGGGCGGCGGGGGGGCTCTGCAATGGCCTCGGCGGCGGTGAATGCGCTGGCCTCGGGGCTGACAGATGGATGAACCCTGGCTGCACGTGGTCGGCATCGGGGCGGCAGGTCTTGCCTCGCTTGCCCCAGCGGTGCGGGCGCTGGTCGAAAACGCCGAGGTCATCCTTGGCGGCGCGCGTCACCATGCGCTGACCGAAGGGATCGCGGCGCGCCGGCTGGCCTGGCCCAGTCCCTTTGATGCGCTGATCGCACAGTTGCAGGCGCTGGAAGGGCAGCGCGTGGTGGTGCTGGCAACCGGCGATCCGCTGTGGTTTTCGGTCGGCGCGCGGATCGCACGGGCGATCCCCGATGGCATCTGTTTCCACCCTCAGCTCTCGGCCTTTCAACTGGCTGCGGCCCGGATGGGCTGGTCCCTGGCGGATACCGAGACGCTGACCGCCCATGGACGCCCCGTCGAACAGCTGGTCCCCTTTTTCGCCCCCGGTGCGCGGCTGCTGATCCTGACCACGGGAAGCGACACGCCGGGTGAAATCGCCGCTCTGCTCAATCAGCGTGGCTATGGCGCGTCGCGGATGACGGTGCTGTCGGACATGGGCAGCGCGTCAGAGGCGCGGTGCGACGGGCTGGCGGAAAGCTGGCAGGCTGCGGTGCCGCCTTTCAACACCCTTGCCGTGGATTGTGTCGCGGGGCCGGAGGCGCTGGTATTGACGCGGGTGCCGGGGCTGCCGGATGCAGCCTTCGCCCACGACGGCACCATGACCAAGCGCGAGGTCCGCGCCCTGACCCTGGCGCGGCTGATGCCCATGCCGGGGGCGCTGCTGTGGGACATCGGCTGCGGGTCGGGCTCGGTCGCCGTGGAGTGGATGCGTGCGGCCCCCCGGAGCTGCGCCATCGGGATCGAAGCCCGCGCCGACCGCCGCGCGCTGGCGGCGCAGAACGCCCTGTCGCTGGGCACGCCCGGGCTGCACCTGGTGGCGGGACAGGCCCCCGAGGCGTTGCAAGGGCTGGAGGCCCCCGATGCGGTCTTCATCGGTGGGGGTCTTTCCGAGGAGACCTTTGCCGTCGCCTGGGGCGCGTTGCTGCCCGGCGGGCGGTTGGTTGCCAATGCGGTGACCCTGCAAAGCGAGGCGCTGCTGACTGGCTTGCAGGCCCGGCATGGCGGGGACCTCGTGCGGATTTCGGTCGAACGCGCGGTGCCCATCGGCAACCGCAGCGGCTGGCGTCCCGCCATGCCGGTCACCCAATGGAGCCTGACGAAATCATGAGCAACGGCACGCTGTACGGCGTCGGGCTTGGCCCCGGCGATCCAGGCCTGATCACCCTGCGCGCTGCCGAACTGATCAGAGCGGCACAGGTGCTGGCCTATCCTGCCCGACCCGGGGAGCCGAGCATGGCGCGTGCCATTGCCGCTGGCCTGATCCCCGAAGGTGTCGAGGAAATCGTCATGGAGGTCCCGATGACCCCCGCCCGCGCCCCGGCGCAGGCGGCCTATGACAGCGGCGCGGACCGCATCGCGGAAGCGCTGGAAAACGGGCGCGATGTCGTCTGTCTGTGTGAGGGCGACCCGCTGTTCTATGGCTCCTTCATGTATCTGCAGGCCCGACTGGCGGCGCGTTTCACGGTTCAGATCGTGCCCGGCGTGACCTCCGTCTCGGCGGCGGCGGCGCGGGCCGGGCGGGCCCTGGTGGCGCGCAACCAGCGGCTCGAGGTCCTGCCGGGCCCACTGCCGGACGACGCGCTGCGTGCCAGGTTGCGCGAGGGGGCGGATACCATCGTGATCCTGAAGGTCGGCCGCCATCTGCGCCGCATCCGTGCCCTTCTGGGGGGCATGGGCCTGATGAAACAGGCGCTTTACATCGAACGCGCCACCCTGCCGGGAGAGGTCATCCTGCCCCTGGCCGATGCGCCGGGCGAGGCGCCCTATTTCTCGCTCATCCTCATCACGAAGGGAGAAGACCCATGGCTGTGACACCCGTTGTCCTGTGTGTTTCCGGGGCCGGCGCGGCCGTGGCCCGACGGCTGGCCGATCACCTTGGGGTGCCGATGTTCGGGCGCGAGGGGCGGGTTGCCGGGGCGGACCAGACCTTTGGCAATGCGCTGGAGTTCGTGCGTGACATGTTCGCGGCCGGGCGTCCTGTGATCGGGGTCTGCGCCAGCGGAATCCTGGTTCGGGCCGTCGCGCCGCTGCTGGCCGACAAGCGGGCCGAGCCGCCGGTGATCTCTGTCAGTGACGATGGCGCCGTGGTGGTGCCGCTGTTGGGCGGGCATCGCGGGGCGAACCGGTTGTCGCGGGACCTGTCGGACCTTCTGGGCGGTGTCGCCGCGCTGACCACCGCCGGAGAGGTCACGCTGGGGCTTGCCCTGGATGCCCCCCCCGAAGGCTGGGTTCTGGGCACGCCGGATTTGGCGCAGGAGGCCATGGCGCGCCTGCTCGCCGGCGCGCCGGCGCAGTTGGAAGGCGAGGCGCTGGCCGAGGCTGGCTGGCTCGCCGCATTGCCCCGCCAGGGGACCGGCGCGCCGGTGCGTATCGCCGCCACGGTGGGGCCGCCCGAACCAGGGGTGCTGACCTTCCATCCGCGCTGTTTCACACTGGGCCTCGGGGCGTCCCGCGATTGCCCGGAGGAGGAATTGGCAGGCCTCGTGGAAGAGGCTCTGGGGCAGGCCGGGATCGCGGCGGGTGCGCTCCGGGCGCTATACACGATTGACCTCAAGGCCGACGAACGGGCGATGAACGCTCTGGCCGCGCATCTGGATCTGCCGCTGCGGGTTTTTGCGGCCGAGGCGCTTGAAGCCGAGGCGGGGCGGCTGGCCACCCCCTCGGAAGTGGTCTTTGCCGAGACAGGGTGTCACGGAGTCGCCGAAGGGGCGGCCCTGGCCGGGGCGGGCAACACGGGCGACCTCGTGGTGCCCAAGCGCAAGACGGCTCATGCCACGGCGGCGCTGGCGCGGTGTCCGGCGCCGATTACGGAACTGCGCGGGCGTGCACGCGGTCGGCTTTCAGTCGTCGGGATCGGCCCGGGACAGGCCAGCTGGCGGGCGCCAGAGGCCTCTCGTTTGATTTCCGAGGCCGAGGAGCTTGTAGGGTACGGACTGTATATCGACCTGCTTGGCCCCCTGGCGGCGGGCAAGATCCGCAGTGATTTCCCGCTGGGCGGTGAAGAGGCCCGTTGTCGCTACGCGCTGGAACGCGCGGGCGAGGGGTATGACGTGGCGCTGGTCTGTTCCGGGGATGCGGGGATCTATGCCATGGGGGCGCTGGTGTTCGAATTGCTCGACCGGGGGGCGGAGGAGAAGGGCGTCAGCGCTGCGGCCCGCCGGGCCGAAGTGATCTGCGTGCCGGGGATTTCGGCCCTTCAGGGAGCGGCGGCGCGGGCCGGTGCGCCGCTGGGGCATGATTTCTGCGCCATTTCCCTGAGCGATCTGCTGACCCCGCGCGAGGATATAAGGCGCCGCCTGCGCGCGGCCGCCGAAGGGGATTTCGTCATCGCCTTCTATAATCCGGTGTCGCGGACCCGTCGCACCCTGCTGGCCGAAGCGCGGGATGTGCTGTTGCGGCACCGTCCCGCCGATACGCCGGTGATGCTGGCCTGCAATCTTGGCCGGGCGGAGGAGAAGATCCTGTACCGGCGGCTGGAGGACCTGCAGGTCGATGAGGTCGACATGCTGACCGTAGTGCTGGTGGGCTCGTCCAATTCACGGCTGGCGCGCCTTGGGGAAGGGCCGCGCATGTTCACGCCGCGGGGCTATGCACGGCGGATCGACGGGGATCTGTCTGAGATCGGGTAGGGGGCGCTGCCCCCACCGCGCGGACGCGCGGCCCCCCGGGATATTTGGAACAGGGAAACGGCAGGGCAGAGCCTGCGGAGAGGGATCACATGAAGGTCTATTTCATCGGGGCGGGGCCGGGGGATCCGGAATTGCTGACCCTGAAGGCGCAACGGCTGATCGGTGCCTGCCCGGTCTGTCTATATGCCGGTAGTCTGGTGCCGGCGGAGGTCGTGGCGGGGGCACCGGCGGGCGCGTTGGTGCGTGATACCGCGCCCATGACGCTGGAAGAGACCCATGCCGAGATCCTGGCGGCGCGGGGGCGGGGCGAGGATGTGGCGCGGGTGCATTCGGGGGATCCATCGCTGTATGGGGCCATCGCCGAGCAGATCCGGCGGCTGCGCGCCGATGGGATCAGCTACGAGATCATTCCGGGCGTGCCGGCCTATGCCGCCGCTGCTGCCGCGTTGGGGCAGGAGCTGACTGTGCCCGAGATTGCCCAGAGCATCGTGCTGACGCGGGTCAGCATGAAGAGCACTTCGATGCCGGAACATGAGACGCTGGAGGCCTTTGCGCGCAGCCGCGCGACCCTTGCGATCCATCTTGGGGTGCGGAATCTGCGTGAGATCGAGCGCCAGCTGACGCCTTGGTACGGGGCCGATTGTCCGGTGGTGGTGGCCTATCGGGTCGGCTGGCCGGATCAGGCGTTCATTCGCGGCACATTGGCGGATATTCATGCCAAGGTCCGCACCGAGAAGATCACCCGCACGGCCTTGATCCTTGTAGGGCCGGTGTTGGGGGAGGTGTCGGATTTTCGTGATTCGGCGCTTTATGATCCGGAGGTGCCGCATGTGTTGCGCCCCCTGGCCGGGAAGGCCGTGCGGGTTTAGATCGGGTGGGAAGATCTGTGGGGGTGGGGCCCGCCCGACATGGAAATGGGGCTATTCTGTCAAGAAAGTGACGCAAAACTGTCCCTTCCGTTTGGGCCTGTGCGCAGGTTAACCTGCCGGAAAGGGGAGTCGGCGCAAAGATCCGGGACCCGCTGCGCAAGTTGATCGAGGCTGCCATGACCACTTATCTGCCGAAGGATGTTACCGATGGGCTGCACGCGGCCCGCAAGCAGGACATGGCGAGGAAATCCCGGCTGCGGGTCGAGGCGGATGGCCGAAGTTTTGCGGTTCTGCGCCGTTGGCAGGGTGGTTTTGCAGTGGATGCTTCGGTCGTGCCGCCGTTGCGTGGGCTGGTGGATCTGTTTGAAGGTTCGAGCCCGATTGCCAGTTGTCTGATCATCGCCGCCGAGGCGGAAGATGGCGAGATGCACTATGAATTCAAGCGCGCGACCGCGATGCGCCATTCGGCTCCTCTGGATTTCCAGAAGGACGACGATGCGCCGGTTGCCCTGATCGGGCAGTAGCGGGATTCGGGGCACGTCTGGGCCGCGACGAGACCGAAAGGCCGCTGTCATCTCGCCGACAAAGGCGGGCGCGATGCATTTCGCTATACCACATAACAATATTTGACAGGCATGGTTCCTGCAGTGCATCCTACCGGCACGCGGTGCCCGGTGACGTCAGGGGGCCTGTCCGAGATGCGGCACTGGCGGGGCACCCCCAGCGCGCGCTGCCAGGCAGGAAGTGAGACGTCATGTCAGGCCCGCATATCGGGAGGAACGACATGACTTTATTCACGACCGCTTTGCGCGGGTTTGCCGCCTGCGCCATCCTTGCCGGGTCCGCCGTGGCGGGGATGGCTCAGGACGTCACGCTACGGATGCACTATTTTCTGCCCCAACAGGCCATCGTGCCCAAGCAGGGTCTGAAGGTCTGGTCGGACAAGATCGAGGCGGAAAGCGATGGCCGGATCAAGATCCAGCATTTCCCCGCGATGCAGTTGGGCGGCACGCCGCCGCAACTGGCAGATCAGGTGATCGACGGGGTGGCAGACATCGTCTGGACCCTGCCGGGCTATACGCCGGGGCGGTTCCCGTCGACCGAGGTCTTCGAACTGCCCTTCATCGCCAGCGGCCCGGAAGCGACTTCCAAGGCGTTTTGGGATTTCGCCGAGGCCAACGTCATGGACACTGAATTTCAGGGCATGAAGATGCTGGCGCTCTGGGTGCATGGCCCCGGCATGATCCATTCCAAGGATCCGATCGCCTCGATCGAAGATCTGAACGGGGTCAAGCTGCGCGCGCCGAGCCGGGTGACCAACCAGTATTTCTCGGAAGTGGGGGCGACGCCGATCGGCATGCCCGTGCCTGCCGTGCCCGAGGCCCTTTCGAAGGGCGTGATCGACGCCACGGTCCTGCCCTGGGAGGTCACGACCTCGCTGAAGATCTCGGAGCTGGTTGAAAACCACACGGAATTCCCCGGTGAGACGCTCTATGTCGCGACCCTGATGCTGGCGATGAACCAGGGGGTCTATGATGGGCTGCCCGAGGATCTGAAGGCGGTGATCGACAACAATTCGGGTGCGGACCTGTCCGCTACCCTGGGTGCGGTCATGGCCGAAGGCGACGAAGTCGGCCGTCAGGTCGCGGTCGATGCGGGCAATACCATCATCGAGCTGACGCCGGAGCAGATCGCCCCCTGGAAGGAGGCGGGCTTCGCTGTCGAAGCCTCCTGGATCGAAGAGATGGATGGCAAGGGGCTGGATGGTCAGGCCATGGTCGACGAGGCCCGCAGCCTGATCGACGCCTATTCCGGCGAGTGATCCCGGGACATCTCTGAACGACAAGGCCGTCGGCGCGCGGGGCAATCTTGCGCGCCGATCACGGGGGGCACATGCGCATTCACGCTTTCTTTCTTTCGCTGTCGCGGTTCATGGCCGTGCTTGGCGGGCTGGTCCTGTCGCTGCTGATCCTGCTGACTGTAGCATCGGTCACGGGCCGGGCGCTGAACGGGCTGCTGCATTCCGACATGGCGCAGGGAGCGTTTCCCGGCCTGTCGCAAGGCCTGCTGACCATGGGCATCGGACCGATCACCGGGGATTTCGAATTGGTCGAGGCGGGCATTGCCTTCACCATCTTTGCCTTTCTGCCGCTGACGCAGATCAGCGGGGCCCATGCCACGGTGGATATCTTCACCGCCACCCTGCCGCGGGGCATCAACCGGTTCCTTGTCGCCTTCTGGGAGGCGGTCTTTGCCCTGGTGATGGTGGTCATTGCCTGGCGGCTCTACGTCGGGATGCTCGGCAAGATGCAATACAATGAGACCACCTTTCTGCTGCAGTTCCCGGTCTGGTGGGCCTATGCGGCCTCCTTTGGGGCGGCGGTCGTGGCGGCGGTGGTGACGGTCTATGTCGCTCTGGCCCGCTGGGTCGAACTGCTGTCCGGCTGCGTCCTGCCGCCGGTCGACGGAGGGGCGGATCATTGAGCGATTTTCTGATCGGATTGCTGTCCTTCCCGCTGCTTTTGCTGCTGATCTTCCTGCGGATGCCCATCGGCCTGGCGATGTTCGTCGTCGGTTTCGTCGGGCTCAGCTGGGTCACCGGGGGCACTGTCGTCGCGCTGGCCAAGCTGAAATCCGAGACCTTTTCGACCTTTTCCAGCTATTCCCTGTCCATTGTGCCGCTGTTCCTGCTGATGGGGCAGTTCGCCACCCTGGGCGGGATGAGCCAGGCGCTGTTCAAGGCCGCCGAAAGCTTTCTTGGCCATCTGAAGGGCGGCGTCGCCATGGCCGCCGTGGGGGCCTGCGCGGGCTTCGGGGCGATCTGTGGCAGTTCGCTGGCCACTGCTGCCACGATGAGTCAGGTCGCCCTGCCGGAACTGCGCCGCTATGGCTATTCGGGCGGGTTTTCCACCGCGACGCTGGCCGCGGGTGGTACGCTCGGCATCCTGATCCCGCCTTCGGTGATCCTGGTGATCTACGCGATCCTGACCGAACAGAATATCGCCAAGCTGTTCCTGGCGGCCTTTGTTCCGGGGATCCTTGCAGCCATCGGGTATATCCTGACGATCTCGATCTACGTGCGGCTGCACCCGGACGCCGCGGGGGTACGACAGCCGGTGCCCTGGCCCGAACGCCTGCGGGCGCTGGTCGATGTCTGGCCCGTGCTGCTGGTCTTCACGGCCGTCGTGGGCGGGATCTACGCCGGGATCTTCACGCCGACCGAAGGCGCGGCGGTCGGGGCCTTCGGCACCGGGATCATCGCGCTGATCAATGGCGGTTTGCGCGGCCGGGCCTGGTTCGAATGCTTTTATGCCACGGCGAAATCCACCGCGATGATCTTCTTCATCGTGCTGGGCGCCGGGTTCTACAATGGCTTCCTCGCGCTGACGCAGGTCCCTCAGGAGCTTTCCAACTGGGTCGTCGCGCAGGGCTTCAGCGCCTGGACCGTGCTGGTGATTATCCTGTTGCTCTACCTCGTGCTGGGCTGCCTGATGGATTCCCTGTCGATGATCCTGCTGACCATCCCGATCTTCTTCCCCATCGTGTCGATCCTCGATTTCGGCATGAGCACCGAAGAATTCGCCATCTGGTTCGGCATCATCGTGCTGGTGGTGGTCGAGGTGGGCCTGATCACGCCGCCGGTAGGGATGAACCTGTTCGTCATCAACTCGATGGACCGCGAAACGCCGATCGGCCAGACCTACAAGGCGGTGATGTACTTTGTCGCCTCCGACATCCTTCGCGTGGCGCTGATGCTGGTTTTCCCGGTCATAACGCTCGGCCTGCTGCGGCTGTTCTATTAGCGCGGGGACCTGTTGGGCCGTGCCGAAAATTTTGTTATAACTCATATCAATTGTCCGGTATGCATATCCGGCAGAAAGGACAGAGCGATGGAATTCGACAAGATCGGCGCCGTGGTCACCGGCGCGGGCAGCGGGCTGGGCGAGGCGACGGCCCGGCATCTTGCGGCCCTTGGCGCCAGGGTGGGGATCTTTGATTTCAACCTGCCCGCCGGGCAGCGCATTGCCGAAGACATCGGCGGGCTGGCCTGCAAGGTCGATGTCTCGGATGAATCCGAGGTCGGCGCGGCCTTCGATGCCTTTACCGACTGGTTGGGCGAGGCGCCCCGCATTCTGGTCAATTGCGCCGGGATCGGCACCGCCGCCCGCGTGGTGAACCGGGACGGAGAGCTGTCGATCACCTCGTTCCGGCGCACGCTTGAGGTCAATTTGACCGGCAGTTTCATCACCCTGTCCCATGCGGCGCGGTTGATGCAAAAGCTGGCCCCTCTTGGGCCGGACGGGGAGCGGGGCGTGGTGATCAATACCTCGTCTGTGGCCTATCAGGACGGGCAGATCGGGCAGACGGCCTATGCGGCCTCCAAGGGGGCGATTGCGGCGATGACCCTGCCGGCGGCGCGGGAATTCGCGCGCTCCGGCATTCGGGTCATGGCCATCGCGCCGGGGCTGTTCGAAACGGCCATGGTCGACGGCCTGCCCGAAGGAGCGCAGGAAAGCATTGCTGCCACGATCCCCTTCCCACCGCGCTTCGGCGATCCGAAAGATTATGCCCTGCTGGTCGAACAGATCATCCGAAATCCGATGCTGAACGGCACGGTGATCCGCCTTGACGGTGCCGTGCGCCTGCAACCGAAATAGCCCCTGACAGGGTGCGCCGCTGCCCTTTGACTGAACATGAGACCCAAGGATGACCCGATGAGCGATGCCCCGCAGGACAAGGTGCTGAAGATCCAGATCGAGGGTCCGGTCGCGGTGCTGACCATGGATCGCCCCGACAAGCGCAATGCGATGAACGACAGGCTTCTGGCGGCGCTGGAGGCCTTCTTTTCCGCCCCGCCCGACGGGGTCAAGGCGGTGGTTCTGACCGGAACGGCGGGGCATTTCTGCTCGGGTCTGGACCTGAGCGAACATGTGGCGCGCGAAGCCGAAGGCGTGCTGCGCCATTCGCGCAACTGGCACGCGGTGATGGACAAGATCCAGTATTCCGGCCTGCCCGTGGTCTCGGCGATCTATGGCGCGGCCATCGGCGGCGGGCTGGAACTGGCGACGGCGACCCATGTACGCATCGCCGAACCCACGACGATCTTCCAGCTGCCCGAGGGGCGGCGCGGTATCTTCGTCGGCGGCGGCGCGACGGTGCGGGTGGGGCGGATCCTCGGCCCGGACCGGATGACCGAGATGATGCTGACAGGGCGCAAATACGGGTCCGAAGAAGGGCTGGTTCTGGGCCTGTGCCACTACGCCGTGGGCGAAGGAGAGGCGCTGCCCCTGGCCCTGGACCTGGCGGGCAAGATCGCCCGCAATGCCAGCCTGTCGAACTACATCATGATCCACGCCATCGCCCGGATCAACGACATGTCCCGCAGTGACGGCCTGTTCACCGAAAGCCTGGCCGCCGCCCTGTCCCAGACCAGTGCGGATGCCGAAGAGGGACTGCGCGCCTTTCTTGAAAAACGGCCACCGGAGTTCCGGTGATGGTCCGCGCGGGGAAGGATGGGGCGGCGCCCGGCGAATCCGTGGCGATGACATCCCCGGAACCTGTTGAGGGGATGGCCGGCGATCAACGGCTGCGCGGCCTCGTCGGGTACAGCCTGAAGCGGGCCTATTACAGGTTCCAGTCGGATGCGGCGCGGGTGCTGGAGGGCTTCGGGCTGCGGATCTCGACCTATTCGGCGCTGGTGGTGATCTGCGACAACACCGATCTGCGCCAGAGCCAGCTGGCGCAGATCCTGTCAGTCGAACGCTCCAACACCGTGGTCGTCGTCGATGCGCTGGAACAGGCCGGGCTGATCGCGCGGCACCGGGTGCCGAAGGACCGGCGGTCCTATGCGCTGCGCCCGACGCGGGCCGGGCGGCAGTTGTGCGACCGCGCCAGCGCCGCGCTTGATCAGCACGAGGACCGCATCCTGACCGACATCGACCCCGCGGAGCGGGCGGAACTATTGCGGCTTCTGCAGCGGATGGAGGCCGCCGCAGTCAGCCGGGAGGACCCCTAGGGAGGAAAAACAATGCGTCAGGCGACCGCTGCCGCGCCCCATTCCGTCGCCGTCCTGCGGCGCGATGATGGTGCGCTGGAAATCAAGAGCCGCAATGCCCTTGGCCCGGTGACCGGTGTCACGGGTGACTGGCTGGATCATTGGGCCAGCGTGGCCCCGCAGCGGGTCTTTCTGGCCGAACGCCGGGGCGCGGGCTGGCGCGAGGTGACCTATGGCGAGGCCCGCGACAGGGTGCGCGGGCTGGGGGCCTGGCTGTTGGCGCAGGGCTTCGGGCCGGGCGATATCATTGCCTGCCTCTCGGCCAATTCGGTCGATCACGGGCTGCTGGTGCTGGCGGCGCAATATGTCGGCCTCGTCTC
This sequence comes from Pseudooceanicola algae, assembly GCF_003590145.2. Classification (NCBI taxonomy): domain Bacteria; kingdom Pseudomonadati; phylum Pseudomonadota; class Alphaproteobacteria; order Rhodobacterales; family Paracoccaceae; genus Pseudooceanicola; species Pseudooceanicola algae. The sequence goes on along the minus strand of NZ_CP060436.1, from coordinate 2,423,551 downwards.
GACCTCGGTGGCCGAGCAATACAGCCTGATCCCCGGTGCCCATGATCGGCTGACCCATGTGATCGAAACTGCCCGCCCGGTCCTGGTCTGGGTCGATGATGCCGTCCGCTACGGCGAGGCGCTGGCGCTGCCCGCCTTGCAGGGCATCCCGGTGCTGGCCAGTGATCCCGGCACCAGCGACGCGACCTCGGTCGCACGGGCCGCGACCCACCCGCCGGGGCCGGCCGATGCAGCCCGCGCCCGGGTCACGCCCGACATGCTGGCCAAGATTCTGTTCACCTCCGGCTCGACCGCCCATCCGAAGGCGGTGATGACGACCCACCGCATGATGTGCGTCAACCAGGCCCAGTTGGCCGCCTGTTTCCCGGTCCTGCGCCAGAAGGTGCACCGGATCGTCGACTGGCTGCCCTGGAACCATGTCTTCGGCGGCTCGCATAATTTCAACATGATGCTGTCGGGGGGCGGGGCGCTGTATATCGACGACGGCAAGCCCACGGACAAGCTGTTCGCCCGCACCATCGAAAACCTGTCGATGGTCACCGGCACGCTCAGCTTCAACGTCCCCGTCGGCTATGCCCGCCTGCTGGCGGCGATGCAGGCGGATGCCGGCCTGCGGGCGCGGTTCTTCGAGGATCTCGATTTCCTGTTCTACGCCGGGGCCTCGCTGCCGCAGGAGGTCTGGACCGGGCTCGAGGACATGGGGCGCGCGGAAACCGGAGAGGCGCCCTGGTTCATTTCCTCCTGGGGGATGACGGAAACATCGCCCTGCACCGTGGTCGTGCATGAAAAGGTCAGCCGCTCTGGCATCATCGGGGTGCCGGTGCCAGGCGCGCAGATCAAGCTGATCCCCGAAGACGAGGGCCGGTACGAGCTGCGCTGCAAGGGCCCCAACATCATGCCGGGCTACCTCGGGCAGGCGGCCAAGACAGCCGAAAGCTTTGACGCCGAGGGCTGGCTGATCACCGGCGACGCGGTGCGCTTCGTCGATCCCGGCGATCCGGACCGAGGGCTGGCCTTCGATGGCCGCATCTCGGAAGATTTCAAGCTGACCTCGGGCACCTGGGTCCGCGTCGCGGCCCTGCGCGGCCAGGTGACAACGGCCCTGAACGGTCTGGTCGTGGATCTGGTGATCACAGGGCATGACCGCGATGCCCTGGGCGTGTTGTTGGTCCCGGCGGGCGCGCGCGGCGCCGCGGGCGAGGTCCTCTCCGACCGGGCCCTTCTGGACCCGATCCGTGACCGGCTGGCGGCACTGGCGGCGCAATCGACCGGCAGTTCCACCCGCATCGCCCGCGCCTTGGTCATGGCCGAACCGCCGTCGCTGGCCGAGGGCGAGATGACGGCGAAGGGCAATATCAACATCCGCAAGCTGCTGACCCGCCGCGCCGCGCTGGTCGAACGGCTTTATGCCGGGCGCGACCCGGCTGTCATCGAATTATAGGGGGCCGAGATGATCGACCTGAACAAGATCCGTGCCATCGACATCCATACCCATGCCGAAGAGCCCTGCGGTTGCCATGCCGACGACGGCTACGACGATTTGCAGGCCACCATGGCACAGTATTTCCGCGCGCCCTGGAGCCACCCGCCCACCGTGCCGGTGACGGCGCAGCATTACCGCGAACAGAACATTGCCGCGGTGATCTTCCCTGTCGATGCCGAACGCGAGACGGGCTATCGCCGCTACCGCAACGAAGAGGTCGCCGAACTGGCGGCCGAAAACGCCGACGTGCTGATCCCCTTCGCCTCGATCGACCCGCACAAGGGCAAGATGGGCGTGCGCGAGGCACGGCGCATGATCCGCGATTTCGGCATCAAGGGGTTCAAGTTCCATCCCACGATGCAGGGCTTCTATCCCAACGACCGCATGGCCTATCCGCTGTACGAAGCCATTGCCGAGGAAGGCGCCATCGCGCTGTTCCATACCGGCCAGACCGGGGTCGGCTCCGGCATGCCGGGCGGCAACGGGATGCGGCTGAAGTATTCCAACCCGATATACCTTGATGATGTCGCGGTCGATTTCCCGCAGATGCAGATCGTCATGGCCCATCCGTCCTTCCCCTGGCAGGAAGAGGCCCTGGCCGTCGCCCAGCACAAGCCAAATGTCTATATCGACCTCTCGGGCTGGTCGCCGAAATACTTCCCCGAGATCCTGGTGAAATACTGCAATTCGATCCTGAAGAAGAAGGTGCTGTTCGGCTCCGACTGGCCGATGATCACCCCGGAACGCTGGCTGGGCGATTTCGAAAAGATCGCCATCAAGGACGAACTGCGCCCCGATATCATCAAGGGCAATGCGGCGCGTCTGCTGGGGCTTGCATAAAAAATCGAAAAAACTTTTCACGGGGCTGAAACTCTTGCCCCGAGGCCTTCGTGGTTTCAGGCATAGCGGGTCGATGAGCCCGCCGAACCCCACGGAGAGTATGACAGATGATGAAACGTTTCGCCCTGACCGCCGCCCTTGTCGCAACCGGTTCCGTCGCCCTGGCAGCGACCGATGGGATGAACCCCAGCGTCGGTGGCGCTGCGATGTATCCTGAAAAGACCATCGCCGAAAACGCCAGCGCCGCGCCGAACCTGACCACGCTGGTCGCCGCCGTGACGGCCGCCGGCCTTGCGGAAACCCTGATGGGCGAAGGTCCCTACACGGTCTTCGCACCGACGAACGACGCTTTCGGCATGATCGACGAAGCCTCGCTGAACAAGCTGATGATGGAAGAGAACCGCGCGCAGCTGCAGGAAATCCTGACGTGCCACGTCGTCGGCGCCGAAGCATTTTCGTCCGACATTCTCGGCATGATCAACGATGACGGCGGCATGCACGTCGTGCCCACGGTCGGCGGCTGCATGCTTGACGCCTACATGGAAGACGGCGAGCTGAAGCTGAAGGATCAGAACGGCCGCGTCGCAACCGTGACCACCGCCGATGTCGACCAGTCGAACGGCGTTGTGCACGTGATCGACCGCGTGATGCTGCCCTCCGGTCAGGCTGGCTGAGGCATCCACCCGGATTGACCAAGAAAGGGCCGCCCCTCGGGGTGGCCCTTTTGCATGCGGCGGCGGTCTAACCCAGCAGACGGCGGGCGATGACCTGAGCCTGGATCTCGGCCGCGCCTTCGAAGATGCTGAGAATGCGCGCATCACACAGCAGCCGCGATGCAGTGTATTCCAGCGCAAAGCCGTTGCCGCCGTGGATCTGCAGCGTGTTGTCGGCGCAGGACCAGGCGACGCGGGCGGCCAGCAGCTTGGCCATGCCGGCCTCAAGATCGCAGCGCCGGTCGTTGTCCTTTTCCCCGGCGGCGAAATAGGTCAGCTGACGCGCCACCATGATCTCGACCGCCATCATGGCGAGCTTGCCGGAAACGCGCGGGAACTGGATCAGCGGCCCGCCAAAGGCCTTGCGATCCTGGGCATATTGCAACCCGGTGTCCAGCGCCGCCTGGGCGACGCCGATGGCACGGGCGGCGGTCTGGATGCGGGCGGCCTCGAAGGTCTGCATCAACTGCTTGAAACCCCGCCCTTCCTCGCCGCCAAGAAGGTTCTCTCCCTTGACGTGGAAGTCGTCGAAGCCGAGTTCATATTCCTTCATGCCGCGGTAGCCGAGTACCTCGATCTCACCGCCGGTCATGCCGGGGGTGGGAAAGGGATCGGCCTCGCTGCCCGGCGTTTTTTCCGCCAGGAACATCGACAGTCCCCGGTGATCGGTGCTGCCGGGGTCGGTGCGGGCCAGCACTGTCATCACATGGGTGCGTGCCGCATGGGTGATCCAGGTCTTGTTGCCCGTAATGCGGTAATCCCCCGCCGCGTCCTTGACCGCGCGGGTGCGCAGGCTGGCCAGGTCCGACCCGGTATTGGGTTCGGTGAAAACCGCCGTCGGCAGGATCTCTCCCGAGGCGAGGCCCGGCAGCCACTTTTCCTTTTGCGCCTCGGTGCCGCCGCAAAGGATCAGTTCGGCGGCGATCTCGGACCGGGTGCCAAGGGAGCCGACACCGATATAGCCGCGCGACAATTCTTCGGAAACCACGACCATCGAAGCCTTGGACAGGCCCAGTCCGCCGAAGTCTTCCGGGATGGTCAGGCCGAAGACACCCATCTCGGCCAGTTCCTCGATCACGTCCATCGGGATCAGCGCATCGTCCATGTGCCAGCCATGGGCATGGGGCGCGATCCGGTCCTGTGCGTAGCGGGCGAACTGGTTGCGGATCATTTCGAGTTCATCATCAAGGCCGGAGGCGCCATAGGTGGCGACGCCCTGCTGTTCGACCAGCAACTCGGCCAGGCGGCTGCGCGCGACCTGGCTGTTGGCCTCGGCCCGCAAATGCTCCACCGCGTCGTTGGAGATCGCCGCCAGTTGATCGGCGCCAAGGCCAAGGTCCTGTGGCCGCAGGATTTCGGTCTGCGACATCGGGATGCCGCCGTGGATCTGGTTGAGGTATTCCCCGAAGGCGATCTGGTGGATCAACTGTTCGATTTCGCCAAAGCGGCCCTGCGCCGACAGGCTTTCGGCCCAGATCTGCATCCGGCGCAGCGCGTAGACATAGGTGGCCAGCCAGGCAAGGCCATGGGTGGCGGTCTGCTCTGCCTCGACCGCGCGCGCCGAGACCACGCCGTCTCGCTGGACGCTGAGCCGGACCAGATCACGCGCGGTTTCCAGCAGGTGATCCACGGGTCCGAGGGCCGCCGCAGTACGGTTCAGAAGATCCGGCAGAACTGCCGTGCTCGCGCCCGCAGGCGCTTGTCCATCATGTGCCATAGGTGATCCTGTCGTTTTCCCGTGCTATAGCTGCTTTGCAGGTGCAGCGCAATATATTTGCTGTTTTGCCGCGCTAAATTGAACTTTAATTGCGTGGCGGATTTTGATTGGGCCAGGCGGGGCGGGGGGTGTAAGCAACCGGCATGGATATGCTTTTTCAAGAAATCGGACCGGGCGCCCTGGCGCTGTGCCTGATGGTGGGTCTGCTGGCAGGGGTGGTCAAGGGTATGGTGGGCTTTGCCATGCCAATGGTCATGATCTCGGGCATGGGTCTGGTGGTCGGGCCGGAATGGGCGTTGGCGGGGCTGATTCTGCCGACCGTGGCGACCAATGTCTGGCAGGCCTTCCGGCAGGGTTGGCGCGGCGCATGGGCGGCGATCCGACGCTTCCAATTGTTCCTGTCGGTGGCCTTCGTCACGCTGATCCTGTCGGCGCAACTGGTCGCCGTGCTGCCGGACTGGCTGATGCAGGCGCTGGTCGGCGGGCCGATCCTGGCTTTCGCGCTCAGCCAGTTGCTGGGCTATCCCCTGCGGCTTGGCACGCCGCCGCCGCGCCGGGTCGAGCTGAGCGTTGCATTGCTGGCGGGCGGGGTCGGCGGGATCTCGGGTGTCTGGGGGCCGCCGACCGTGGCCTATCTGACGGCGATGGAGACGCCGAAGAAGGAGCAGATCCAGCTACAGGGGGTAATCTATGGACTCGGCTCGGTCGCGCTTCTGGGGGCGCATCTGGGGTCCGGCGTGCTGCGGGCACAGACCTTGCCGTTTTCGGTGATGCTGGTGCCTGTGGCGCTGATCGGGATGGCCATTGGGTTCCGGGTGCAGGACCGTATCGACCAAAGCGCGTTTCGCAAGGCAACGCTGGTGGTGCTTTTCATCGCCGGGCTGTCACTGCTGGGGCAGGCCGTGGCCGGGCTGGTCTGAGCGGCGGTTTCCTGCGCTCGTGGTCAGCAGCGGTCAGGAAATGAAGGTCCCGCCAAAGCAGATCTCGATCGCTTCGGGGGCCTCCTGTGGCGGCACCACCTGAAAGCTTTGACGCATCAGCAGATCGTCGCCCTGGTAAAGCTCCATCGACCAGGGGCCGACCTGCAGTTCCCGGTCGTATTCGAATTGGAAACTGCGCACGCCCCAGCCGGTGCTGATGTTCGGGTCCCAGCTTTCGACCGAGATATTGCGCGGCCCATAGGGCGGATGCGTCACCACCATGCGGTAATTGCCCATCGGCGCGCCGGGGGCATGACGAATGCGCACCCCGAAGGAAATCCCGAGGCTGGCGGGCACGACGCGGCTGTGCAGGGCGACGCGTTGGTCGCCTTCCATCAGCAGGATATACCCGCTTTCGGTATCGGGCGCCGCCGCGCGGCCGACGTGATCGACGGGGCAATAGACCCCGGCTTCTTCAAGCTCGATCGGGGCGCTGACGAAATCCCGCGACGGCACGGCAGAGGCGCGCAGTTCGGCCATGGGCATGGCCGGGACGGATGCGCAAAACGCGCATGTCATCGCAATCTTCTGCGTCGTGCCGAACAGGTTCACGGTCGCCTCCCCAAAAGCGGGCGGTGCGGGGAGAACTGGGCCCCGAAGCCGCTGCGGACCGGCATTCCGGTCTTCGCCGCCCCTGATGCTTTGCCGGGGCCTTTGCGTCAAGCAAAGCCTTTGTAAATATGAAAACTGTAAATACGACAACGCCCCACCGCGATGCGGCAGGGCGTCAGGTCACGCGATGGGCCGGATCCGGCCCTGAAGGGCCCCGCCCGCAAAGGCGGGGGTCGGGGCGGGTCAGCCGATTGCAGCGGCTTTCACGTCTTCGTCGATATAGGGCAGATATTGCTCGAAGTTCTCCGAGAACATGCCGACCAGCTTGGTGGCCTGCGCGTCATAGCCTGCGGTATCGTCCCAGGTCTTGCGCGGATCCAACAGCACATCGGCGACGCCCGGCACCGAAACCGGGACCTCGAAGCCGAAGTTGGGATCCTTGCGGAACTCGGAGTCGTTCAGCGAGCCATCCAGCGCCGCAGTCAGCAGGGCACGGGTGGCGCGGATCGGCATCCGCGATCCGGTGCCGAAGCCGCCGCCGGTCCATCCGGTGTTCACCAGCCAGCAGGTCGCGCCATGCTTGGCGATCTTTTCCTGCAGCAGCTTGCCATAGGCTTCGGGACGACGCGGCATGAAGGGGGCGCCGAAACAGGTCGAGAAGGTCGGGATCGGCTCAAGGACGCCCCGCTCCGTGCCGGGCGTCTTCGAGGTGAAGCCGGACAGGAAGTGGTACATCGCCTGCGCCGGGGTCAGCCGCGCGATCGGCGGCAGCACGCCAAAGGCGTCACAGGTCAGCAGGATGATGTTCTTGGGGTGACCGCCAAGAGCGCTTTCCGACGCGTTGGAGATATAGTCCAGCGGGTAGGCGCAGCGCATGTTCTCGGTCAGGGAGCTGTCTTCGAAATCAAGCTCGAAGGTCTCCTTGTCGTAGACCATGTTCTCGATCACGGTGCCGAACATCGAACAGGTGGCGTAGATTTCCGGCTCTGCTTCGGGGCTCAGGTTGATGGTCTTTGCATAGCAGCCGCCTTCGAAGTTGAAGGTGCCGCGATCCGACCAGCCGTGTTCATCGTCGCCGATCAGCACGCGGCTGGGGTCGGCGGACAGGGTGGTCTTGCCGGTGCCCGACAGGCCGAAGAAGATCGCGGTGTCGACCGGGTTGCCCTTGGCGTGGTTGGCCGAGCAATGCATCGGCATGACGCCTTTTTCGGGCAGGATGTAGTTCAGCAGGGTGAAGACCGATTTCTTGTTCTCGCCTGCGTATTCGGTGCCGGCGATCAGGATCAGCTTCTTGGTGAAGTTCAGCGCGATCACCGTGTCGGACCGGCAGCCGTGGCGTTCCGGATCGGCCTTGAAGCTGGGGCAGTTGACGATGGTGAAATCGGCAACGAAGTCATCCAGAGCCGAAAGCTCCGGACGGCGCAGCAGGTGGCGGATGAACAGGTTGTGCCAGGCCAGTTCGGTGACCATGCGGACGTTCAGCGCATAGGCCGGATCGGCCCCGCCGACGAGATCCTGCACGAAGTATTCCTTGCCCTTCATATGGGCCAGGATGTCGGCATGCAGCAGGTCGAAGCCTTCGGGCGACATCTTGGCGTTGGATTCCCACCAGATGTTGTCCGTGACCTCGGGCGTGTCGACGACGTGTTTGTCCTTGGGCGACCGGCCCGTGTACTTGCCGGTCGTGACGAGGAAGGTGCCCCCCTTGCCAAGCGTGCCTTCTTCGCGTTTCAGGGCAGCCTGGATCAGGGCGGGTTCCATCAGGTTGTAATAGACATTTCCCAGACCCTCGATGCCTTGATCCTCGAGCCGGAAATGCGGGTTCACCCGTCCAAATGCCATCAGTCAAACTCCTGTAGCCGCTCCGTCCGCGGCGGTCCTCCTATCCGGGCAGCGCGGTGGGGGCCCGGGACCGGGCGCAATGCCGCGGTATTCGGTCTCTTAACATGCTTGTTCGGACTGTGAACAGCTTGCCGGGAAGGGTTAGCGCAATCACCTGCGGGTTAGCGCAACCACTTGCGAAATGTTGCCCGTCGCCGACTGGATTTCGGACAAATCCGGGCAGTTCCAATGCCTTGTAGTCACAGGCGAAGGGCAGCCATGGCGATTCGTTCGTGGCGGTTGCCTGCATAGGTAGAAATCGAAATACTGTTCCTGGATCCTGGCCTCAGATACTGGGCGAGCCCGTCGGATGAGGAAGCAAGAGATGGCGAAGATCGCTCTGGTGGATGATGACCGCAATATCCTGACCTCGGTGGCCATGACGCTGGAGGCCGAGGGCTTTTTCGTCAGCTGCTTCACCGATGGCCCTTCGGCGCTGGAGGCTTTTGAACGGGATTTGCCCGACATGGCCGTGCTCGACATCAAGATGCCGCGTATGGACGGGATCGACCTGTTGCAGCGTCTGCGCCAGCGCAGCCAGATGCCGGTGATTTTCCTGACCTCGAAGGATGACGAGATAGACGAGGTGTTGGGGCTGCGCATGGGGGCGGATGACTACGTCCGCAAACCCTTCAGCCAGCGTTTGCTGGTTGCGCGTATCCGGTCACTGTTGCGGCGGGTCGAGGCGGTGTCGGGCGGTCCGGTTGCCGAAACGGCCGAGACGCGGGTGCTGGATTGCGGTCCCCTGCGCATGGATCCGCTGCGCCACCTGGTGACCTGGAAGGACCGGCCTGTGACCCTGACGGTGACGGAGTTCCTGTTGTTGCAGGCATTGGCCGACCGCCCCGGCTTCGTGAAGACCCGCGATCAACTGATGGACGTCGCCTATGACGACCAGATCTACGTGGATGACCGCACCATAGACAGCCACATCAAGCGGTTGCGCAAGAAGCTGCGGATGGTGGATCCGGCGTTTTCGGCCATCGAAACCCTCTACGGGATTGGGTACAAGTATAATGAAGACTGACGCGGCAGGAGGGGGCGGATCATGGAAACCGGATGGCGGGCGGTGTGTCCGGTCCAGCATGTCGTGATACCGGCCCGGTGCCAAAGCTGCCTGCAAGGTTGCAATGAAAGACCCTGACCTTTCGCCCGACGCCTTTCGCGACACGGATCGCCCGGCTTGCCGGGTGCGGTCCGGGTGGGGGTGGCGGCTGCGGCGGTCACCACTGACCTGGCGGATCGTCCTCTTCAACGTCGTGGCGCTGAATGTGCTGGCGGCCGGGATCCTGGCATTGTGCGCCCCGCGGGATCAGATGCTGGACCGTCAACGCCACGCGATCAGCCATGAGGCGAGCCTGATTGCGGCGCTTGTCGGCGCGGATATGGCCGAAGACAGGGCACCAGATCTGTCGGACATCGGGTTGGATCCGGGGCTGACCCTTCTGGTCATCACCGGCGAAGGCAATGTGCTGGCGCGCAAATCCGGGTCGGAACAGGGTGCGGGTAGCCCCACAGAGGCGCTGCGTGAAAGTCGGGACCTGCTCGGCCAGCTTGCGCCGGGCCATTCGGGTACCCTTGAACGCGACGGACCGGAGGGGCTGTTCACCGCGCTGGTCCCACTGCCCAAAGCGCCGGGGTTGGCGGTGGCGGTTTCCGGCACGATCGATGCGACCCAGGGCGCTCTTCGCGGGGTGCTCGGAGTCTTTCTCGGGGCGACGCTGGTCTCGATCCTGCTCAGTCTGGTGCTTGCCTCGACCATCGCCGGGCCTCTGGCCGAACTGGCCGCAGCGGTGGAACTTGGCGGCGGGCATGGCAGCAACGGCAAGCGCCCGGTGGCACCGGGACGGGTCCGCATCCCGGACCTCAGCCACCGCCGGGACGAGATCGGCCGCCTGTCGGGCGCGCTGCGCGGCATGGTCGATGCGCTCTATGACCGGATCGATTCCAACGAACAATTCGCCGCCGATGTGGCGCATGAGGTGAAGAACCCGCTGGCCTCGCTGCGCTCTGCGGTAGGGGCGCTCCGGGTGGCGAAGCGAGCAGACCAGCAGGCCAAGCTGCTGGAGGTGATCGACCACGATGTGCGCCGCCTCGACCGGTTGGTCAGCGACATTTCCAATGCCTCGCGGCTCGACAGCGAGTTGGTGCGCGAGGAGGAAGAGGAATTCGATCTGGTCGATCTGGTGCGCCGCCTCTGCGATCATCTGGAAGAGCAGGCCCGTGCGCAGGGGATTGAACTGGTCGCCGATCTGCAAAAGGCGCCGGTGCTGCTGCGCGGCATCGAACCCCGGCTGGCGCAGGTCGTGGTCAACCTGGTGACCAATGCCATCAGCTTTTGCGCCACGGGCGACAGGATCCGCGTCTGGGTCCGCCAGCGCGCCAACCGGGTGCTGATCGTGGTCGAGGATTCCGGGCCGGGCATCCCGGACGAGGCCCTGACCCAGATCTTCACCCGGTTCTATTCGCACCGCCCCGAAAGCGATTTCGGCAATAACTCCGGCCTCGGTCTGGCGATCAGCAAGCAGATTACCGAAGCCCATGGTGGCGTGATCTGGGCCGAAAACATCCGACCCGGCGAAGCCGATCCGCATTCCGCGCCCCGCGGCGCCCGTTTCGTCGTCGGACTGCCGATTTGACCGGGCGGGCAGGCGATAGCGGCACGAAGGCCGATCCGCCGGTGCATGCCAGCTGCGTGGCGCTGGAGGGCCGGGCGGTGCTGATCCTGGGGCCGTCGGGCAGTGGCAAGTCGTCTCTCGCGCTGGAACTGCTGGCCCGTGGCGCGGGGCTGGTCGCCGATGACCGGGTCTGCCTGACGCGCGTGGGGGAACAGGTCATCGCCGACGCCCCGGAGACCATCGCGGGGCAGATCGAGGCGCGCGGCGTGGGCATCCTGAAAGCCGCCCCTGTCGGGCCATCTCCGGTCGTTTTCTGCGTGGATCTGGGAAAAGTCGAAAATAATCGGCTTCCGCCGCAGCGCAGCACGATTTTGCTGGGGGTTTCTTTATCCTTGCTTCACAATACTGGCACCACCGCTTTTGCGGCGGCGATTCTGCAATATCTGCGAGAAGGCCGGTACGCGTAGACAGCTTAAGCGCGTGAACGGTCAACCGCAAAACCTAGAACTTCGGCAAGATGCCAGATGGACCAGACATGCCCAGCCAGACCGCCCGGCTCGTACTCGTGACGGGCCCGTCCGGTGCCGGTCGCTCTACCGCCATTCGCGCGATGGAGGATCTTGGGTTCGAGGCCATCGACAACCTTCCCCTGTCGCTGCTGCCACGCCTTCTTGACGGACCGCCGCTGGGCCGGTCGCTGGTGCTGGGGATCGACGTGCGCAACCGGGATTTTTCGCCCCTTGCCCTGATCGAGATGCTGGACCGGCTTCAGCGCATGCAGGATCTGCCGCTGGAACTGCTCTACCTCGATTGCCGCGCCGATGTACTGTCGCGGCGCTATTCCGAAACCCGTCGCAGGCACCCCATGGCTCCGGATGAAACCGCCGAGATCGGGATCGCACGGGAAGTTGATCTGCTCGAGCCGATCCGGAGCAGGGCCGACATGCTGGTCGATACCTCGGAAATGACGGTGCATGACCTGCGACGGGAAATCGGCGGAACATTCGCCCCGCAGGAAGGCCAGGGCCTGGCGGTGTCGCTGCATTCATTTTCCTACAAACGCGGCTTGCCACGCGGTCTGGACATGGTCTTTGACGTGCGGTTCCTGCGCAATCCCTATTGGTCTGCGGACCTGCGCGGGCTGACCGGCACGGATGCGACCGTCCAGGCCTATATCGCCGAAGATCCGCGCTTTGCCCCCTTTCTGGAAAAGGTCACGGATCTTACGCTGATGCTGCTGCCGGCCTATGCGGAAGAGGGCAAATCGCACCTCAGCATCGGTTTTGGCTGTACGGGGGGGCAACACCGTTCCGTCACATTGGTCGAAAGGCTTGGACTGGCCCTTGCAGAGGCAGGCTGGCAGGTGTCAATTAGGCACTTGGAACAAGAACGGCGCAAGGCCAGCGGGGGTGCGGGATGAGCCCCGCTCTGCAAGCTGAAGGAAGCCAAGGATTGATCGGTATCGTCATCGTCGCGCACGGCGGCCTGGCCAATGAATACAAGGCCGCGGTCGAACACGTGGTCGGGCATCAGCCCGGCCTGCGCGCGATTTCCATTGGCGTGACCGTCGACCGCCCCGAGAAGGAGCGCGAGATCTGCTGCGCGGCGGATGCGGTCGATCAGGGCCAGGGCGTCGTGGTGGTGACCGACATGTTCGGCGGATCGCCCAGCAACCTCAGCCTGTTGGCCTGCCGGCCCGACGATCGGCGGATTCTATACGGGGTCAACCTTCCGGCCTTGATCAAGCTGGCCAAGTCGCGGCATAAGGCCCTGCCGGAGGCTGTCCGCGTCGCCACCGAGGCTGGGCGCAAGTATATCGACAGCCGGAACCTGAGCGGAGGCTGAAGACCATGCGCGACGCGGTGTCGAGAACGTTGACGATCGTCAACGAAAAGGGGCTGCATGCCCGTGCATCCGCGAAATTCGTCGAGGTGGTCGAAGGGTTCGATGCCCGCGCCGAGGTCAGCCGCGACGGCATGTCGACCGGCGGCGACAGCATCATGGGTCTTTTGATGTTGGCAGCGAGCAAGGGAAGCTCTATTGAAGTCGAAACGTCCGGTCCGGACGCCGAGGCGCTGGCCAGTGCACTTGAAACGCTGGTGGCAAATCGGTTCGGCGAAGACATGTAGCGTGAAGATCTGCCGCGCAAGCCAAAGATCCGCCGGCAGAACCCCCGAATTCCCACGTTGGGCCTGACTCCCTGATTTGGGTCAGCGTGGAACAAGACAGGTGACGGACCCTTGGTAGACAGCTCGCAGACACAAGTCGGACGCGGCAAGAGCGAACCGGTTCTTCACACGAAGTACGACCGCCGGTCGTTGACCTATTCCACCTCCTTTGACGATCCGGTGCAACGCAACCTGATCCGGACCGTCGAATGGATGACCGGCAAGCTGACCATCCTGCGCCTGATCCGCAAGTTCGAGAAACAGGGCGCACCGCAGGGCCAGGCCTTCTGGAAGGCTTGTCTGGACGTCATGGGCATTCCTGTCGAAACCCCGCTGTCTCAGCTGGAACGCATCCCCTCGGACGGTCCCGTGGTCGTGGTCGCCAATCATCCGCACGGCATGGTCGACGGCATGATCCTGGCCGAGCTGATCGGCCGCCGCCGTTTGGATTACAAGATCCTCACCCGCTCGATCCTGACCGGCATCGACGAGGTCGCCTCCTCCTACATGATCCCCGTGCCCTTCCCGCACGAGGAAGACATGCAGCGCAAGAGCGTCGAAATGCGCGCCAAGGCCATGGCCCATCTGAAGGACGGCGGCATTGTCGCGCTGTTCCCTTCGGGCGTGGTGGCGGCATCACGCAGCATGCTCGGCCCGGCGATCGAGGCGGAGTGGAATGTCTTTACCGGCCAGATGATCCGCCGGTCCGGGGCCAAGGTCGTGCCGATCCGCTTTACCGGGGCCAATTCGCGCTGGTACCAGATGGCCAACCGGGTTTCGGCCACCCTGCGGCAGGGCCTGCTGTTGCACGAAATCGTGCACAGCCTGAACGCGCCCCAGGCCCCGATTGTCGGCAACCCGTTGGCCGAGGCCGATATGGATATGCTGAAAACCGATCCCAGGGGCTTCATGTCCTGGCTGCGCAACCACACGCTGGCGCTGGAAAGCTGACCGGGCAGGGCGCTGTTGCGCGCCATTGCCGACCGGACAAGCCCCTGACCTGACCCCTTACTGACGACGCAGCAGGCGGAACGCCTCTGACGCGATCCAGCCCGAGACCACGGCGATCAGGATCGCAAGGATCGCATAGATCCAGGCGCGGTCATGGGCCAGCGTGTAAAGCCATTGTTCCAGCCCGACCTTGCCGACCCGCAATCCGGTCGAAAAATCGCTGACGACCTGGCCCTGACGCGTCAGAAAGACTTCGACCCGGTAGACCCCGACCGTCAGGTTCGACGGCAGGGCGATACTGGTGCTGAACAGGGTCTGTTCGTCGAACCGCACCGAATTTTCCAGCAGCTGGAAGGTGCCCGCCTTTTCCCGGATGCGGATCAGCGCGTTCACGAAGCTGTCCTCGTCCATCACCGTATCGTCCGAGATCACGGTGCGAATGGCGCTCGGGATCGAGATCCTGTGGCGCAGGTCCTCGGTCGCGGTCAGGCTGTCCTCCAGCGGGGCAGAGGTGGCCACGGCGTAGAAACTCGGGGTCGAGCGGATTTCGACCTTGTCTGTATTGATCCAGATGCCGGCCACCCGGTCCTTGCGCAGCACGTTCACGGGCTCGTTGGGGCCCCGGACGGTGACGATGACCTCAAGCGGGATCTCGGGCGGCGGGCCGGGCCGCTTGATCGCGCCGAAGATCAGGATCTCGGAGCCGTTGAAATCCGTGGTGATCGAAACCCGGTTCTGGCTGAGGCCCAGCACGACCTCTTCATCCTGTGCCCTGGCCGCGGGCGCCAGCAGCACGAGGGACAGCAGCAGGACCAGCAGGCGGGTCACAGCAGGTCCTCCACCGAATAGATCTCGGAGGGGGGCAGGAACAGGTCCAGCGCCAGCTTGCCGCAGACCGACAGCACCAGGAGGGCCAGCAGGATGCGCAATTGTTCGGCCTTCATCCGCGCCCCGATGCGGGTGCCGAATTGCGCCCCGATGACACCGCCGATCAGCAGGAACAGGGCAAGGGCCACGTCGACCGTGTGGTTGGTGACTGCATGCAGGAAGGTGGTGAAGGCGGCGACGAAGATGATCTGGAACAGCGATGTGCCGATCACGACCTTGGTGGGCATATGCAGCAGGTAGATCATCGCCGGCACCATGATGAAGCCGCCCCCGACGCCCATGATTGCCGACAGCACGCCGACGAAGAACCCGACCAGAACCGGCGGGATGACCGAGATATAAAGCCCCGAGGTCCGGAACCGCATCTTGATCGGCAGAACATGGACCCAGCCGCGCTGGTTGCGCTTGCGCACCGCGCCGGTCTTGCCCTGCCGGCGGATGGCCCGCAGGCTTTCCACGAACATCAGCGACCCGATCGAGCCGAGGAAGACGACGTAACACAGGTTCACCAGCAGATCGACCTGACCCAACTGCTTGAGCCAGTTGAAGATCACCACCCCGAGTGCCGCCCCCAGCAGGCCGCCGGCCAGCAGCACACCCCCCATGCGCAGATCGACGTTCTTGCGCTTGAGATGGGCAAACAGCCCCGAAACCGAGGAGGCCACGATCTGGTTGGCCGAGGTGGCGACGGCCACGGCGGGGGGGATGCCGACAAAGAACAGCAGCGGCGTGATCAGAAAGCCGCCTCCGACGCCGAACATGCCCGACAGGATGCCGACAAGGCCGCCGAGACCGAGCAGCAGGTAGGCATTGACGGAAACTTCGGCAATCGGGAGATAGATCTGCATGTCTTTTCCTAGCCGGAAGCCCATGTTCGGGCAATGAAATGCTGCGGTCTTTTCGCGCCTGCGGCAATACTTGTCTGCGCAATTGTGATGAGATCGTCAAAACCCGCGCGGCTGCGCCGGCGGGTTTCTGCGTGGTCCGGTGGCCGAAGGCCATTTGAGGTGCCCGGGCGCGACGGCGCGCGCGTCGGGGCTGGGTTCCTCAGCGTTCCTTGACGTAGGGCTGTCCCCCGGCGCGGGGCGGCACGGCGGCGCCCACGAACCCGGCCAGGATGATGATCGTCAGGATATAGGGCAGGGCGTTCATGAACTGCACCGGGATGATGATCCCGCCGAGGTCAATGTTCTGATAGCGCAGCGCCACCGCCTGCAGCAGGCCGAACAGCATCGTCGCCGACAGGGCGTACCAGGGCCGCCACTTGGCAAAGATCAGCGCGGCCAGCGCGATGTAGCCCCGTCCGGCGGTCATTTCCCGTACGAACCCGGCTTGCAGACCGGTGGCAAGGTAGCTGCCCGCCAGGCCGCAAAGCACGCCCGCGATGATGATCGCGCTGAACCGTAGCCGCACAACCGAAATCCCGGCTGTATCGACGGCGGCCGGGTTTTCACCCACAGCGCGCAGGCGCAGCCCGAACCGCGTGCGGAACAGCACCCACCAGGTCAGCGGCACGCAGAGGAAGGCCACGTAGACCAGGATCGAATGTCCCGAGATCAGGTCATAGTAGATCGGCCCGATCACCGGCACGTCTTGCAGCGCCTCGGCAAATGGCAAGTGTACGGTCTGGAAACGCACGTCCCCCAGCGACGGCGTGCGCCCCCCCTCATGGAACCAGCTTTGGGCCACCAGCACCGTCAGCCCCGAAGCGAGGAAGTTAAGCGCCACGCCAGAAATCAGCTGATTGCCCCGGAAGGTGATCGAAGCCAGCCCGTGGACCAGCGAAAAGGCAATGGAGGCCCCGATACCCACCAGCATGCCGACCCAGACCGAGCCGGAGTAATAGGCGAAGGCGGCGGAAAAGAAGGCCGCAGCCAGGGCCTTGCCCTCGAGCCCGATGTCGACGATCCCGGCGCGTTCCGAAAACAGCCCCGCAAGACACATCAGCAGCAGCGGCGTGCCAAGGCGAACGGTCGAGTCGAGGACCTGAAGAAGGGTTGCTAGATCCATGGGTCAGGACTCCGATGCGGCGATTTTCCAGGCGGCGAAGCAGAAGAAGGTGCCAAGCGCCCCCTCGATCCAGCGCCGGCCGGCCGCGTAGGCGGCGCGGACCGGGGCGGCCGAGAGAAGCAGCGCCCAGGCCGCGTGACAGATGAAGGACAAGGCGAAGGCGCCGGTGAAGAAGGCGGCGTAGGTCAGCGGACCCGCGCCCGCCGTCGCGCCGATGGCGGCGATGGCCAGCCAGAAGGCGATGGCCTTGGGGTTGGTGGTCTGCATGAGCCAGCCCGCCGCGAAAAGGCGACCCGAACCGCCGGGCAGGCCGGCAGGGGCCAGCGCGGGCGGATGTGCCGCCCGGCGGAAGGCCCCGTAGGCCAGCCACAGCAGGTAGCAGGCCCCGGCGATGCGCAGCACCTCCATCGCCCAGGCGGCCTGCGACAGCAGCAGGCCCACGCCCAGCATGGTCATGAGGTTGATGGTCGTCGAGCCAAAGGCGATCCCGGTGGTGGCCGTGAGCGCCGCCGCGCGGCCCCGCGAGGCGCTGACGCCCAGCAGGAAGGCCACCGCCGGACCCGGAGAGATCGCGGCGACCAGTAGGATCGAATAGGCCGCGAGGATCTTGGGCATATGGGCGATCAGGTCCTCCATCACCCCGCCTTCCGGTTTAGCGCGACGAAGAGGCGCTCCAGCGGCCAGCGGACCATGTTGTCCAGCGCGCCCGTGAACAGGATCACCAGCGCCTGGATCACCACGATCAACTCGCGCGGGATCGAGGTCCAGAGCGCCAGTTCTGCCCCGCCCTGATAGAGGAAGCCGAACAGGATCGAGGCCAGCAGCACGCCGAAGGGATGGTTGCGCCCCATCAGCGCCACGGCGATCCCGATAAAGCCCGCGCCTTCGGCGGAGTTCAGGATCAACCGCTCGGCTTCGCCCTGGGTGACGTTGACGCCCATCATTCCCGCCAGCGCGCCCGAGATCAGCATGGCGATGATCACGATGCGGAAGGGCGAGATACCGGCGTATTTCGCGCCGCTTTCGCTATGGCCCTGCGACCGGATCTCGTAACCGAGCTTGGTGCGCCAGATCAGCAGCCAGACTAGCACGCAGGCCAGCAGCGCCAGGAAGAAGGACACATTCGCCGGAGAGCCGCGGAACATCGTGCCAGCCCCGGCGAACATGTCCTGGAAGGTCGGCAGATGGGTGCCCTCGGCAAAGGTGGCCGAGGCGGGCTCCATCGCGCCGACGGGGCGCAGCTTGTTGACCAGCAGGTAGTTCAGCAGCGCCGAGGCGATGAAGTTGAACATGATCGTGGTGATCACGATATGGCTGCCCCGCGCGGCCTGCAGATAGGCCGGGATCAGCGCCCAGGCGGCGCCGAAGACCCCGGCGGCGACAGTCGAGCCGATGATCGCCAGCGACCAGTGCGGCCAGGGAATGAACAGGCAGCAAAGCGCGACGCCCAAGGAGCCGATGACCGCCTGGCCTTCGCCGCCGATATTGAACAGCCGGGCATGGAAAGCGACCGAAACCGCAAGGCCGGTGAAGATGAAGTTGGTCGCGTAATAAAGCGTATAGCCCCAGCCAGAGGACCGCATCAGCGCCCCGTCGACCATCAGGGAAAAGGCTTCGACCGGGTCTTCACCGATGGCCAGGATCGCCACGGCCGACAGAAGGGCTGCCAGCAGCAGCGAGATCAGCGGGATCAGGACCATATCGGCCCAGGCAGGCATCTTATCCATTGTGCGCGCCTTCTTCCTGGTCTGCGGCAGCTTCGACGGCGGCAAGGTTTTCCTCGACCGCCTTCCAGTCTTCCTTGTCGGGTTCGCCCGCGATCCCGGCCATCAGCAGGCCCAGTTCGCGTTCATCGGTCTCGGCCGGGTCGCGCAGGCCCATGATCTTGCCGTCGAACATGACGGCGATGCGGTCGGACAGCGACATGATCTCGTCCAGTTCGACCGAGACCAGCAGGATCGCCTTGCCCTGATCGCGCAGGCGCACGATTTCCTGGTGGATGAATTCGATGGCGCCGATGTCGACGCCGCGCGTGGGCTGGCCGACCAGCAGCAGGTCGGGGTTACGCTCGATCTCGCGGGCCAGGACGATCTTTTGCTGGTTGCCGCCGGAAAAGCTCTTGGCGGCAAGGTTGGGGTCCGGCGGGCGCACGTCAAAGCGTTCCATCGCCCCGGCGGCCTCGGTCTGGATCGCGGAATTGTTCATCAGCGGGCCGGATTGCCAGCGCGGATCGCGGTGATAGCCGAAGACCGAATTTTCCCAGGCGGTGAACTCCATGATCAGGCCTTCGCGCTGCCGGTCCTCGGGGACATGGGCGATCAGCGCCTTGCGCCGTGCGGCACCGTCCGAACCGGCGCCGGTCAGCGGCAGCGGTGCACCGTTCATGGTGATCTCGCCGCGGCCTTCCATGATGCCGCCAAGGACGTTCATGACCTCGGACTGGCCGTTGCCGGCCACCCCGGCGATGCCGAGGATCTCGCCCGCGCGGATGTCCAGCGACACGCCCTTGACACGTTCGACGCCCTTGTCGTCGGTGACATGCAGGTCCTTGACCGACAGCACGGTCTTGCCCGGTTGCGCGGGGGTCTTGTCGACGCGCAGCAGCACCTTGCGGCCGACCATCAGTTCGGCCAGTTCCTCGGGGCTGGTTTCGGCGGTCTTCACCGTCGCGGTCATTTCGCCACGGCGCATGACGGACACCGTATCGGTGATCTCCATGATCTCGCGCAGCTTGTGTGTGATCAGGATCACCGTCTTGCCCTCGGCCCGCAGGTTGTCGAGAATGCGGAACAGGTGATCGGCCTCGGCCGGGGTCAGCACGCCGGTGGGCTCGTCCAGGATCAGGATGTTGGCTTCGCGGTAGAGCGCCTTCAGGATCTCGACCCGCTGCTGGTGCCCGACCGAAAGGTTCTCGATCAGCATGTCGGGATCGACATGCATCTCGTATTCCTCGGCCAGCCGTTTCAGCGATTTGCGGGCCTTGGAAACCGAGGGCCGCAGAAAGGCGCCGTCTTCGGCGCCGAGGATGATGTTTTCCACCACCGAAAAATTCTCGACCAGCTTGAAATGCTGGAAGACCATGCCGATGCCTGCGGCGATGGCCGCCTGGCTGTCGGTGATGGATTTCTTTTCGCCATTGACCCAGATCTCTCCCCGGTCGGCCTTGTAGAAGCCGTAGAGGATCGACATCAGGGTCGACTTGCCCGCGCCGTTTTCACCGATGATGCCGTGGATCGTGCCCGGCATCACGCGGATCGAGATGTCCTTGTTCGCCTGAACCGGACCGAAGGCCTTCGAGATGCCCTTCAGTTCGATGGCGGGGGCGGTATCTGTCATGAGGGGCGTTCCGTTGCTGCGAAAGGAGACAGGGGCCGCGCGCCACGCAGCCCCTGCGCAGAAAAACGGCAGGGCCCTGAGGCCCCGCCGATCCGGCTTTAGAAGGTCAGAGCCGGGCAGGAGTCGTCGGAGGTGTAATCATGCACTTCCAGCTCGCCCGATTCGATCATGGCTGCGGCGCCATAGACTTCGGACAGGGTGGTGAAGGGGATGATCTGTTCGTTGTAGCCATCCAGCGAGAAGCCGACGCCACGGTTGGACAGGTCCTTGGTGATGACACCGGTCTCCAGGTCTTCGCCGGCGGTCATCGCGTCATAGACGGCGTTGTCGACACGCTTCAGCATCGAGGTCAGCACCGAACCGGGCTGCAGGTAGTTCTGGTTGCTGTCCACGCCGATGCTGTAGATGCCTTCGTCCGCAGCGGTCTGCAGCACACCGAGGCCGGTTGCACCCGCGGCCGCGAAGACCACGTCGGAGCCGTTCGAGATCTGCGCCTTGGTCAGTTCGGAGCCCTTGACCGGGTCAGCCCATGCGGTCGGATCGGTGCCGGTCATGTTCGAGATGACCTCGGCCTCCGGGTTCACGGCCTTGACGCCCTGGGCATAGCCGCAGGCGAACTTGCGGATCAGCGGAATGTCCATGCCGCCGACGAAGGAGACGGTGTTGGATTCCGTCGCCAGGCCCGCGATCATGCCCACCAGGTAGGAGCCTTCTTCCTCGGCAAAGCCGATGGAGAGGACGTTGGGGTTGGCTTCGGGGTCGACCCAGCCGTCGATGGTGACGAACTTGGTGTCGGGGTAATCGCCCGCGACATTGGCGATCGGGGTCGAGAACGAGAAGCCCGAGGTGATGATCGGGGTAAAGCCCTGCTCGGCGAAGCGACGCAGCGCCTGTTCGCGCTGTGCTTCGGACGTCATCTCGATGTCCTTGAATTCGCCGCCGGTCTCGGCAGCCCAACGGGTCGCGCCGTTGAAGGCAGCTTCGTTGAACGACTTGTCGAACTTGCCGCCCAGGTCGTAGATCAGCGCGGGGTCCGCTGCTGCGGCGCTGACGGTCAGCGTCAGCGCGGCGGCGCTCAGAAGTTTGGTCTTGAGGGTCATTCGTCTCTCCCAGTTGCTCGGCCGTTTGTCTGATCCCGCGGCCTTCGGCTTTGTTCGGATCGGGTCATCAGGACAGTTTAGGTCAAAGGGCCTTGCGGTGGTCAATAGCAATCTCTGACCGTTTGGTAGAGAAAGCCGCCATGTCCCGCAGGGTCACCCGAGTTGTTTGCACAGGATTTCAGCGTCAATCAAGCCGCCATCGGGCTTGCGGTAGTAGCGCGGACGCCGTCCGACCTGCCTGTAACCGGCGGCGGCATAAAGCGCCTTGGCGGCCAGATTGTCGGTCGCCACTTCCAGGAAGGCCTTTTTGCACCCCAGGTCCATGGCCCGGCGTTCGAATTCCCCGAACATCGCCAGCCCATGCCCCTGCTGCCGCGCCGCGGGGGCGACGGCGATGGTCAGCACCTCGACCTCATCCAGCACCTGCAGAGCGAGCAGGAAACCTTCTGGTCGCGTGATGAGAAATGAGGCGTCTTCCCCGAGGATTTCCTCGAACTCCGCCTCGCTCCATGGGCGCGGGGTGGTGAAGCAGCGGGCATGAAGGCGCGACAGGCCAGCCGGTGTCCAGGTCGTCACGGCAGGATCCGGGGCGGTGCGTCGCGGGGCGGGGCGGCATCGGCCGGGCGCAGGTAGAAGGGCGCGGGCGGCTGCGGCTGCGCGCCCTTGGCGGCGGCGGCGCGGGCAATGGCAATGGCCGGGTTCACGGGCGCGTCGTCGCCGGCGCCCCTGATCGCGCCCAGCAGGGCCATTCCGGGGGCTTGCAGATCCGGCGGGATCTGGTCGGCGGCGAAGATCTGTGCCTCGGAAACGCCGTCTTTGGTCCAGAGCTGTCCATAAAGCTGATCGCGCGGCGCGGGGAGAGTGGCAAGCATCGGGCGCGGCGCGTCCAGTGCAAGCGCCTCGAAACCGGTGACGCCGATCGCGGGGATCTTCAGCGCCAGCGCCAGCCCACGCACCAACGCCACGGAGATCCGCAAGCCGGTGAAATTGCCCGGCCCGGTGCCGACCGCCAAAGCGGTCAGGTCGGACCAGCTGAGGCTGGCGTCACCCAGCAGGTCTTCCAGCAGCGGGACCAGGTGTTCGCCCTGGCCCTTGGCCATGGGATCGCGCCGTTCCGCGAGGATGACCCCATTGCATAGCAAAGCGGCCGCGCAATGCGCGGCCGATGTGTCGAAGGCCAGAAGGCAGTCGTCAGACGGCAACAGGCCGGACCTCGGTCACCTCGGGGATGTAGTGGCGCAGCAGGTTCTCGATCCCCATCTTCAGCGTCAGGGTCGAAGACGGGCACCCCGCACAGGCGCCCTGCATGTAAAGATAGACGACCCCCCGGTCGAACCCGTGGAAGGTAATGTCGCCACCATCCTGCGCAACGGCGGGCCGCACGCGGGTGTCGAGCAGTTCCTTGATCTGGTTGACGATGGCACCATCGGGCCCGTCATGATCGGCATGACCCGAGGCGGCAGGCGCGCCGGCTTCGTTCATCACCGGCTGACCGGATTGGAAATGTTCCATGATCGCGCCGAGCAGGGCGGGCTTCAGGTGATCCCATTCGATGCTGTCGGTCTTGGTCACGGTAACGAAATCGGTGCCGAAGAAGACCCCGGTCACGCCGTCGACGGAAAACAGGCGCTTGGCCAGCGGAGATTTTTCGCCCGCTTCGGCCGTCGGGAAATCCGCCGTGCCCGCGTCAAGCACGGTCTGGCCCGGCAGAAACTTCAGCGTCGCGGGATTCGGTGTGGATTCGGTCTGGATGAACATCGGCGGACCCTTTCTGGCTTGGACCCCGATATGCGCCTTCCGGTCCCGCCTGTCAAGATTTGGAACCGTTCTAAATTGGCTCGGGGTGTGGTCTTGGTGCCCCTCAGGGCGCCAGCGCCAGCAGATCCATCAACGGGCTGTCCGCGGGGATGCCGGGCAGACCCGTATTGCCGTCGCGCATCCCGTGCACCATGAAGTTGGCCCTGCCGATATTGGCGGGCGCGGCAGAGATCGACAGCAGCCGGCTTCGCCCATCTTCTCCCGGCAGCGCGCGCGTCATGTAGTAATGATAATGTCCGGTGCTTTCCACCACGCCCGAGGTGATGCGCGTGCCATCGACCGTCCGGGTGCCGCCGCCCAGCAGGGCGTCGCGGTTTTCCTCAAGCCAGTTGTGCCAAGTCTCGAGGTCTTCGTCGCCAAGGTTCATCTGCATCAGGAACAGCGTCCCGTGATCAACCTGCGAACTGATGTCGATATCCGGGTCATGGGCCGCCATCAATCCGTCCGGGCTCGAGATCGTCTTGTCGAAGATCTCGTAATAGCGGTCGCCCCAGTCGTTGCGTTCCCATTCGACGTTCAGGTCGTCCAGCATGCGGGCCATCTCGGCATTGGTGGGCGTGACCGGGTTCGAGAACTGGATGAGGCCGCCATCGGGATCCATTTCGGTCCAGTCCAGCAGGCGGGCGGGCTCCAGCCCGCGATAGGTGCGCGTGACCCGTGCCAGCGCCTTGTCTTCGTCGGAATCCCAGACCCCGTCGGGGCGTGCGGAATATCCCCGCGCCAGAAGCAGCGCGTATTCCAGCTGCTCGATGTCTTCGGGGGACAGTCCCTCGGCACTGAAGGCCACAGCGGGGTCGCTGAAGCTTGCTGCTGGCTGGCCGGGTGTTTCCATGGTGCGGGAGGCGACGGACTTGCGGGTGACGCGGGTTTCCTGGGCCTGGATCGCAGGGGGCAGGATCGCGAGGGCAAGAAGGCTTGCGACAAGGCAGTGGGCGCGGCGGGCGGCGGAACGTCTTGCTAACATGGGGCCTTCTTCTTTCGTCTTGGTCTTGATCGGGACCTGCCGGTCGATCGTGTCAGTGGTGTCAGGGGCAGGGGCGTGTCAGGTGATGGCTTCCAGGCGTTCCTTGGAAAGATCCTCCGGCACGATGGTAATCGGCACGGGCAGGCTGGCGGCATTGCGGCTCATGTGGCTGACCAGCGGGCCGGGGCCGGATTTGCCCGCAGCCGCGCCCAGCACCAGCACGCCGATGTCGCTGTCTTCGCGGATCAGGCCGAGGATCTGTTCAAAGGGCTCGCCTTCCCGGATGATCAGTTCGGGTTCGATGTTCTGCCGGTCGCGCATCCATTTGGCGAAGACCTCGAAATGGGCTTCGATCCTTTCGCGTGCCTCGGACCGCATGATGTCGCCGACACCGATCCAGTGATTGAACTCTTCCGGCGGGATGATCGACAGGATGGCGACGCCGCCGCTCGAATGCGCCGCCCGCATCGCAGCGAAGCGCATGGCGTTCAGACATTCGCGGCTGTCGTCCAGAATGACGAGAAACTTGCGCATGGGGTCCCCTTCTTTCGCCGGTGATATTGGCGCAAAGCCCCGGTTCGGGCAACGCCAAAGGCGGAGCCGTGGCAGCAGGGGCATCGGGGACGTTGCTCGGGCAGTCACGCTTCGGGTCCCGCCGACGATTGACCGCAGCCGCCGGAAGGCGCTATGGGAGCCCTCGCGCGGAGGGCCGGATGGCCGCGGGGGGTGACCTCCGAGGAAAGTCCGGACTCCATAAGGCAACGGTGCCGGGTAACGCCCGGCGGGGGCAACCCCAGGGAAAGCGCCACAGAGAACAGACCGCCCTGATCGGCCCTTTCGGGTCAGGTTCGCGAGAATGGTCAGGGTAAGGGTGAAACGGTGCGGTAAGAGCGCACCGCGGGACGGGCAACCGGACCGGCATGGCAAGCCCCACCGGGAGCAATGCCGAATAGGGATCTCACGCGGGGCCCGCCATCTGGCGGCGTCACCGCAGGGCCGCCTTGGCCCGGAGATCCGGGTTGGCAGCTAGAGGCACAGGGGTAACCCTGCGCCAAGATGAATGGTCATCGAACCGGTTCCGGAGACGGGCCGGGGAACAAAATCCGGCTTACAGGCCCTCCGCGCATATATCTTCCCTCAAACTGTCCCGCGGACGCAGGTGGGCGCGCCGCGCGACACATGCGTGAATCCGCTTGGATCATCCGGTTCCCCGGCTTTTTTGCGCCGCCTGTCCGCGAAGTGCAGCTTGGGTGGGAACCTGCCGATCAAGAGCGTGTTCAGTGGCCGTTTGGCGCCTATGGCGGGCGCTGCGGTGCGGCAAGGGGAACGTCCGCGCCCCGCTCAGGTTGAGCTGGTATCAACGCTCTGCCAGGGCCTGCCGTCTTCGGATCGCATCCCTCCCCAGAGCCCCGTCTCAGGAGGAAAGACAATGACCAAGTTCTTCGCTACCACGAGCCGCGCGGCCCTGATCGCCCTGATCGCCGCCGCCCCGATGTCCGCCTTTGCTCAGGATGCAGAGCCGGCGCAATCCGACATGATGGAAGCCCCCGCTGACGACAGCGTCGACATGCCCATGGAAGACGGCGGGGCAGAGATGAACGCCGAAACCGACAGCGCCGTCATCGACGATCCGGCGGCCCCTGCGGCCTCTGACGACATCATGGCTGACGAGGCGACCGACGAAGCCCCGGCCAAGCCGGTCGAAGGCCAGATCACCCTGCAGGATGAAAACACGATCCTCGCGGCCGATCTGATCGGTGCCACCGTCTATTCCCAGGCTGACGAAGTCGTGGGCGATATCGACGACCTGATCATCGGGCTCGACGGCACGGTTCATGGCGTGATCATCGGTGTCGGCGGGTTCCTCGGTATGGGTGAAAAGCATGTGGCTGTCGAAATGGCCGCGCTTGAAGTCATGACCGACGATTCGGGCAATCCGCGCCTGTTCACCTCGGCCACCAAGGAAGACCTTGAAGCGGCGCAGGAATTCGTCAGTGCCGAAGAACAGGAAGAGGCTGCCGATAACGCCGCCATGCAATCCGAGGCCGGCTCTGCGACCGGGACGGGCACCATGAACGCCGCACCCGTGGAATGACCCAATCGGCTTTTGGGCCTGCACAAGACAACAAATTGTATCGGGGCGGCTGCGGTCGCCCCCTTTTTGCATGAGAATCTCGGATTGGGTGGTTGACTCGCCGGACCTTCCGGGTAAAAGGCGGGCTTCAAGAGATTTCGCAGGCGGCAATCGAGGTGCGCCTGCTGTAGGAGAAGCAAAATGGCGAAGCCGACGACCATCAAGATCCGTCTGAACTCGACCGCGGGCACGGGCCATTTCTACGTGACCAAAAAGAACGCGCGAACCATGACCGAAAAGATGACCGTACGTAAGTACGATCCCGTGGTGCGCAAGCATGTCGAGTACAAGGAAGGCAAGATCAAGTAAGATCTTAACATCCTTTGAAACATGCAAAAGCCGCGCCGCAGAGCGCGGCTTTTTCATTTCGGGCCGCGCCCTGTCTCTTCCAAGCCTCCCGGAGACAAGGAGCCAGATCATGGCTGCCCTCGAACAGAATCCCCCCGATCTTTGCCTCGGATCGCCACAACGGCGTAATCTTGATGCCAAAGCCAGCGCGCCATCCGACCGGCTGGCCGATCACCCGGATCTGCTGATCCGTCCCGCCATGCCTGCGGACACCGAAGCGGTCAGCCGGATGCTCGCCCGGTCCTACCGCGCCCTTCTGGCGCCGGATTACGCACCCGCTCTGCTGCGCGAGGCGCTACCGCTGATTGGTCTGGCCCGCCCCGGCGTGCTGACCTGTGGCACCTATTTCATCGCAGAGATCGACGACCGTGTCCTGGCGGCGGGCGGCTGGACCGACCTGTCCCCCCATGGCGGCGCGGGACGTGTCGGAGAAGGGCACATGCGTCACCTTGCGGTCGATCCCGACGGGGTGACGCAGGGCCTTGGCCGGCGGATCATGGAGCGCGTCTTGCGGTCTTCTTCGGCCGCGGGCATCGAGGTGCTGCATTGCCAATCGACCCTGACGGCCCGTGGCTTTTACGAGGCAATGGGGTTTGACGCGCGGGCGGCAATCGATGTGCGGCTGCCGACGGGCCTGCTGTTCCCGGCGGTCCAGATGATCCGGCGTCAGGGGGTGTGAGCCGGATCGCGGCGGTCTTCCTCGCGCGGGGTTTCGCACCGGACCGAAAATCAAGGGGTTCAGGCGTTTGACGGAGGCTGCCGGCTATCGGGGCCGACATGGGCACAAGGGCGGGAAAGATCCGCCTCCGGAGCCTCGCAGGCAGTCCCGGCAGCGCCTCAGCCAATCTCGGTCGCGGCGGGGCTGTTCTGGCGCCAGATCGTTTCCGATTCGGTAATGACAGCCTGAAAGCGGCTGGTCGGGGCGATGGTAGAAAGCGCGGTTCGCCCGAACTTGCTTTTCGTGCACAGCAGGTAGGAGGACGATGCGGCCGCCATCGCCGCCTTCTTGACCGCGATCTTGGAGGTGTTGAAATCCATCACCCGCGCGGTGTCGTCGACGGCGGAACAGGCGATCAGCGCGACGTCGATCTGAAGGTCATGCAGTCGCAGGATAACCTCTTCGCCGGTCAGGGACCCGTCCCGGCCCGACAGCCGTCCGCCGATGACATTCACCTCATGGGCATCGGGGTCGAACAGCAAGGCGGTGCGGATGCTGGTGGTGAAGATCCGGAAACCGGCCCGTTGCGACAGCCGCGCGGCACAGCATTCGATGGTGGTGCCCACGTCCAGAAAGATGCTGGCACCCGCGGGGATCGCGGCCGCTGCACGGGCCCCGACCATCTGCTTTTCCTCGCGCGCCACGTCGCGCTTTGCCGCGTGATCCAGCCGCGCGGACTCGGCCGAGCCGATCGGGCCCGCTCCGCCATGAAAACGCTGCAAGAGGCCCTGTTCCGACAGGGTGATGATGTCGCGGCGCACGGTCTGGGCGGACACGCCGAACTCTTCGGCGAGCGCCTCGATTGTCACGAACCCCGATCTGAGGACGCGGTTCAGAACAACGCTTTGTCGTTGGGACAAATTTGGGGTTGTCTGCGGGTTTGTCATCAAAATGTGTAAATTATCATCCATTCGGTGGAAGAAAGTTTACACCAAAGAAAGAACGCCGCAATGCCCGATAGCCTTTCTCGCACCGAAGACGGTCGAATTTTTCTGGGTGCCAATGCGCTTTGCGGCGATGCCTGGGCCTGGCGTCCGGCAAGCAGGCCGCGGGCTGACGCCGTGGCGATCACCGCAACAGAGGCCCTGAAGGAGCTGTCCGGCACACGCCGGTTGCAGCAGTTGGTCGTCGGCTTGATCGGCCCGCGCGATGCCACGCCGGACCAGGTCGCGGCAGCCGAGGCCATCGGCCATGCCTTCGGGGGACTGGGCCTGACGGTGATCTGCGGCGGCCGTTCCGGCGTGATGGAGGCCGCTTGCAAGGGTTGCTGCGAAGCCGGTGGGCTGCCAATCGGTATTCTGCCGGGCACCGATCCGCAGGAGGCCAACCCCTTTGTCGCCATCCCCTTGCCCACCGGTTTGAACGAGGCGCGCAATATCATCATCGTCCGCGCCGCGCGGGTACTGGTGGCCATCGGCGATTCCCCGGGCACCCTGACCGAGGTCGCCTATGGTCTGCACTTCGGCAAGCCGGTGATCGGGATCGCGGGGGCCGCGCAACTTGATGGGGTTCACCACCTACCGGATGTCCCGTCTGCCGTCGATGCCGCCTTGCTGCACTTGCTGATGGGCCTGCCGATGATCGAGGCGGACTGAAATGCCCGATATCTTACATGCAAGTGGCGGGACAGGCATTCCGGCGCTCTCTTTGCGGAACGTCAGCAAGAGCTACGGCGAGACCGAGGTCGTCTCGGGTCTGTCCCTTGATTTGCACGCCGGTGAATTCGTCGCGCTTCTGGGGGCTTCGGGGTCCGGCAAGTCAACGACCCTGCGGATGTTGGCGGGTCTGGAGCGCCCGAGCAGCGGCAAGGTCATGATGGCTGGTCAAGACGTGACCGACTCGCGCCCGGCGGCGCGAAACATTGCGCTGATGTTCCAGAGCTACGCGCTTTATCCGCATCTGAGCGTGAAGCAGAATATCGCGACGCCGCTGCGGCAGGCGCAATTGTCCGCCCTTGCGCGGCTTCCCGGTGCGGGGTTGCTGAGCGCGTGCACGCGACGCCGGAACGCGGATATCGACAGGCGCACCCGCGACATTGCGCGGATGCTTCGACTGGATGGCCTGCTGGATCGCAAGCCGGGCCAGTTGTCCGGGGGGCAACAGCAACGCGTCGCGCTGGCGCGTGCGCTGGTGCGCGACCCGTCGGCCTTTCTGCTGGACGAGCCACTTTCGAACCTCGACACCGCCCTGCGCCACAGCACCCGCGAAGAGATCCGCGAGTTGCACCGCCGGACCGGCCATGCCTTCTTGCTGGTGACGCATGATCAGGCCGATGCCTTGTCGATGGCCGACAGGGTCGCGGTGATGATCGCGGGCCGCATCGCCCAATGTGCCCCGGCGGGGGATATCTATCACCGGCCCGCCAATCGGGACGTCGCCCGTTTCATCGGGGCGCACCGGATGAACATCCTGTCACCGGGGCCCGAGGCCATCGCCCTGCATCCGCGTGGGGCAAAGGACGAGATCGGCGTCCGGCCCGAGGCGCTGCGGATCGACCCCGAAGGCGGGCTTTCCGCCCGGCTGACCAGCGCGGCCTTTCACGGTGAGGAAACGCTGCTGCACCTCAGGACGGAAGGCGATGCCGAGCTTCTGGTCGTCACCGATGGCACTGCCCCGCTGGTTCCGCAGGGCGAGACGATGCGTTTCAGTGCCGAGGCCACGCGGCTGCATTGCTTTGACCCAACCACCGGCGACCGCCTGGAGATGGCATCATGAACCGGCGTGAAAGCCTTACCAACCTGGTGTTGGCGGGGCCGGCGGCGCTGGCGCTGGTGCTGTTCATTTTTCTGCCGGTGGCAGTGGTCTTCGTGCTGGCCTTCACGGACTATCAGATCGGCGCGCCCGGTATGGGATGGGTCGGTCTGGACAATTTTTCCAAACTGTTTGGCTCGCGGCTGGGACGCAACGCGATCCTCAACACGCTGACCTATGTGGCGATCGTCATTCCCGCCTCGGTCGGATTGGGTCTGCTGGTGGCCCTTGGTTTGCATGCGCTGGCGCGCAGCCTGCCGCGAATCGCCGCCATTCTGAAGGCCGTGTACTTCCTGCCGGTTGCCGCGACTCTGGTGGCCATGGCGGTGTCCTGGCAGATGCTGCTGCATCCGTCGCTGGGGTTGGTGAATGGCTGGGCCAGCGCGCTTGGCCTGCCCGCGCCTCTGTGGCTGAGCGACCGAAGCCTCGTTCTTTATACCCTGGCCGGGATCGGCGTCTGGCAGACCGTGGGATACAACATGGTGCTGTTCCTCGCCGGTCTCGCCGCCATTCAGCCGGCGCTTTACGACGCGGCCGAAGTCGACGGTGCCTCGCGTGGCTGGTCGCGCTTCTGGCTGGTCACTTGGCCAATGCTGGGGCCGACGACGCTGTTCGTGCTGGTCGTCACGGCGGCCAGCGCATTCCGCGTCTTTGAAACCGTCGCGACACTGACGAAGGGCGGCCCGGCCTTTGCCTCGGATACCATTGTCTATGCGCTCTACCGCGAAGGCTTTGTCTATTTCAAGGCAGGCTATGCCAGCGCCATCACGGTGGTCTTCTTCATCGCCCTGCTGCTGCTGACCGCGCTTCAGGTCTGGGTGGTCGAGCGAAAGGTGCACTACCGATGAAACGTGTCATCCTGCTAGGCCTGCTGGCCCTTGGCGCGGTCATGGTCCTGCTGCCCTTCCTCTGGATGGTGTCCGTTTCGCTGAAACCGCAGGAGGAGATCTTTACCGCCTCGGCCAGATTGGTGCCGCGCGCGCCGACACTGGCGAATTACTGGCAGGCGCTGACCCAGACCTCGATCCCGCGCTACCTGCTGAACGGTGTCATCGTGACGGGGGGCATCCTCGTGCTGCAGGTGCTGGTGTCGGTGCCCTGTGCCTATGCGCTGGCCCACCGCGACTTTCGCGGACGCGGGCTGCTGTTCGCGGCGATCCTCGCAGCCCTTCTGGCGCCCTTTCACGTGACGGCGATCCCGATCTTTCTGGGGCTGGCCAGGCTGGGCTGGCTGAACAGCTATGCGGCGCTGATCCTGCCCTTTACCGCCACGGCCTTTGGCCTGTTCCTGCTGCGGCAGGCCTTTGGCCGCATTCCGGGCGAACTCATCGATGCGGCCCGCGTCGATGGTCTGAGCGAAATGGCCATCGCCTGGCGCATCGCCTTTCCGCTGGCCATGCCGACGGTGATCGCCTTCGCGATCTTTTCGGTCACGGCGCATTGGAACGATCTGTTCTGGCCGATGATCGCCACCACCGACCCGCAGCTGGCCACGCCGCCGCGCGGCATCCTGTTCTTTCGGGATGCGGAAAGCGGCGACAATCCGGGCCCCCTGATGGCCGGGGCGGTGCTGATCACCGCGCCGCTGGTGCTGGCCTTCCTGCTCAGTCAGCGCCGGTTCACCCAAGGTCTGGCCAATACCGGGCTCAAGGGATGAGCCCGCATCGCACAACAAAGCAAGAGGCGGCGCACCGCCCGTTCCAACCCCTCTTCCTCTCACAAATGACCCGATACCCTAGGAGACAGACATGAAACGTCCACTTCTCGCAATTGGTCTGGCACTGGCTGCCGTGCCCGCATCCGCCGACACCAACCTGCGTGTCCATTACGCCATTCCGACCATCTGGGCCGATACGCAGGCGGCACTGGCCGAAGCCTTCATGGCCGCCAATCCGGATATCACCATCGAACTGGACGGTCCGGCCGAAGGCTATGGCGACGGCGTTCAGCGCCTGCTGCGTGAATCCGTCGCTGGCACCGCGCCCGATGTGGCCTGGGTTGGCCTGAACCTTTGGCGCGTGCTCGAGGCCCGCGACCTGGCCCAGCCGATGGACGACTTCCTGCCGGAAGACCCGGAGGCCATGGGCTATACCGGCGCGCTTCTGTCGCTAGGAACCTTCGAGGGGAACCAATATGCCTTGGGCACCTCGGCTTCGACGCTGGTGGCCTATGTCAACCCGGACCTGGTCGCCCGCGCCGGCGGCTCGATGGAGGACTTCCCCACCGACTACGACGGCATCATCGACCTGGCCGCAAAGATCGACGCCCTGGACGCCACCACCGAAGGCGTCTGGATCTCGCCTCATGACTGGCGGTTCCAGTCGCTTCTCGGCGCCCATGGTGGGCGGCCGATGAATGCGGAGGAAACCGAGATCACATTCGACAGCGAGGCAGGTATTGCGGCGGCGTCGCTATATAGCCGTTTTGCCGTCGAAGGCGGCATGTCCACCATGAGCGAAGACGACGCGCGGCAGGCCTTTCCCGCCGGGACACTGGGCATCATGTTCGAAAGCTCGTCCTTGATGACCCGCTTCTCCGAAGGGGCGGGGGACCGGTTCGAGGTGACGGTGAAGCCGATGCCGATCGTCGCCCCGGACGAAGAGGTCTACCTGCCCACCGGCGGGTCGGGCATCGTGATGCTGACGGACGACGCTGAAAAGCAGCAGGCGGCCTGGGATTACATCGCCTTCGTCACCAGCCCCGAAGCGCAGAAGATCATCGTTGAAACCACCGGCTACGCGCCCACCAATGCGCTGGTTGTCGAGGATGAAAGCTACCTTGGTGCCTTCTACGAAACGAACCCCAACGCCCGCGTCGCCCATGCCCAGGTCGCCCGCTATGCAGGCCCCTGGTATGCCTACCCCGGCGCGGAAGGCGTCGCGGTGACGGATGTGATCGCTGCTGACCTGCTGGAAATCGTCGATGGTGCGGATCCGCGCGCCACCATCGAAGAGCTTGCCGATACAACGCGCTCCATGCTTGGTTTCGACTGAGACCTGTTGATCGCGCGGCCCTGCAGGGGGCCGCGCGACATACGGGCGTTGCTTCCCCTTGCCGCTTTGCACGCGCGTCCTTTGCCGCTTTCGGATGCGACATGTTCCCTTCCGCGGCGCCGCCACCCAGACAGGGCGCGGGCGGGGGGCAAGGGCTCTTCCTTCTGCCGGACAACAAAAAACCCCGCCGAACCAGTGGCTCGGCGGGGTTGATCCGTGTCAGTCGGCGATCAGAAGATTAATTACGGTTGCCGAAGAATTGCAGCATGAACATGAACATGTTGATGAAGTCCATGTAGAGCGACAGAGCCCCCATGATCGCGGCCTTGCCCAGCCATTCCTTGTCACCGGTATGGGCCATTTGCAGGTAGGTGGTCTTGATCCGCTGGGTGTCATAGGCAGTCAGACCGGCAAAGATCAGCACGCCGATGGCCGAAATCGCGAATTGCAGTGCCGGGCTGGCCATGAAGATGTTCACGACCGAAGCGATCAGCAGGCCGATCACGCCCATGATCAGGAAGGCGCCCCAGCCCGAGATGTCCTTCTTGGTGGTGTAGCCGTAAAGCGACAGACCGGCGAAGGCGATGGCGGTGATCAGGAAGACCTGAGCAATGGAAACGCCGGTATAGGCGATGAAGATCCAGCTGAGCGACGCGCCCATGACGGCAGCGAAAACGTAGAAGAACAGCTGCGCGCCGGCGGCCGACAGGCGGTTGATCGCCGCGCCGAAAGCGAAGACCATGATCAGCGGTGCGAACATCAGGATCCAGCCGAACAGGTTCGGTTGCATCGTTTGCGGGTTGCGGAAGATCGCGAAAACCTCGGGCGTTGTGCCGACGGCCCATGCAACAAGGAAGGTCAGCAGCATGCCCACGGACATGGTGCCATACACCTTGTTCATATGGGCGCGAAGCCCTTCGTCGATCGCAGCGGTCCGTGTGCCGGCCGCAGTGCGCATCGTGTTGAATTCAGCCATTCAAGCCTCCGAATTAAATCCCTGTTCCCTCCATTGGGAGGGTTCTTGTTGAATATCGGTTAGCGCGGGCCATATTTCAAGATTTTCACGCGCAAGATGTGCGCCGAACCTTTCAATTTCGCGTGGATTTGACAGAAGGCGACAAAAAAGCCCCGCTAACCGGCCCGTGGCAGCGTGAAACGCCTGGGCAGTTTGCGGGGCAGACGGCCCGAGGGCCGCTGTTCCCCCGGCATCGCGACAATGCCGGGGTCACGGGGAGATGTTGCAGCAGTTAGATCAGGTGGCTGGCGCCAGATTGGCGGCCTGGTCGGGCCGGTTGGCCCGGTGGCATCAGAACCAGCGGTTCGGGGCGTCCCAGGCGGGGCGGCGCGCTTCGCGCTGAGCGTCTTCGGGACTGATCCCGATGTCACGCAGCAGGGCCGGGTCGAGGGATCCGAGCGCCTGACGTTCGCGCTTGATACCGATCATCATCATGAGGCGGCTGAGCGGAACGCGCAGCGACCGTTCTTGTGCCGGGGCGCGGGCAATCATGGAGTAGCTCATCGGACGTTCCTTTCATATTGGTGATGAGATTCGTTTGGTCGATAATTTCTATTGATGTGTATGCCGTGCTGTGGTGAATATTGAAAATGAATGTTTCTGAAGTTTTACATCAAGGAGATTGATGCAATGAGGAACCTGGACATGACCTCCTTGCGCAGCTTCGTAGCGGTTGCCGACCACGGCGGTGTGACGAAAGCGGCGGGGATGCTGAACTTCACACAATCTGCAGTGTCGATGCAGCTGAAACGCCTCGAAGACATGCTGGGGATCGCGCTGTTGGATCGGAGCAACCGGCGCGTCGCGCTGACGGCCGCCGGCGATCAGCTGCTGGGCTATGCGCGCCGCATCGTGGAAATGAACGACGAGGCCATGGCGCGGCTGACCAGCAAGAAATTCGAAGGCGAGATCGTCCTCGGGGTCCCGCATGATATCGTCTACCCGGTGGTGCCGCGGGTCCTGCAGCAATTCGCGGCGGAGTTTCCGCGCATGAAGGTGCAGTTGACCTCGGACTATACCAACAGTCTGAAAGAGCAGTTCGACCGGGGCGAGATCGACATCATCCTGACCACAGAGGCCTCTCCGGATGCGCGGGCCGAGGTTTTGGACGAAAGGCCCCTTTGCTGGATCGGCGCGCCGGGTGGTTCTGCCTGGCGGCAACGGCCCCTGCGGTATGCCTCGGGGCGCAGTTGCCTGTTCCGCCCGCTGTCCATCGGCGCGCTGGAAGCTGTCGGCATGGATTGGGAAAACGCCGTCGATACCTTTTCGGATCGCACGGTCGAGGCCACCGTCTCGGCCGATCTGGCGCTGACCACGATGATCGAGGGCACCGCCCCGGCGCAATTGTGCGAGGTCCAGCATGGCGGGGCGCTGCCCGATCTCGGGATGCAGCGCATATCGATGTATGTTCAGGACCGGTCCTCGCCCGAGGTCGCGCGGCGGGTGGCGGAACTGCTGCGGCGTGGCTACGCGGGCGACCTGCCGACGGCCATGCCGCAACGGGACGTGGCCTGAGCCGGGCAGGTTGAAACGAGCTGGCTGATCCCGGCAGAACCGGCGTTACATGGTGATGACGACCTTGCCCGTTGCCTGACGGCGGCGCAGGGTCTCGAACCCTTCCATGGCGCGGTCCAGCGGGAAATGGTGGCTGATCCGGGGATGGATGCGGCCTGCGCGGTACCAGTCCATCAGGGTGGCAAGGCTGTCGCGGGCCAGTTCGGGGCGCAGGGTGAAATAGGGCGACCAGTAAAAGCCCAGGATGTCGATGTTCTTGACCAGCATGTGATTGGGCCGGAACTCGGGCAGGGTGCCGCTGGCAAAGCCGATCAGGACGATCCTGGCCTCGGGATTGCAGGCGCGGAAGGCGGCCTTGAACAGGTCGCCGCCCACGGGGTCGTAAACCACATCCGCACCGCCGAGCGCCTTGATCTCGGTGCGCAGGTCGCAGGTTTCGCTGTCGAGGAAATGATGCGCCCCGGCGGCGAGCACGGCGTCCTTCTTGTCGGCGCCCGCAGCCACCCCGATGACCTTCGCCCCCAGAATGCGGCCGATTTCCGTCGCCGTGGTGCCGACGCCGCCCGTGGCCCCCAGCACGACGAGGGTTTCGCCCGGTTGCAGCCGGGCACGATGGGTCAGCGCGATATGGCTGGTGCCATAGGCGACCTGCATCGCCGCCGCGATATCGGAGGGCATGTCATCGGGCAAAGGCACTGCGCGCGACGCCGCGAAGACTCCCATCTCGGCCAGCCCGCCCGCGCCGCCGAAAACCGCGACTCGCTGGCCGGGGTGCAGGGCGACTCCCTCTCCGACGGCGGAAATGCGGCCTGCGGCCTCCATTCCCGGGGTGAAGGGCAAGGGCGGCGTATCCTGATACGTTCCTTTCAGCATCAACAGATCCGCGAAATTCAACGCACATGCCTCAATTTCCAGCAGGATTTCCCCGGCGGCCGGAACGGGTACGTTCATCTCTTCCAGTGCGGGTGCGGTTTCAGCCGCGTTACATCGCAGCGCCTTCATGGGAGCCGGCACCATTGTTCAATGAAATTCGTCAGATAGTTCACTTTGCCACCTCCACGGGATCGCATCGGGTCACTCCAAAACAATGCTGCATCGCGGAATTTGTTGCAACAACGTGATAAGCTTGTGAAGTCAAATTCCCTTGCGGCTCTTCTGTCAATTGAGTTAACCACATCGTTAGTCAGCTCTTTCGGGAGCCTAAAACTT
Organism: Pseudooceanicola algae; assembly: GCF_003590145.2. NCBI lineage: Bacteria > Pseudomonadati > Pseudomonadota > Alphaproteobacteria > Rhodobacterales > Paracoccaceae > Pseudooceanicola > Pseudooceanicola algae. The sequence continues at coordinate 2,386,849 of NZ_CP060436.1, read as the reverse complement.
GCTTACGTATGTAAAGCTGTTACGATCAGGACGCGCTGTAGGGATGTGCGGCGCATCAAATGCAACCCAGACCTGAATAAGCCGCCGAGCGGCTTTTTTGCGCATGGCGCGTTGTCAGGTCACCTTAGGAGCCGCGAATGACTCATCCTGTAGATGTGCACGTTGGCAAACGTGTGCGACATCGCCGTTGGCTGGTCGGAATGACCCAGCAGCAACTGGCAGAGCGTGTCGGAATTAAATTCCAGCAGATCCAGAAATACGAAACCGGTGCAAACCGTGTCAGCGCTTCCCGCCTCTGGGATATCGCCGATGCGCTCGACGTGCCGGTCAGCTTCTTCTTCGAAGGCATCGAAGCTGAAACATCCGCGCATTCCGCAGGCAACGTGCCGGGCGATGTGATGGGTGACAAGGAAGCGCTTGACCTCATCCGGTCCTATTACGCGATCCCGGAAAACCAGCGCCGCCGCCTGTTTGATCTGGCCCGCGTGCTGAGCGACGTCGCTTGAGTTGACCCGCGGGGCGCGTTAGCCCTGTCCCGGACGGCGAGTGCCATTTGCATTGCCGTCCAGGGCGCCCGGACAGACCGGTCGCAAGGATCCGGCGAGGCCGGGCAGGGGGCATGATGGACGCGCAGCAACGCGAAATACTCGACACAGCACATGAGATGGCCGATGCCGCAGGCTCGGCCATCTTGCCTTTCTTCCGTCAGCCCGACCTGTCCGAAGACAACAAGCTGGCGGGTGGATATGACCCGGTGACCGAAGCCGACCGCGCGGCGGAACAGGCGATGCGGGACATCCTGGCGCGCCGCCGCCCTCAGGACGCCATCCTGGGTGAGGAATTCGGCGCGACCCCCGGAAGCAGCGGGTTGACCTGGGTGCTCGACCCGATCGACGGGACGCGGGGATTTGTCAGCGGCACACCGACCTGGGGCGTGTTGATCGGGCTAAGTGATTCTGCCCGTGTGCATATGGGCATGATCGACCAGCCCTATATCGGCGAACGTTTCTGGGGTGGTTTCGGTACGGCGCAAATGCGTGGGCCAAGGGGCCAGTCGCAACTGACTGTCAGCGCCCGGACGACCCTGTCGGAGGCCGTCCTTTTCACAACCTTCCCGGAAGTTGGCACGCCCGAAGACCGCGTCGCCTTCGAAGCGGTCTCGGCCTGCGTCAAGCTGACCCGATATGGGATGGATTGTTATGCCTATGCGCTTTTGGCCTCCGGTCAGGTTGATCTGGTGGTCGAATGCGGACTCAACTCCTACGATATTCAGGGGCCGATCGGGGTGATCGAGGCCGCGGGCGGCGTCGTCACCGACTGGCAGGGTGGTCCGGCCCTGCAGGGGGGCCGCGTCCTGGCCGCCGCCAACAGGTCGCTTCACAAAGCGGCACTGGACATTCTCGGGGCGATGTCAAAGATGTGACATATGGACAAGCCTCAGCTGATCCGCGGCGCGGATCACATCCTGACGATGGACGATCAGCGGACCGAACTTTTCGGGGCTGATATCCTTGTCGCTGGCGGGGTGATCCGCACCATCGGCCCCCGTCTTGATGTCCAGAATGCCGAGGTGATCGATGCCCGTGGCTGCATCGTGACGCCGGGTCTGGTGAACACCCATCACCATCTCTACCAGACCCTGACGCGCGCCGTGCCCGGCGGGCAGGATGCGCTGCTGTTCGGCTGGTTGAAGACACTTTATCCGATCTGGGCGCGCTTCGGTCCGGCCGAAATGCATATCTCGGCCGTGATCGGGCTGGCGGAACTGGCACTGTCGGGCTGTTCGATGAGCTCGGATCATCTCTATCTCTATCCCAACGGATCCCGGCTGGAGGACACGATCGAGGCCGCCGCGCGGGTCGGTTTGCGCTTCCATCCGACGCGCGGGGCCATGTCGATCGGCGAAAGCCTTGGCGGCTTGCCCCCCGACAGCCTTGTGGAAAGCGAAGCGGCGATCCTTGAAGATTGCATTCGCGTCATCGACGCCTTCCACGACCCGTCCGACGGGGCGATGGTCCGGGTCGGGATCGCGCCTTGTTCGCCCTTCTCGGTCAGCCGCGAGTTGATGCGCGACGCGGCCCTGCTGGCGCGGGACAAGCGGGTGATGCTGCACACTCACCTGGCTGAAAACGATGAGGATATCGCCTATTCGCAGGCCAGGTTCGGGTGTCGTCCGGGACAATATGCCGAGGATCTCGGCTGGACCGGGGATGACGTCTGGCATGCCCATTGCGTGAAGCTTGATCCGCAGGAGATTTCGCTGTTTGCCCGCAGCGGCACCGGCGTCGCCCATTGCCCCTGTTCGAATTGTCGCCTCGGCTCGGGCATCGCGCCGGTGCGTGCGATGCGGGATGCGGGCGTGCAGGTGGGTCTGGGCGTCGACGGGTCGGCCAGCAATGACGCCGGCAACCTGATCGCCGAGGCGCGCCAGTCCCTGCTGTTGCAACGCGTCAGCCGGGGCGCCGACGCCATGAGCGCCCGCGAGGCATTGGAGATCGCCACCCGTGGCGGCGCCGATGTGCTGAACCGCTTCGACTGTGGTCGCCTCAGCCCCGGCAAGCGCGCCGATATCGCGATCTGGGATGTCACCGGCATCGAATGCGCCGGCAGTTGGGACCCCGCCGCTTTGCTTCTGGCCGGACCGATGAAGGTCAAGCACCTGCTGGTCGAAGGCCGCCAGGTTGTGCGCGACGGCCAGATGCCGCATCTCGACCTGCCGCTGCTGATCGAGGAACAGAACCGCCGGGCGCAGGCCCTGGCGGGATAGCGCGCGCTCAGGTCGGCAAGGCCGGTTTCGCGGCGGCCTTGGCCGCGGCATCCTGTGCCAGACGTACCCGGCGCACCATGTCCAGGATCATGGCCGAGATCATGCCGATATAGATGAAGCCGTTGACCGCGGTGATGCCGCCCAACAGGCGCCATTCCTGCGGCATGGCGATGTCGTTCAGACCCAGCGTGGTGAAGGCGACGATCGAGAAGTACAGCGCATCGCTGATATTGTCGAAGATCCCGAGCGCCTTGTAGCACCAGGCCCAGGCCCAGACGTTGAAGATCACCATGGCCAGGGACACGGCGATGGTGGCCGACATCATTGCGATCAGACGTGGGGCATGGGGCGCGCGGGTGAACCAGGGAAGCGACCGGGCAAGCCAGGATTCCAGCCCGAAGAAAGACAGGACCGAGACCACCATGGACCCGGTGACCATGACGAATCCGACGACGAATACCGGTAGCATATCATTCATTTCCTTGGCTGGCCGTCAGGCACCGATGGCCTGGCGACCGGCGATCCAGACCGCCTGCACGGCGCGGTCGTCGCCCATCATGATGGTCGGGAACAGTGCTTCCCACAGGTCCCCGGCGCGGGCGGACCGCTGCGCGATTGCAGGGGTCGAGCCGAGGTCGAGCACGGTGATATCCGCTTCGCTGCCCGGTGCCAAGGTGCCGATCCGGTCGGCCATGCCGATGGCGCCTGCGCTGCCGGCGGTCGCCAGCCACAGAAGCTGTGCAGGATGCAGCGCCACGCCGCGCAACTGACCGACTTCATAGGCCGCCGCCATGGTGCGCAGCATCGAGAAGTTCGACCCACCCCCGGTATCCGTCGCCAGGCCCACCCGCAGCCCTTGGGCCTTCAGCCCGGCCATGTCGAACAGGCCCGAGCCGATGAAGGTATTCGAGGTCGGACAATGCACCACTGCCGCGCCGACCTCGCGCAGGCGATCGATTTCGCGCGGCTCAAGGTGGATCGCGTGGCCGTATAGCCCGTTGGCCCCCAGAAGCCCGTGCTGTTCATAGGTATCAAGGTAATCGCGCGCCTGCGGGTAAAGCGAGCGGACCCAGTCGATTTCATCGGTCTGTTCCGACAGGTGGGTCTGCATCAGGCAATCGGGATGTTCTGCCCAGAGCGCCCCGAGCGCGGCCAGTTGGTCGGGCGTCGATGTGGGCGAAAAGCGCGGCGTGATGGCATAGGATATCCGTTCCTGCCCATGCCATTTTTCCAGCAACGCGCGGCTTTCGTCATAGGCGCTTTGGGCCGTGTCGCGCAGCCCGTCGGGGCTGTTGCGATCCATGCAGGTACGCCCGCCCACGACCCGCTGCCCACGCCTGGCGGCCTCGGCAAAGAAGGCTTCTACGCCGGCGGGGTGGATGGTGCAGAAACTGACCATCGAGGTGGTGCCGTTGGCGGTGGTCAGGTCAAGGTACCGCGCGGCGATCTCGGCGGCGTAGTCGGGATCGGCAAAGCGCGTTTCCTCGGGGAAGGTATAGGTGTTCAGCCAGTCGATCAGCCGCTTGCCCCAGCTGGCGATCATCGCGGTCTGGGGGAAATGCACATGGGCGTCGATGAAGCCGGGCAGGATCAGGCCCTGTCCGTAGTCGACCACGCGGGCCCGCGGATAGGCCGCCGTGATCCGGTCCACCGGGCCCCGGTCCAGGATCTGCCCGCCCCGGATCACCAGGGCACCGTGTGCTTCGATCCGGGTGCATTCCGCGAGAGGGGCCGCGAAAGGGTCGCCGGTAAAGTCGACAAGCTGGCCTTTCATCAGGATCGTTTCGGCCATCTTTTCGCACCCTCGCAACTTGGGTAAATCCCGGATGGATTCGCTTTTCCCGCCGTTCACATTATCTGCGCTCATCCGGGGGGTAAATTCCATCTGCGGCATTGTTTCCCGACCCCGTGCCGCACTAAGCTTTCTGTGATCAGGAAAGGGCTGCCCATGACCGAAAACGAGCAGGACATCGAGACCAGACCGGGACCCCGAAACGGGTCGGGCCAGGATCCCGAACACAGCCCTGCTCCCGCCGAAGAGGGTGTCGAGAACGAAGAAAGCTATTCGCTTGACCGGCGCACCGTCGCTGCGATCCTGTTCTCGGTCGATGCAGGCAATCGCGAACAGCTGGTCGAGCTGCTGGAACCGCTGCACGCCGCCGACATCGCCGACGTTCTGGAACAGGTCAACGCCTATGACCGGCGCCGGCTGATTGATCTCTACGGCAAGGAATTCGACGGCGAGATCCTGTCGGAACTCGATGAATCGATCCGCGAGGAAGTGATCTCTCTGCTGACCCCGGACGTGCTGAAGGACGCCGTTCGGGAGATGGACTCGGATGACGTCGTCGATCTGGTCGAATACCTGGAAGAGCCCCAGCAGGAGGCGATCCTCGACGCGCTGGAAGACAGCGACCGGGTGGCGGTCCAGCAGGCGCTGACCTTCCCCGAGGAATCCGCCGGCCGTCTGATGCAACGCGAAGTCGTCGCGGTGCCCGAGTTGTGGACGGTGGGGCAGGCCATCGATTTCATGCGCGAACGCGACGACCTGCCGGACCAGTTCTATCACGTCATCCTGGTCGATCCCCGGATGAAGCCCATTGGCCATGTCACCCTGGGCCGCCTGATGGCCAGCCCGCGCCGTCTGGCCCTGTCCGAGATCACCGAGCCCTCGTTTCGCACCATTCCGGCGATGCAGGACGAAGGCGACGTGGCCTATGCCTTCAACCAGTATCACCTGATCTCGGCCCCTGTGGTCGATGAAGATGACCGGCTGGTCGGTGTCATCACCATCGATGATGCGATGATCGTCCTGGATGAGGAACACGAAGAAGACATCCTGCGCCTTGCCGGTGTCGGCGAAGGCAGCCTGAACGACCGCTTTACCGAAACCATCAAGCAGCGCCTGCCCTGGCTGGCGGTGAACCTCGGCACGGCGATCCTCGCCTCCATGGTCATCGCGATGTTCGAGGGCACCATTTCCCGCTTCGTGGCGCTGGCCGTGCTTATGCCGATCGTCGCCTCCATGGGCGGCAATGCGGGAACGCAAAGCCTGACCGTCGCCGTGCGTGCCATCGCCACCAGGGACCTTACCGGCAGCAACGTCTGGCGGGTGATCCGTCGCGAGGCGCTGGTGGGGCTGACCAATGGTGCGGCCTTCGCGGTGGTCATGGGGATCATCGGTCTGATCTGGTTCGGCGATTGGCGGCTGGGCGCGGTGATCGCGGCCGCCATGGTCATCAACATGCTGGTCGCGGGGCTGGCCGGGACGATGGTCCCGGTGGTGCTGGACCGGCTGAAGGTCGATCCGGCGCTGGCTTCGGGCACTTTCGTCACCACGGTGACCGATGTGGTCGGCTTCTTTGCCTTCCTTGGGCTGGCAGGGCTGGTGCTGATTTGACGCAGCCCGGTTCGCCTGCCCCGACCGAAGACCTCTTGCTCGCCGAGGCCAAGGCGGCGGCCCGTCGCGCGGCCTTTGATCGGCGCAAGCTGGCCCATGCCGCGGCCGGACCGGGCCGGGCCGGGGTGCTGTCGTCGGTGCTGGCAGGCTATCGCGGCGTGCCGCTGGCCGGTTACATCCCGATCCGGACCGAAATCCCACCCTTGCCCGCAATGGAGGAATCCGCCGCCCATGGGCCTGTCGGCGTGCCGATCATCGAAGCGGCGGGCAAGCCGTTGCGCTTTGCCCTTTGGGAGCCCGATTGCGCCATGCAGACGGGTCCCTTCGGTGCATCCATTCCCGCGACGCTCGACTGGATGGAGCCCGAGATCCTGATCGTGCCGCTGGTTGCCTTCGACCGTGCGGGGAACCGGCTGGGCTACGGCGGGGGCTTTTATGATCGCACGCTGGAGGCCCTGCGCGCGCGGCGGCCCGTGCTGGCCATCGGCTATGCCTACGCCGCGCAGGAGGCCGCAGACCTGCCGCTGGAACCGACGGACCAGCGGCTGGACCTGATCGTGACCGAGGCCGAGGTGATATCCGTCTGACGCCCCGATCGGGCAATATGGGGATTTCCGCGCAGGCCGGGGCCGCGTAGGCTGAGGGCATATCCGCCTCGTGACCCTTCGTGGGACCAGCATGGCGTGCCGCAGCACGGAGAACCCGGCGGCGGCGCGAGAGGGTTGATCCGGGCCGAGCACGACGCCTTTGACAAGAAATACCCGGCTTTCCCGCATCCGGGCGGGGAACCGCAATGGGGCCTCGTGCGTAGGTCCCGGCGCCGAATGGAGGATCCATGCGACTTTACAGCTGTGCCTGTGGCAACCGACTATATTTCGACAATACTAAATGCACCCAGTGCGGACGGGATGTCGGCTGGTGCCAGGGCTGCGCGGCGATCACCGCACTGGAACCCGAAGGTGGCAAGTTCCGCTGTCTCGGCGACCCTTTGGGGGATGGCAGCCGCCATCTGGTGACCCTGTGCCAGAATTACGCGACCGAAGGCGTCTGCAACCGTACCATCCCGGAAGGCGGCGGCCCGTTTTGCGATTGCTGTGCGCTGAACGAAACGGTCCCGGACATGAGCGTCGATGGCAACCGCGAACGCTGGGCCCGACTCGAGGCCGCCAAGCGCCGCCTTATCTATGCGCTCGACCGGCTGGGGCTGCCTTTCGGCGCGGGCACCGAACCGCCACTCAGCTTTGCCTTCATGGGCGATCCGCTGGATGACAAGCTGTGGCGCAAGGCGGGGGAAGAAGAGCGCGTCTATACCGGCCATGCCGATGGGCTGATCACCATCAACATCCAGGAAGCCGACCCGGCCGAACGCGAGCAGATCCGCGTCGATATGGGCGAGGCGCACCGCACCCTGATCGGGCATTTCCGCCACGAAGTCGGGCATTACTACTGGGATCTTCTGGTCCGGGGTCAATGCGAGACGCAGTTCAAGGCGCTGTTCGGGGATCACGAGAACCCGACCTACAGCGAGGCGCTTGAACGCCACTACAACGAAGGCGCCCCGGCGAACTGGGAAGAAAGCTACATCAGCGCCTATGCCACGATGCACCCCTGGGAAGACTGGGCCGAGACCTGGGCGCTTTACCTCGACATCGCTTCGGTGGTCGACACGGCCGAGGAACTGGGTCTGGTGCCGCGTCAGCAGATCCCTTCGGTGGACGAGATGCTGCGCCGTTATCGCGCCCTTGGGCTGGTGCTGAACGAACTGAACCGCGAGATGGGGATGCTTGACTTCGCGACCGGCGTCATCAACCCGGCTGTGGCCGGCAAGCTGGAGTTCATCGACCTTGTCGTGCGCCGTGCCGCAAAGCCTGGCGGCGGCGGATTTCTGGACAAAGGCCCCGCCATGTGACAAGTGGCGCGGCAACAGGAGATTTGCACATGTCCGCCACCGTCACCCGTTTCGCCCCCAGCCCGACCGGCTATATCCATGTCGGCAACCTGCGTACCGCGCTGTTCAACTTCCTTGTGGCCCGCAAGGCGGGGGGGACCTTCATCCTGCGGATCGACGACACCGACCCGGTCCGGTCGAAGGAAGAATACGTCGATGCGATCAAGGAAGACCTGGAATGGCTGGGCCTGACCTGGGACCGGATCGAACGCCAGTCGCAGCGCCTTGACCGCTATGCCGCCGCGGCGGACCAACTGCGCGACATGGGCCGGTTCTATGAGGCTTTCGAGACCCCGGTCGAACTGGACCTCAAGCGCAAGAAGCAGCTCAACATGGGCAAGCCGCCGGTTTATGACCGCGCCGCCCTTGCGCTGTCGGACGACGAAAGGGCCGCCCTGCGCGCCGAGCGCGGCGAAGGGGTCTGGCGTTTCAAGCTGGACCAGCAGCGTATCGAATGGGCCGATGGTATCCTTGGCGACATCTCGATCGACGCGGCCTCGGTTTCGGACCCGGTGCTGATCCGGGCGGACAAGCAGGTGCTTTACACCCTCGCTTCGGTCGTCGACGATACCGAGATGGGCGTGTCCCATGTCGTGCGCGGGTCCGACCACGTGACCAATACCGCGACCCAGATCCAGATCATCGAGGCGCTCGGCGGGGCCGTGCCCTCCTTCGGTCACCATTCGCTGCTGACCGGCCCGCAGGGCGAAGCCCTGTCCAAGCGTCTTGGCGTGCTGTCGATCCGCGACCTGCGCGCGCGCGGCGTTGAACCCATGGCCCTGCTGTCGCTGATGGCGCGCCTCGGGTCCAGCCAGCCGGTCGAGCTGCGCGAGACCATCGACGAGATCGCCGAAGGCTTCGACTTGTCTCAGTTCAGCTCGGCCCCGACCAAGTTCGACGAAGCCGACCTGTTCCCCCTGACGGCCCATATTCTTCAGAACCGCCCTCTGGCGGCCGTCGAGGACCGCGTGCTTGCCGCCGGTGTGCCCGCCGATCAGGCCGAGTCCTTCTGGATGGTGGTGCGCGACAATATCACCGTGATGGATGACGTCGACGCCTGGTGGGAGATGTTCTCGGAAGGCGCCGAGCCGGTGATCGAGGACGAAGACCGCGATTTCGTCGCCGAAGCCATGGCGCTGCTGCCCGAAGGGCCGCTGGATGCCGAAAGCTGGGGCAGGTGGACGACCGAGGTCAAGGCCGCCACGGGCCGCAAGGGCCGGGGGTTGTTCATGCCGCTGCGCAAGGCGCTGACCGGGCAGGCCCATGGGCCGGACATGGCCCAGGTCCTGCCGCTGCTGCAGGTCATCAAGGCGAAGCCGGGCGCCTGATCCGCCCATGAACAGACATTGAAAAGGCCGCGGCGATGGATGTCTCCGCGGCCTTTTTGCATTCGGGTCTTCAGCCCTGCCTGACCTCGCTGCCCAGAGCCTTCAGGTAGTGATCCACCAGCCCGGTTTCCGTCGGGGCCAGCAATTGCGCCCGTGGATAGGTCGGCGCGGCGCGGTCGTTCAGGATCGGGGCGTCCCAGCCATCGGTGGTGGCAAAGAACCGGTCTACCCCGGCTTCGCCGAACTCATCCAGATAGCCCTGCACCACCACGTCGAGATAGCTCAGCAGGATGACGGTGGGCTCTGCGGCGCGGGGATGCTTGGTTTCCGGGATGGTATAGATCGCGACCTCGGGCGGCGGGGTCAGCCCATGGGCGATGTCGAAGGTCAGCACCCGGTCGTAATCGCATTCGCGCGCATCCAGCGCGGCCCAGTCGGCGCCGGGGACTGCTGCCACCAGGCCTTCGATCTCGGTCTCGGGGGCAGGAATGGCCGTCAGGATCGCGACAGGACGCAGGGCCGTATGCCGCCAAATCCGCCGCCACCCTTGGGCCCTGGCGGGCCTTGCCTGTCCATAGACATGGGTTCTGCGGTTCACGAGGCTGCCATAGCCAAAGAAAAAAGGGTCTTGAGGGTGCAAATTCACGCTCCAGTTGATGCAGGTCAAATACATCTTGGGACCTGCCCGGTCAGACTATGACCGGAGGAGGCCAGCCCTGCAACACGGCAGGACCCGAAGCATCGGGGTCGTGGGATGGCGGGGCGCGGTTGGCCGGGCCCCTGCCACGTGTCTGGGGTCCGGCAGGCCAGGAGGCCAGAAAGGGTGACGGATGAGGCTGACCAAACGGACCAATATCTCGATGCGGGTGCTGATGTACTGCGCGGTGAACAAGGATCGCCTAGTCACCAAGAGCGAGATCGCGGAACGCTGCAACACCTCGGAAAACCATCTGGCGCAGGTGATCAACCGATTGGCGCAGCTTGGCTTTCTGACGACCCACCGGGGCCGCCATGGCGGCATGAGCCTTGGTCGGCCGATGGAGGAAATCCAGGTCGGTGAGGTCTTTCGCGCCGTGGAATCCCCGGTTCCGATCGCCGAATGCTTTGCCGATGCCGACAATACCTGCCCGCTGGTCAAGGCCTGTCGGTTGCGCAACGCAATCGCCGTAGCGACCGAAGCCTTCTATGCCTCGCTCGACAAGGTGACGCTGGCGGATCTGGTCTGCGAGAACGCTGCCCTTGCCGATCTGATGACCCCTTTCGCCTGCGCCGGGCGATAAAGCTGGACCACGGGCCGCAAGGGGCTTGCGCCACGCCGGGGGCTTGGCTATCCAGATTCCACCGACACGGGAGAACCGGCCAAGCGCCGGTGCCGAAGGAGCAACCGCCCCGGAAACTCTCAGGCTTCAGGACCGGTCGGCACGAAAACTCTGGAGAGAGGCCCGGCATGGGTCCGCCGAAGGGATAGCGATCTCAGGCCAAAGAACAGAGGGGGCATCGCCACGTGGGCCATTGCGGCCGCGTTCACGATGCCCGGACGCTTCCGTCAGGGCACAGGCCAGGAGAGACGGATGAGCGAAACGACCGATGCCCTGCTGCCATTGCCGCTGAAAGCCCTGCACGAAGAGCTGGGCGGCAAGATGGTGCCCTTTGCGGGCTATGAAATGCCGGTGCAATACCCGATGGGCGTGATGAAGGAACACCTGCATACGCGCGCAGCCGCCGGTCTGTTCGACGTCAGCCACATGGGGCAGGTGCTGATCAGCGGCGCCGATCCCGATACCCTGGCCCTGGCGCTGGAAAGCCTGATCCCCGCCGCCGTCCTGGGCCTTGCGCCGGGTCGCCAGCGCTACGGTCTGCTGACCGCGCCGGATGGGGGCATTCTGGATGACCTGATGTTCGCCAATCGTGGCGATCACCTGTTCGTGGTGGTCAACGCCGCCTGCAAGGCCGCCGACATTGCCCATATGCAGGACAGCCTGCCCGGCATCCGCGTAGAAGAAGTGACAGACCGCTGTCTGCTGGCCCTTCAGGGCCCCGGCGCCGAGGCCGCGCTGGCCGCACTGGCCCCCCAGGTGGCCGGGATGCGCTTCATGGACGTCGCTGTGATCGCCATCGACGGGGCCGAGGTCTGGGTTTCACGCTCTGGCTATACCGGCGAAGACGGATACGAGATTTCGGTCGAGGCTGACCGCGCCGAGGCACTGGCCCGCGCCTTGCTTGCCCAGGAGGGCGTTTCGCCCATCGGTCTTGGCGCCCGCGACAGCCTGCGGCTGGAGGCGGGGCTGTGCCTTTACAGCCATGACATCACCACCGACACGACGCCGTCCGAAGCGGCGCTGAACTGGTCGATCCAGAAGGCCCGCCGCACCGGGGGCGCCCGCGCGGGCGGCTTTCCGGGCGCCGAGCGGATCCTCGAGGAAATCGCCAGTGGTCCGGCCCGATTGCGTGTCGGCCTGCGCCCCGAGGGCCGCGCCCCGATGCGCGAAGGCGTGCAGATCTTCGAAGGGGATGCACAGATCGGCCAAGTGACCTCGGGTGCCTTCGGGCCCAGCCTGCAGGCACCGGTCGCCATGGGCTATGTGCCTGTCGCCCAGGCCACGCCGGGCACGCTGCTGGAGGCAGAGCTGCGTGGCAAGCGCGCACCGCTGCGCGTTGACAGCCTGCCCTTCATTCCTGCCAACTTCAAACGCTGACAGACGACGCGACAGACAGGGAATCGCTAAGATGAAATTTACCGAAGAACATGAATGGCTCCGTGAAGAAGACGATATCGTCGTGGTCGGGATCACCGAACACGCCGCCGAACAGCTTGGCGACATCGTCTTTGTGGAACTGCCCGACGTGGGCACCGAGGTGTCCAAGGACGATGAAGTCGTGGTGATCGAAAGCGTCAAGGCGGCCAGCGATATCCTAGCTCCGATCGACGGTGAGATCGTCGAAGTGAACGAAATGCTGGTGAACGAGCCCTCCAAGGTCAATGACGATCCGATGGGCGAGGCCTGGTTCTTCAAGATCAAGCCGGCCGAGCCCGGCCAGATGGACGACCTGATGGACGAAGCTGCTTACAACAAGTTCATCGCCTGATCGACGACACCGGCAGGGGACGCGGCCAGTGTGACGCGCCGCCCTGCCGGGTCCGACTTGGGAAGCGCGGGCGCAACAGACCGCCCGCCACCCCCGAAATTCGCCAGTTTCCGCGAACCGCTTCTTGCGAAAGGCCGACATGGTTTTCACCCCGACAGACTACCGCCCCTACGATTTCGCCAACCGCCGCCACATCGGCCCCTCGCCAAGCGAGATGGAAGAGATGCTGGGTGTCATCGGCGTCGAGGATCTTGAAACGCTGATCGGTCAGACCGTGCCGCGCCAGATCCGTCAGGACGCGGCGCTGGATTTCGGCCCGGCGCTGTCCGAGGCCGATCTGCTGAAGTTCATGCGCGGGGTGGCGGGCAAGAACACGGTGCTGACCTCGCTGATCGGGCAGGGTTATCACGACACGATCACCCCCCCGGCGATCAAGCGCAACATCCTGGAAAACCCCGCCTGGTATACGGCCTACACGCCTTATCAACCCGAGATTTCGCAGGGGCGGCTAGAGGCACTGCTGAACTACCAGACGATGATCTGCGACCTGACCGGTCTCGACATCGCCAATGCCTCGCTGCTGGATGAATCCACGGCTGCCGCCGAGGCGATGACCATGGCGCAGCGCGTCGCCAAATCCAAGGCAAAGGCGTTCTTCGTCGATGAAAACTGCCACCCGCAGAACATCGACGTGATCCGCACGCGGGCCGAACCGTTGGGTATCGAGATCATTCTTGGCGCGCCGGGGGATCTGCAGGCTGATACGGTCTTTGGCGCGGTCTTCCAGTACCCCGGCACCCATGGCGGGCTGACCGATTTCACCGCCCAGATGGAGGCGTTGCACGCCGCCAAGGCCCTCGGCGTGGTGATCGCCGACCCGATGGCACTGTGCATCCTGAAGGAGCCGGGCGCGATGGGGGCGGATATCGCCGTGGGCTCGACCCAGCGGTTCGGCGTGCCGCTTGGCTACGGGGGGCCTCATGCGGCCTACATGGCCTGCCGCGATGCCTATAAGCGCTCGATGCCGGGGCGGATCGTCGGCGTCTCGATCGACGCGCGCGGCAACCGGGCCTATCGCCTGGCGTTGCAGACCCGCGAACAGCATATCCGCCGCGAAAAGGCGACCAGCAATGTCTGCACAGCGCAGGCCCTGCTGGCGGTCATGGCCTCGATGTATGCGGTCTTCCACGGCCCCGATGGGCTGAAAGGGATCTCTCAGCGCATCCACCGCAAGACGGTACGTCTGGCCAAGGGACTGCAGGACGCCGGATTCGAGGTCGGGCCGAAGGCCTATTTCGACACCATCCACGTCGAGGTCGGCGCGCTGCAATCGGCGGTGATGAAATCCGCCCTCGACGAAGGGCTGAACCTGCGCCGCGTCGGCACGACCAAGGTGGGCATCACGCTGGACGAATGCACCCGACCCCAGACAATCGAGGCGGTCTGGCGGGCCTTCGGGCTGTCGCTGCCTGGTGCGGCCAGCGAAGGCCCCTATGACTACCTGATCCCCGACGATCTTGCCCGTCAGACGTCCTATCTGACGCATGAGATCTTCCACATGAACAGGGCCGAAACCGAGATGATGCGCTACATGCGCCGGCTCGCGGACCGGGATCTGGCACTGGATCGTGCGATGATCCCGCTCGGCTCCTGCACGATGAAGCTGAACGCGGCGGTCGAGATGGAGCCGATTTCCTGGCCGGAATTCTCGGCGCTGCACCCCTTCTGCCCGGCAGATCAGGCGGCGGGCTATGGGCAACTGCTGACGGACCTGTCGGCCAAGCTCTGCGACATCACTGGGTACGACGCCTTCTCGATGCAGCCCAATTCGGGCGCGCAGGGCGAATTCGCCGGCTTGCTGACGATCCGCAACTACCACAAGGCGCGCGGCGAAGGGCATCGCAATATCTGCCTGATCCCGACCTCGGCCCATGGCACCAACCCGGCCTCGGCGCAGATGGCGGGCTGGAAGGTCGTGCCTGTCAAGGCGCGCGACAACGGCGACATCGACCTGGGTGATTTCCTTGAAAAGGCCCAGAAGTACGCGGACGATCTGGCCGCTTGCATGATCACCTACCCCTCTACCCACGGCGTCTTCGAAGAAACCGTGCGCGAGGTCTGCAAGATCACCCATGATCACGGTGGACAGGTCTATATCGACGGCGCGAACATGAATGCCATGGTCGGCCTGGCGCGTCCCGGCGACATCGGCGGCGACGTCAGCCACCTGAACCTGCACAAGACCTTCTGCATCCCCCATGGCGGCGGCGGCCCCGGCATGGGCCCGATCGGTGTCGGGGCGCACCTGGCCGAACATCTTCCAGGCCATGTGGCGACGGGTGGGTCCGGCGCGGTGGCAGCAGCCCCCTATGGCTCGCCCTCGATCCTGCCGATCTCCTGGGCCTACTGCCTGCTCATGGGCGGCGAAGGCCTGACCCAGGCGACGCGGGTGGCGATCCTGAACGCAAACTACATCGCAGCACGCCTGAAGGGCGCCTATGAGGTGCTCTACAAGGGACCGCAGGGCCGCGTGGCGCATGAATGCATCCTCGACACCCGGCCTTTCGCGGACCTGGGCGTCACCGTGGATGACATTGCCAAGCGCTTGATCGACTGCGGGTTCCACGCGCCCACCATGTCCTTCCCCATCGCCGGGACGCTGATGGTCGAACCAACGGAAAGCGAAACGCGCGCCGAGTTGGACCGCTTCTGCGACGCCATGCTGGCAATCCGCGCCGAGATCGCTTCGGTCGAGGACGGCAGCACTACCGCCGATGCCTCGCCCTTGCACTTCGCGCCCCATACGGTCGAGGACCTGGTGGCTGCAGACTGGAACCGGGACTACCCCCGCGAACAGGGCTGCTTCCCCCCCGGTGCCTTCCGGGTGGACAAGTACTGGCCGCCGGTGAACCGGGTCGACAACGTCTGGGGCGACCGCAACCTGACCTGCACCTGCCCGCCGATGAGCGACTACGCCGAGGCTGCGGAATAATCATGGTATCTGGTGGCGCGGCCCTTGCGGTCGCGCCCCTTGCCGCCTTCCAACAGCCGCGCGCTGAACCGTGGTGCCAATTGCCCCGGCTCTTCATCATCTGGCCGGACAATACTCCGGGGGAGACGCGCAACGCGCGGCGGGGGCAGAGCCCCCAGCTATCATTCCCGTCCGCGCAACACCTGCGCGGGACGCGCGGCCAGGGGTCGCCAGGCAAAGGCCAGCCCGGCCAGCAGGTTGGCCAGCAGGCCCCCCAGCACGATGGCCAGAGCGTTCGACCAGATCACCGTATACCCGGTCTCAAAGACGAAATGGCAGACAGCCCAACCGCCGGTGATCCCGGCGGCCAGGGCAATCATCCCCGCTCCGGCCCCCAGCAGACCGGAGCGCAGGGCCAGGCTGCGCAGGATCTGCCCGCGTGTCGCCCCAAGGGTCTTCAGCACGGCGGCTTCGTAGACACGGTCCCGTTCGCCCGACAGAGCCGCACCGATCAGCACCAGGAACCCGGTCAGCAGCGTTGCCAACGCCCCGTAGGATGTCGCGGCGGCGATCCCTTCCAGCAGTTCGGTCACCCGGTCGATGGCATCGCGCACCCGGATGGCGGTCACATTCGGAAAGGCGCGGCCAAGATCGCGCATCAGGGGGGCCTCGGCGTCGGGGGTCGCATATATCGTGGCGAGCCAGCTATGTGGCGCACCCTCCAGCGCGGATTGGTTCATCAGCAGGATGAACCCCATGCCCGCGGTGGAAAAATCGACCTCGCGGAAAGAGGTGACCTCGGCCTCGATATCGCGGCCCAGCACGTTGACCGTCAGGTGGTCGCCCAGCTCCAACCCGATCTCGGCAGCTTCCTCGGCGGCAAAGCTGATCTGGGGCGGGCCGTCATATCCCGCGCCCCACCAGCTACCGGCCGTAAGGACCGTGTCATCGGGCAGCGCGTCGGCATAGGAAACCCCGCGATCCCCGCGCAGCACCCAGTGGTCGCCGCCGACCTCGCGGGCGGGCAGGCCATTGATCGCGGTGATTACTCCGCGCAGCATCGGCGCCCGCTCGACGCGGGACACGCCCGGGTCGGGCTCTGCCCGGTCCAGCAGTGGGCCGATCTGGTCGGGCTGGATGTCGACCACGAAATAGGAGGGCGCGCGATCCGGCAGATCCTGTTGGATTGCCCGGCGCATGTTGCCGTCGATCTGTCCGATTGCGGCCAGCACCGACAGGCCAAGGCCGAGCGACAGCACGACAGCGGCGGCTTCGTTGCGCGGACCGGAGATCGCCGCCAGCGCCCAATGCAAAGGCGCGCGCCCACGCGACAGGGGGCGCAGGCGGCGCGCCAGCCAGCCGATGCCGACAGCGGCCAGCGCCAGCAGCAACAGCGCAGCCCCGATCCCCACCGCCGTCCAAAGGGTCAGGCGGGCGGAGGCCGACAGCAATGTTGCCACAGCAACCAGCAGCGCCACCAGCCCGAGGATCGCCAGTGCGAAGGGGCGGGGGGGCAGCCGGGAACTGCGCCCTTCATCCCGAAAGAGCGCCGCGGCGCGAATGTTCTGGACCCGCGCAAGTGGCCAGAGCGTAAAGATCAACGCCGTCAGCCCGCCATATAGCGCGGCTTCGGCAAGCGCGCGGGGGTAGATGCCGAAATCGGCGGGGATGGGCAGCCGCGCCGCTATCAGCGGGGCCAGCAGCAGCGGGATCACCGCGCCCAGGATCAGCCCGATGGCGATGCCCGCCCCGGCAAGCGCCCCGATCTGCAGGAAATAGGTCAGGAAGATCACCCGCCGTTCCGCGCCAAGGGTCCGCAGCGTGGCAATCACCTGCACCTTGCCTGCAAGGTAGCTGCGGATCGCGGCGGATACGCCGACGCCGCCCACAGCCATGCCAGACAGCCCGACAAGGATCAGGAAGGCCCCAAGCCGTTCGACAAAGGCGGCGATGCCGGGCGCGCCATTGCGGCTGTCCCGCCAGCGCAGACCGCTATCGGCAAAGCGGGCCCTTGCGCCCTGTTCCAGCGCTTCGAGGTCCGTTGCAGGGGGCAGCAGCACGCGGTAGCGGCTGTCGAACAGGGTGCCGGGCGCCAGCAGGGCGGTGCCCTCCAGCGCCCTGCGCCGCAGGATACTGCGCGGGCCAAGGGAAAAGCCCGAGGCATTGGCATCCGGCTCCCTTTCAAGGGCGGCCATCAGAACGAAATCTTCCCCGCCCAACCGGACCATGTCGCCGGGGCTGAGGCCAAGCCGGTCGATCAGCACGGGTTCCATCACCACACCGGGCGTTCCATCCCGCCCGTCAAGCGCCACCTCCAGCGGGATATCCGGTGACAGGCCGATGGTGCCCACCAGCGGATAGGCGTCATCCACGGCCTTGATCTGCGTCAGGGTGCGGTCATCCCCGACCGAGGCCATGGACCGGAAATCCGCAATCTCGGACATCGCGCTGCTGCGCGCGGCAATCCAGTCGCGTTCTTCGGCGGTGGCAAAGCGGTAGGTCAGCGACATCTCGGCATCCCCGCCCAGCATCGCGGCGCCTTCATCGGCCAGCCCGGCCTCGATCGCGGAGCGGACCGAGCCGACGCCGGCGATGGCGGCCACGCCAAGCGCCAGGCAGGCGATCAGGATACGGAACCCTGACAGCCCGCCGCGCAACTCTCGTCCGGCAAGGCGCAGAGCAAGGCGGAACTGGCGGGTCGGGTCCGGCGCGCTCACCCGGCGTGCCTTTCGCCGGCCTCAACGGGATCGGCGGCATCAAGGCGCCCGTCGCGCAGACGGATCACCCGCGAACAGCGCGCGGCCAGTGCCGGCGCATGGGTGACCATGATCAGCGTCGCGCCGTGGCGGTCGCGCAGGGAAAACAGCAGCTCCATGATCTGATCGCCATTGGCACCGTCGAGGTTGCCCGTCGGTTCATCCGCCAGCAGGATCGCGGGGCGCGGCGCAGAAGCACGGGCCAGCGCCACCCGCTGCTGTTCGCCGCCCGACATCTGAGCGGGGTAATGATCGGCCCGGTGGGCCAGGCCGACGGCCTCCAGTTCCGCCTGCGCACGGGCGAAGGCATCCTCCTGCCCGGCCAGTTCCAGCGGAGTCGCAACATTTTCAAGCGCCGTCATGGTGGGAATAAGGTGGAAGCTTTGGAACACCACCCCCATATGTTCCCTACGGAACCGGGCCAGCGCGTCTTCCGACAGGTTGGTGATGTCGCGGCCCAGTACCTCGACCCGCCCGCCTGTGGCGCGTTCGAGACCGCCCATGAGCATGAGGAGAGACGATTTGCCCGACCCCGATGGCCCGATGAGCCCCAGAGTCTCTCCCTTTTCCACTGTAAGGTCGATTCCATGCAGGATATCGACCCGCCCGGCATTGCCATCAAGGGCAAGGCGCGCCCCGGTGAGGGTCATCACTGATGTTGTCATGAGGGCGAAGAACTCCTGCCGTGTCTTCCTTGGATATGGGCACAGCAGGGGGCGCGGCAAGGTGATCGCGACAATGTTAAGTGTCTGGATGGCCGGGGCGGCAGGTGCGCAGGCCGATCCGGTCACGCTGCTGGCCTTCGGCGACAGCCTGACCCAGGGCTATGGCCTGCAGCAGGGCGACGGTCTGGTACCGCAATTGCAGGGGTGGCTGGCGGCAGAGGGGCGCGAGGTCACGATCATCAACGCAGGGGTCTCGGGCGACACGACGTCCGGGGCGCTGGCACGGATCGACTGGTCCCTGACGCCGGATGTCGATGCGATGATGGTCATCCTTGGCGGCAATGACCTGCTGCGGGGCACCGACCCCGCCCTGACCCGCAGCAATCTGGACGCTATCCTTCAGGCCGGCGCGGCACGGGATCTGCCGATGCTGCTGGCGGGCATGCAGGCGGCGACGAATTACGGCGCGGAGTACAAAGCCGACTTCGATGCGATCTACCCCGATCTGGCAGAAAACTACGACACGGTCTTCGTGCCGAGCTACCTGGCCCCGATCATGAGTTCGGGCGACGACGAGGCGGGGCCGATGGTGTCACGGGACCTGATCCAGGCGGATGGCATCCACCCCAATGCCGCAGGCGTCACGCGGATCGTCGCCGCGCTTGGCCCATCGGTTCTGGAGCTTCTGGATCGGGTAGAGGCGCGCAGTCCCGCGCCGCAGCAATAGGCGGTTCGGACCTGCGGGTCACTCAACCTGCAGGTTGATCGCGGATTCCCGGCCATCGCGGCCTTCCTTGATTTCGAATCGCACGCGCTGATTGTCGGCAAGGCTGGTCAGCCCGGAGCGTTCGAGCGCCGAGATATGCACGAAGATATCCTTCTGGCGACCTTCGGCTGCAATAAAGCCGTAGCCTTTCATGGTGTTATACCATTTGACGACACCAGAATTCATGGCGCCTCCCCAAAGCGAAACACTGCCCGCATCATGCGGCAGCCCGGCGCGGCTTGTGGCGTGTCGAAATTGCGTCCCTCTGCGGAAGGGAGCGTCGATAGCTGTAGCGATGCCCGACCAGAATGATCCCAAGTCGTACGTTAAGCAAGTGTTAACACCAGGATCGTTAACAGAACCGCCCAAGGCATGTTGGGCCTGCCTGGTGCGCGTGGAAAGGCCTGTGGCCTGGGCCCGTCCTAAAGTCCAAAAAAGCGTCGGATGTCATCGAAGACACGTGACGAGGTTTCGTAAAGCAAATGACCCTGGCCTGGATAGGTATAGACCTTCTGCGCGTGGATCTGGCCGGCGAAACGCTGTGTCGCGGGCAAGGGAAAGACCGGATCCCCGGCGCCGTGGAAAAAGCCGACCCGCGCCGGGGCAAGGTCGGTGTCGGGGTCAGGTACCCAGGTCATCAGGCTGGCTGAATGCGCCATGGTCAGGCGCAGCGACGGACGCACCATGGTGGCGCGCACGCCTTCCGCCTCGGTTTCGCTTTTCGCCGCCGCGGCACTGTCGCCGTAGTGGTCCCGACCATAAAGCAGGGTGCGATAATTCTCGGTCAGCGTGTCCTGGGGATCGGTGGAATGGCTGCGCAGCATGGCCTCGGCCATGTCCACTGCGCCGCGCGCAGAAGCAAGCAGTGCCGAAGGCGCGCCAGCCGCCGAAGAGATCAGCGCCAGCGCGCGGGCCGGGTGGTCAAGGCGCTCTGCGGTCTCGATGGCAATGGGACCGCCGGTGGAGAAGCCGACGAGATAGGTGTCCCGTGGGGCGATGTCGTTGACGTAATCGGCGATCAACCGGGCCGAGCCGTCGATATCCACCCGGTGATCTGCGGGCAGCCCGTCCATGCCGGGAAAGCGGTAGGCGACGACAGCCGTGTCGGGCAGGTCCCAGTCGAGGATCGGCGCGAAGATATCCGTGGATTCGAAGGCTCCGGGAATGACCACGATCAGGCGGGCGACGCCGGGCTTCGCCTTGCCGTTTTCCAATAAGGGGAAGGCGCCTGCCTTGTCCGCTCCCGGAAGGGAGGAACAGGCACCAAGGCACAGCAGCAAGGCAATGGCGGAAATCAGGCGGGTCAGCATAAAGGGTCCGGTAAGGCAGGAAACAACGCGCGTGAAGGCCGCCGGTTCCCAGCCGCTGCGCAGCTTGTGATGCCCCGAGGGGATCCTGTAAGAAACCCCATGCAAGGGAGAATGCCGATGGACACGGACAAGCGCAGCGCCAAACCCGCATCGAACGGTAGCAAGCTGACCTGTTTCGACTGTGGCCAGGTCAACAGGGTGCCCGTCGCCCGACTGGCAGAAGGGCCCAAATGTGGCACCTGCGGGGCGGCCCTGATGCCTGCCAAACCGGTCGAGATCGACCTCGCCATCCTGCAGAAGGCCGCGCGCAATGACGATCTGCCGCTTGTGGTGGATTTCTGGGCGCCCTGGTGCGGTCCCTGCCGGACGATGGCGCCTGAGTTTTCAAGGGCGGCGGCGGGGCTCAGGGGGCGCGCCCGGCTCGTCAAGATCGATACAGAGGCCCATCCCCGCGCCAGCGCCAGTTACGGGATCCGGGGCATCCCCACGATGATCGCCTTCGCGGGCGGGCGAGAGCGCAAACGCCAGGCCGGCGCACAGAAGGCGCCGGCGATCATGTCCTGGATCGGGTCGGTTGCGCCAAAGCCCTGAGGCAAGGACCTGAGCAGGCCTTGGCGCCCGGAGGCAGCGGTCAGGCGGACTGAAGCACCGTGACCTTGCTGCCGAGGGGCACGTTTTCATAGAGTGCCATCACGTGTTCATTCACCATCCGGAAGCAGCCGGACGAGGCATTGTGCCCGATCGACTGCGGCTCGGTCGTGCCGTGAATGCGGATGTAGGTGTCCTTGTCGCCTTGGTAGAGGTACATCGCTCGCGCGCCGAGCGGGTTGCCCGGCCCGCCTTCCATGCGATCGTTGTTGCCTTCGAACCTGCCGTAATGGGACGGATCCCGTTCGATCATGTCCTGGGTCGGACGCCAGGTGGGCCATTCCACCTTGCGCTTGATGACAGCCGTCCCGGTGAATCCGAGGCCCGGCCGCGCGACAGAGATCCCGTAGCGTGTCGCCACGCCGGGCGCGGTGACATGGTAAAGGAAATAGGATCGCGGCAGAATCACGATCTCTCCGGGCTGATATTCCGGCGAAAAGCTGACCGATTGGGGCAGAAAGATCGGCGGCGTTTCGGCGGCGGCAGCAAGGCTTGGCGCAAAAGCGGCGGCAGCAGCAGCGGTCGCAAGGAATTGGCGGCGGTTCGTCATGGAAGTCCTCCTGGCAGAAAGGAATCGCTGAGCCATTGTTTCAGGCGCGCGCCTTTTTAAACAGTGCGGGTTTCGTCCTGGTTCCCTTGGGCCCCCGGAATCGCGGGAAAGTGTCTCCAATTTGCAATTCCAGAAGCGAAATCCGTCAGGATCGGGCGTCGGATGGCGTCGAGACCGCCGCATTGCCCCGGTCGGCCCGATTCGAAAAGAGCCGAAGAAGGGAAAAATTAAACCTTTCCCGGATACTCACGGTGAGGGCTAGGATCTGGTCCTGCGAAATGGCGGTCCCCGGTTTCGACCGGATGCGATGAAAACGCGCTGACGGCGCAAGGCCAGAAGGCTGACAGATGGATGTGACTGCAACCCGTTTGCCCGAAGTGCTGCTTCTCACTCCGAAGCGGTTCGGGGATGAGCGCGGCTTTTTCAGCGAAAGCTGGAACCGGCGGACCATGCGCGATGCCGGGCTCGATATCGATTTCGTGCAGGACAATCATTCACTTTCCAGCCAGGCCGGCACCTTGCGAGGATTGCACTACCAGGCCCCGCCACATGCGCAGGGCAAGCTGGTGCGTTGCGGGCGCGGGCGGCTGTTCGATGTGGCGGTTGATTTCCGCAAGGGCTCGCCCCGGTTCGGGCAATGGGTCGGGGTCGATCTGAGTTTTGACAATGGTCACCAACTGTGGATCCCGCCGGGCTTTCTGCATGGTTTCGTCACCCGCGAGGATGCGACCGAAATCGTCTACAAGTGTACCGATCACTATGCGCCAGAAGCGGATGGCGCGGTGCATTGGGACAGTCTGGACATCGATTGGGGCGTCGGCGAGCCGGTGCTGTCGAACAAGGACGCCGCCGCACCGACCTGGCAGCAGGTCGAGAGCCCGTTTGATATGGAGGGCGGGTCATGAAGATCCTCGTCACCGGCGGTGTCGGTTTCATCGGCTCGGCCGTCGTCCGGCTGGCCATCGCGCGGGGGCATGAGGTGGTGAACCTGGATGCGCTGACCTATGCCGCCTGCCTTGGCAATGTCGCGCAGGTCGCGGGACATCCAGCCTATGCTTTCGAGCACGCGGATATTCGGGACGCCGCCGCGATGACCCGGATCCTGACCCGCCATCAGCCGGATGCAATCATGCACCTGGCTGCCGAAACCCATGTGGACCGCTCAATCGATTCACCGGGGGCCTTCGTCGACACCAATGTCACGGGCACCATGGTCCTGCTGGAGGCCGCCCGGGCCTACTGGCAGCAGCGGGGACGGCCCGAGGGATTCCGGTTTCATCACGTCTCGACGGACGAGGTCTTTGGCTCTCTCGGCCCAACCGGATTTTTCAACGAGGCCACGCCTTATGCGCCAAACAGCCCCTATTCGGCCTCCAAGGCGGCTTCGGACCACCTGGTTCGGGCTTGGCATGCGACTTATGGCCTGCCGGTCGTCCTGTCGAATTGTTCCAATAATTACGGGCCGTTCCACTTCCCGGAAAAGCTGATTCCGGTGGTGATCCTGAAGGCCCTCGCGGGGGAAGAGATCCCGATCTACGGCGCTGGTGAGAACGTTCGCGACTGGCTCTATGTCGAAGATCATGCCGAGGCGCTGCTGGCGGTACTGACGCGGGGCGCGCCGGGGCGGACATACGCCATCGGGGGCAATGCCGAGGCCCGCAACATCGATCTGGTGCGGATGATCTGCTCGACGCTCGACGGGTTGCGACCGGCAGCCGCGCCCTATGGCGACCAGATCCGCTTTGTCACAGATCGGCCGGGCCATGACCTGCGCTATGCGATCGACGCCACCCGGATCCGCGAGGAACTGGGATGGCAGCCGTCCGTCACCCTGACCGAGGGCATCGGTCGCACCTTGCGCTGGTATCTTGAAAACGAAGACTGGTGGCGGGCGCTTCAGGTCCGCGATGGGGTCGGAGTCCGTCTGGGGGTCGCATGAAAATTCTGGTTTTCGGAAAGAATGGCCAGGTGGGCCGCGAATTGACAAAGATGCCGCATGTCCTGGCGCTGGACCGCTCCGTTGCCGACCTGTCCGTCCCCGGTGCCTGTGCCCGGGCCATTGCCGAGGCGGAGCCCGATCTGGTTATCAACGCCGCGGCCTTCACGGCCGTCGACAAGGCCGAAGCCGAGGTCAGGCTGGCGCAGCGTATCAACGGCGAAGCGCCGGGGGAAATGGCGCGAGCCTGCGCCGCCCTGGGGCGGCCTTTCCTGCATGTCTCGAGCGACTATGTCTTTGATGGTTCAGGCCGCGCAGCGCGACGCGAAACCGCGCGCTGCAAGCCGATCAACACCTATGGCCACAGCAAGCTGGAGGGCGAAGAGGCGGTGATTGCCGCCGCTGGTCGTTGGGGAATCCTGCGCACCTCCTGGGTGTTTTCGGCTCATGGTCAGAATTTCGTCCGGACCATCTTGCGCCTGTCCGATACCCGGGCGGAACTGCAGGTGGTCGAGGACCAGATCGGCGGGCCGACCCCCGCAGCGGATATCGCCCGCGCACTGATGTGCATCGGCCGGGCCATGGTGGGGGGGCATCCCGGTGGGCTTTACCATTTTTCCGGTCAGCCGCCGACCAGTTGGGCCGGTTTCGCACGCGAGGTCTTCGCGAGGACGGGGCGACAGGTCTCGGTTACGGGGATCGCATCGTCGGGCTATCCAACGCCGGCGGCGCGACCGCTGAACTCTCGTCTGGATTGCCGCAAGATTGCCGAAGATTTCGGCCTCCGGGCGCCAGATTGGAAGGCAGGGCTCGATAAGGTTCTGGCCGAAATGGAAGGTGTGACGACATGAAGATGCGCAAGGGTATCATCCTCGCTGGCGGGTCGGGCACCCGGCTTTACCCGATCACCATGGCGGTCTCGAAGCAACTGCTGCCGGTGTTCGACAAGCCGATGATCTATTATCCACTTTCGGTGCTGATGCTGTCGGGAATACGCGAGATCGCGGTCATCACCACCCCCGAGGATCAGGCGCAGTTCCGGCGCTTGCTCTCGGATGGTGCTCAATGGGGGTTGAAGTTCACCTATATCGTTCAGCCCAAACCCGAAGGTCTGGCACAGGCCTATCTGCTGGCCGAGGAGTTCCTTGATGGCGCGCCGAGCGCAATGGTCCTCGGCGACAACTTGTTCTTTGGTCACGGGCTGCCCGCTCTGCTGCAGTCGGCGGACACCAGCAATGCGGGCGGTACCGTCTTCGGCTATCGTGTTGCCGACCCGGAACGCTATGGCGTGGTGGATTTCGCGGTTGATGGCACCGTGCGGCGGATCGTCGAGAAACCGGATGTCGCGCCGTCCCCATATGCGGTGACCGGGTTGTACTTTCTGGATGGGTCCGCCCCCGACCGCGCCCGGGCCGTCACACCGTCGGCTCGCGGAGAGTTGGAAATCGTGTCGGTCCTCGACAGCTATCTGGAGGACGGGGATCTGCGGGTCGAACAGATGGGGCGGGGCTACGCCTGGCTCGATACCGGGACCCATTCCAGCCTTCTGGACGCAGGAAATTTCGTCCGCACCCTGTCGGAACGCCAGGGCCAGCAGATCGGCAGCCCGGATGAGATTGCCCATGAGCAGGGTTGGATCGACGACATCGCCCTGCTGCAAAGGGCTGGGATGTTCGGCAAGAACGCCTATGGCGGTTACCTGAACGCCCTGATTGAACAGGCCTGAAACCCATCGTCACGGTGGTGTCAGGGGAAGTTTACGGCACCTCTCTAGCGTCCGGGGCATATACCCATTCTGGAGAGGTTTCATGCCGGATACATCCGCAATCCTGTCGCTGCCCTATATCCTGCCCTCGCAGGCGCAAAAGCATGTGACCCATAACGAAGCGCTGCAACTGCTCGATACTTTGGTGCAGTTGACGGTTCTTGACCGCAGTCTTGCGATCCCGCCGGTCAGCCCGGCCGAAGGGGACCGCCACGTTGTCGGCGCCGGGGCAGCTGAGGACTGGGTCGGGCAAGACAACGCGATTGCCACCTATGACACCGGGTCTTGGGTTTTTCAGACACCGAAACCCGGCTGGCGCGCCTGGCTGCTGGGTGAAGACTGCGAGATCATCTGGCGCGACGGCGCCTGGAAGGATGCCTCTGACCTGCCGCTGCACCTGGCGGAGCTTGGGATCAGTGCCAGCGCCGATAGTATCAACCGGCTGAGTGTTTCTGCTCCCGCGACCCTGCTGAGCCATGCAGGCAACGGCCATCAGTTGAAGATCAACAAGGCCGCCACCGGTGAAACGGCAAGCCTGCTCTACCAGAGCAACTGGAGTGGTCGCGCGGAAATGGGGCTGAGCGGCAGTGACGAAATTTCGGTGAAGGTCTCTCCTGATGGCAGCAGCTGGACCACCGCGTTGGTCATCGATCCGGCCGACGGCAGCCTGAGCGGCGAGGCGATCCAGTCCCATGGGGGCGATGACACCCCCGGCCGGGTGCTGACTGTCGGGGCCTTCGGGTTGGGCGACAGCGGCGATGGCCTTGCTGCGCCATCAGATGATGCGGATCTCTGCGAGGCGGCGGGCTTTTACAGCTTCACTGCCGCGGGCAGCAATTGCCCCGAGGCCGATCCTTCGGGCGCCAGCCTGATGGTGATGCGGGGCGGCGATTCTTCGGCCCGTCAGGTCTATGTTGCCGAGGACGGTCAGCGGGTCTGGTGCCGGGGGTATTCGGGTGGTGGCTGGTTGCCTTGGGTCGAAATGTTCACCCAGGCCTCGATCGTGGGGACGGTGTCGCAGACTGAGGGGGCGGTAACCGGCGCCGTGGTGGAAAGCGGCTCCAACGGGCACGGTGAATACATCCGTTGGGCGGATGGCACGCAGTTCTGCACCAACGGCAATGCCGCGATTTCGACCAACCCGGCAAGCTTTACCGGCACGGTGACCAGTATTGACGGCGGCAAGCTCAAGATCGGTCGCTGGTTTTGAAGATCCACGCGGGCAGCCTGGCCAAAGGCCACTGCCCGCAAGCCTTTACCGGTTGAGGATCCTTCGGTGCAACCGGCTCAGGAACAGCATTCCCAGGGCCAGGAGCCCGAGGCTGACACCCATCACGTAAGTCGGGCTTGCAAAAGCCGCGTCATAGCCGGGGTAAAAACCGCGCCGCAGGATCCCGATGAAATGGACCGCGGGATTGTACCAAAGCATGTCACGCCAGGGCTGCGGCACGCTTTCGAAAGTGAAGAAGATTGTCGAGATCAGGAACATGGGTCGCATGAAGATCGACCAGGCATGGATCCAGACCGGGAACAGCCCCTGTAACAGGCAATTCATCACCCCTACGCCAAGCCCCAGGAAACCCGCCAGTGCATAGGCCTGCAAGATCGCGCCCAAATCCACGATGGCGCGGGTTTGGAATAACAGAAGGATACCTCCAAAAATCAACTGCCCGACCATGAGTTGGGTGATCAGGTTCAGCAGGAAGCGGGCGATGATGGCGTCCAGCCAGGTGACTGCCGGATAGGCGAGCAAGGGGCGCGAGAAGTCGATGCTTTGTGCGATCCGTCCCGAAAGATGGGTGAATAGCAGAAATGGCAGCATCCCCGAGGCATAGAATAGTGGGAAACTGACGCCGAGCGCCGGGGCGCGGAAACCGACCGAGAACACGGCAGTCAGTAGCGCGATGCCAGCCACCGGTTCGGCGATGGCCCAGAGATATCCGCCTGGCGAACGTCCGTAACTGGTCGCCATCTCGCGCAGGATCAGCGCCCCTATGGTGCGGATGCCGGTGCGGTGGCGGCGACGTTCCCGGACCCCCGGTCTACCGATGCTGGCCATGGTTCTGTCTGCCTTTCGACGGCGCCTTGCCAGAGGTTCCGCCATTTTGGTTTGCTTCCGGTTCCAGGCGCGGCTCTGTCTTTACGATTTGTGATCCTGTCCGCCGTAGTCTTGGGCGAGAACAGTGAACAAATTGCCAAGTGGACAGTGACCCAGCAAATTCGAAAACCCTTGCCGGCGCAGCCAATTCCCCAGGCGTCTCCTCCCTCCCGAGGGCCGGCGGCACCAGGTCACCGGCCCGTTTCTGCGCCACCACCTGCTGTTGCGCCTGCGCCGGAGACTCGGATCTTCGCGGGCCCGGTGGCGGCCCCGGCTCCGCCTGGTCGTCTGCGCGGTCGGCATGTTTTACTGCTGCTCAGTTTTCTGGTGACTGTGATCGCTCCCCTCGCCATCGCGGGCTGGTATCTTTGGGAACGCGCAGCGGATCAATACGCCTCGACCCTGGGGTTCTCGGTTCGCGCCGAAGATCAGAGCCCGGCCATCAGCCTTTTGGGTGGGATTACCGATTTCTCCGGCTCTGGCAGCAACGACACGGATATTCTTTATGAATACCTGCACAGTCAGGACCTTGTGCAACAGATGGCGGCTGAGCTCGACCTTGGGCGAATCTGGTCCCGCCCGGGCCATGACTGGCGCGCCTCCGACAGTGATCCGGTCTTTGCCTATGATGCCGAAGGCACGATCGAGGATCTGGTGGAATACTGGCAGCGCATGGTGCGCATTCGCTATGACACAGGGACCCAGTTGATCGAGGTGCGCGTTCTGGCCTTTGACCCTCAGGAGGCGCAAAGCGTCGCGACGCTTCTGTTGCAAAAGAGCTCGGAATTAATCAACACGCTCAGTGACATCGCCCAGGAGGACACGATCCGATCCGCGCGCGAGGATCTGGAGATGGCCCGAGAGCGGCTGCGCGCCGCGCGCCGCGACGTGACCGAATTCCGTAACCGGAATCAGCTTGTCGATCCGGAAACGGATGTCGCTGCGCAGGCGGGTCTGTTGGGTGAGCTGCAGGCACAACTGGCTACCGCCCTGATCGACGCGGATGTTCTTGCCAAAACCACCCGGTCGAATGACCCGCGGATTGCCCAGGCCAGCCTTCGGATCGAGACAATCAGCCGCCGCATCGCTGCCGAGCGCTCGAAACTGGGCATGGACGGGCAGGGCAATCCCACCCTGTTATCCGAAGTCATGGGTCAATACGAAGCGTTGGTTGTGGATCGCAAGTTTGCCGAGGAAAGCTATACCTCCGCTCTGGCGGCTTTCGACCTGGCGCAGGCCGAAGCACGACGCAAAAGCCGCTATCTCGCCCCCTATATCCAGCCGACCATCGCGCAAAGTTCGCGTTACCCCGAGCGCGGGACATTGTTGATCTTCGGCGCGATCTTCCTGTCGCTGACCTGGCTTGTCCTGGCCGTGACAACCTATGCGCTGAAGGACAGACACTGATGATAAGGCTGGAAAACCTGTCGATGGATTTTCGCCGCCGTGGCAAGCGCAAGCTGGTCGCCAAGGGGATCAATGCGACCTTTCCATCCGGGCGGGCTGTCGCGCTTCTTGGGCGAAACGGAGCGGGCAAATCAACGCTGCTGAAGATCATCGCGGGAACGATGGAGCCGACGGCGGGGCGCGTTGTCTCTTCCGGGACGATTTCCTGGCCGGTGGGTTTCGCGGGGTCCTTTCATCCGCATCTGAGCGGGGTGCAGAACGCCCGCTTCGTGGCACGGATCTATGGCGCCGACAGTCGCGCTCTGGTCGATTTTGTTGAAGATTTCGCCGCGCTCGGCGATCATTTTCGCCTGCCCGTCTCGACCTATTCGGCGGGCATGCGGTCACGCTTGGCTTTCGGTGTGTCGATGGGGCTACGCTTTGACACCTACCTGGTGGACGAGGTGACATCTGTCGGTGATGCCGCCTTTCGCGCAAAGAGCGCCTGCGTCTTCCGCACCCGGATGGAGGACGCGGGGGCCATCGTCGTCAGCCATTCGATGATCCAGGTGAAGGAGCTTTGCGACATGGGCGCGGTGTTGGAAAACGGTGACCTGACGCTTTACGAGGACCTCGACGAAGCCATCGCGCATCATCAGCGGGTGATGTCGACCGCCGCCTGATCGGCGGCAGCCCTTTCATGGCAAAAGGCGAAGGCGCAGGACGCCCTTGCTGGGCGGTTCAGCCCATCAGACCCGAGCTTTTGGTCAGATCGTCATAAGCGCGCAACTGGCTGATCAGTGCCTGCATCTGCTCGATCGGAATCATGTTGGGCCCATCGGAGGGCGCGTTGTCTGGGTCTTCATGGGTCTCGATGAACAGCGCCGAAACACCCACCGCGACCGCCGCACGGGCGAGGACCGGCGCGAATTCACGTTGCCCGCCGGATGTCGCACCCTGCCCGCCGGGCTGCTGGACCGAATGGGTGGCGTCGAAGACCACCGGGTAGCCCGTGCGCGCCATGGTCGGCAGGCCCCTGAAATCGGTGACCAGAGTATTGTAGCCGAAACTGGTGCCACGGTCGCAAAGCAGGATGTTCTCGTTTCCGGTCGACGCGATCTTGGAGGCAACATTACCCATGTCCCAGGGCGCCAGAAACTGGCCTTTCTTGACGTTGATCGCACGTCCGGTTTCACCCGCCGCGAGCAGCAGATCAGTCTGCCGGCACAGGAAGGCCGGGATCTGCAGCACATCGACCGCCTCGCCCACGGAGGCACATTGATAGGCATCATGCACATCCGTCAGCACCGGCACGTCAAATTCGTCGCGGATCTTCGACAGGATCAACAGGCCTTCGTCCATGCCAAGGCCCCGGGTCGTCGAAATAGACGACCGGTTCGCCTTGTCGTAGCTGGACTTGAAGATGAACTTCGTCCCCGTCGGGGCGCAGGCCTCGGCGATCTTTTCCGCCATCATCCGCGCGTGATCCAGACTTTCCAGCTGGCAGGGACCAGCGATCAGTGCGAAGGGCTCGGTCCCGCCGATGGCGATATCCCGGACAGTGACGATCTTGCTCATTTGACGGCGGCCTCCAGTTTGCGCAGGGCGGTTTCGATCCGCGGCACATCCGCGGGGTTGTTGAGTTCCCAGAAGACCCGGCCGCGGCCTTCGACCTCGACGCAGCGCACGGGCACGCCGGTCTCGAGGAACCGCAGTTGTTCCAACCCTTCCAGCAGTTCCAGCGGCGTTGCCGCCTGGGCGACATACCCCGCCAGCGCATCGGGCCGGTAGGCATAGACGCCTACGTGATGGAAGACGGGCACCGGGTCGGGCATCTTTTCGGGATCGACGAAGGGGATGACTTCCTTCGAGAAATAAAGCGCATTGCCCTGTGTGCCAAAGACGGCCGTCGTGCCGCCGACCCGGCCGTTGCGACGATCTTCAAGGAAATTGGCATAAGTTTCGGCGTCGCAACGCAGCACCGGCGTGGCCATGGGGATGGCCGGGTCGGCCTTCATTGCGGCGATCAGGTCCTCGACGAACCAGGGCGGGGTCAGCGGCGCATCGCCCTGGAAGTTGACGACCAGGTCGGCCTCGATCCCGCTGTTCGCCAGCGCATCGGCGCAGCGTTCGGTGCCATTGGCGCAATCGGGCGAGGTCATGACGACCTCGGCCCCGAAGGCGCGCGCGGCTTCGGCGATGCGGTCGTCATCGGTGGCGACATAGACTGCATCGACGCCAGTGATCGACTGCGCGGCTTCCCAGCTCATCTGGATCAGGCTCTTGCGGCTGCCATCGGGCAGGGTCAGCACGGCCAGGGGCTTGCCCGGATAGCGGGTCGAGGCATAGCGGGCAGGAATGAAGATGACGGTTTTCATGATACTCCGGAAAGCTATCTACATCACGCCGGCGCGCAGCAGGTCATGGATATGGAGCACACCCAGCGGGCGCTTGTCATCATCCACGACCAGCAGCGCGCTGATCTTGCGGTCGTTCAGCACGGCCAGGGCCTCGGGGGCCAGCATGTCGGGGCCCACCGTGATCGGGCTCTTGTTGGCGACATCCATCGCGGTGCGCTGCATCAGCCCGTCCATGTTGCGCCGCAGATCCCCGTCGGTGATGACCCCGGCAAGCAGCCCGTCACGGGTCAGCCCGGCAATGCCGAAGCCCCGCGCGGTCATGGTCAGCAGAACGTCGTTCATGCCGCTGTCGGTTTCCAGCACCGGCAGGTCCGCGCCCTTGTGCATCAGGTCCCCGACGCGGGTCATCTGGGCGCCCAGCTTGCCGCCGGGGTGATAGATGCGGAAATCTTCGGGCAGGAAGTGTCGCTCTTCCATCAGCGCCACGGCCAGTGCATCGCCAAGGCCAAGCGTCAGCGTGGTCGAGGTCGTTGGTGCCATGCCGATGGAACAGGCCTCGGGCAGGTTGGGCAGGGTCAGCCGGTAATCGGCGGCCTGCATCAGCGTGCTGCCGTCGCGCGACGAAATCCCGATCAGCGGGATCGAGAACCGTTGCGCATGGTAAACCAGATCACGCAGTTCGGTGGTTTCGCCGGAATTCGAGATCAGCAGGCAGATGTCGGCAGGCGTCACCATGCCAAGGTCGCCATGGCTGGCTTCGGCGGGGTGAACGAATTGCGCCGGCGTCCCGGTCGAGGCCAGGGTGGCGGCGATCTTGCGCCCGATATGGCCTGATTTGCCGATGCCCGAGACGATGACGCGCCCCTTGGCCGTCAGGATACGACGTACCGCAGCGGCGAAATCCGGTGGCAGATTGGCGGCAAGGTGCGCCAGCGCGTCGGCTTCGGTCTGCAACACGCCCCGCGCCGTGGCGAGCATGGTTTCCGAGGGCAGTGAATTGTCCAGAGGTTCGGCCTTGCGCGGCATGTCAGGCGTCTCCGATCGGGCCGCCGTTGCGACCGTTCCTGATGTGGGCCTGATGGTTACCATGAAGGGTTGGACATGGCCAGAGTGGCCGACCGCAACGACGGCGCAAAAGGACCCGCCGGGCTGTTCTGGTTGCTTTGATCGGGGCTCGGGAGTCAGAACAAGGAGAAGCACACGCAAAGCACGCTCTTCCGCAATCTTCCAGGTTCTGTTTTTCCCCACAAACGCAAGAAACTTGGAGAGAGCAATCTTAGAGAGAGAAGAAGAGCCTTGCGCAGGAAACCATAGGTATGGGCAAGAGACTTCTGATATTGAACTTTTTCCTGAGGAATTTTACTTCCGGGCATGGCATCAAAAATCCCGCGCAATGCGCGGGTTGCATGAAGGTCATCCAGTTTTCCCGGTTTGCGAAGAGTTTTGGTATGGCCGTTCCCGCCTGAAAACAGTGTCGCAACTGTCATGCGTGTAAGGGGATGCCTGCGGGCTCGTCTCCGTCTTTGACACCCACGGGCCCTGGCAAACCCATTCCAAAGACAGCAGGATGAGTCTGTTCGGGTAAGGGGAAGTTTGCCCCCCAGCCGAGTTGCGCAACAAAGCCCCCACAACGCAGCCCCGCGCGCCAACCGTCGCAGAGAGGTCGGGGGCGGCGTTTCACCCACCCGACGCTCATGAGGGCTCACATCATCTGGATAAGCTTATGTATCATATGCTCAAGGATAATCTCGAGAGGTCTCTCAAGAACCGCTGGACATGGTGTGCATGGAAAAATGCCATTTTGCGCATTCTTATGCCACATCTACAACAGGTGGCAGGTGGCAGGTTGCAAATGTACCATAAGCTTGCACACCCAGATGATTCGGGGTCGATGCGCTTGGTAAATTCACCATAGATTCCAGCGGTTTGAGAATCACCCCATGGCGCTGCAAGGCATAAGCATGCACAGACAACACATAAGCATGCACGGCTGCGGAAAAAAAGAGAGCCCGCGATGCGAGCCCTGAAACGTCCATACCGGTAATGGCCAGCCGCTATTCGTCCAGCACCATCTCCATGAGTTTGTCGCCGTCGATCATGTCGCGATAGCCTGGCGCGGTGAAGGGGCAGAGGCCCTGAGGCAGGCGGGAGTTCTGGGCATAGGCCTCGGAGAAGATTTTGACCGTGCCTGTCTTCTGGCCATGAAGTCTGCACAGCCCGAAGGCGCGGATCAGCAGCTCGATGACAAGGCCCCACCTGGAGGCGCAGGCAAAATCAAGGCGCTGCAGAAAATCGACATCAACAAGGTCGTCGACATCGATAACAGCGCGCTCGGAGTAGGTGTAGACGAGCTTGTTCAGTTCGAGCATGTCCGGATCTCTTGCAGGATCCGCGAAGCTGCCGAGATTGATCTTATCGAAATGAATGTGGGAGAGGAGATGGGCGATTTGCTCTTCGGCGTTTACATGACTGGCCAGAACCGGGACGCCTGACAAGATGAGCATCAACTGCCAATCCGAGTCCTTCATCAGTGCTTTGAAACGGTCGAGGAGCTTCTCGTTGGACGTTTTGCCGGAGGTGAAGGCGTGCTGGCATTCGTCGTAGTAGAGGCCGATGACGCCCTGTTCGCGGCACTGGTGGCGAACCATGTTCCAGAGTTCTCCTTGGGTGCGCCGGGGGTTCGCGGGGTAACCGAGTGCCTCAAGAGTCTTGTGACCCAGATCCTTCCAGCTGATCGACCCATCCAGCTTGCAGTAGATAATCTTGCCAACCTTCCCGTTGGGCATTTCCGTCATGCTGGCGTTGAATTCCTCCACAAGCCGGACGGTTTCGGAGGTTTTGCCAACGCGGGATTCTCCCGTCACCAACAAGCCACGTGCTTCGAAATGCCCGCCGATCGAGGCTTTGACGTAATAGTCGTGCAGGCAGTTCTCAAAAGCTTCGCGGAGCTTTGCCGCACGCGGAAAAGTATAATGGCCGCGCTGCAGAGCAACCGATGCGTTGACGCGGTTCTGGTCGATGAAACCCATGGGTATCCTTGAATTGCTGGACGTCGTTGAGATGGCGGTAGTTACAAGAGTTCGCCCTTCTGGGCGGGGCGGCCGAGCCTGACAGGGTTTTCCAAAGGCGGATTTTCCGCCTTGGGCTTCGATTTCCTGGCTGGTATTGCTGGCGCAGAGGTCGGCTCCGCAGGCTCGTGGTCGATGAGAACTGCATCGCCCAGCGGCAGGATCCCAGGGCCCGAGGTTGCGCTGGCCAGGGTGCCGGGGGCGACCGTGTCAATCGGCACCTGCGTGGTGACCAGCCGAGATGAGGCAAACAGGCTCTTGGCCTTCTTGCGGGCTTCGTCGCGGCTGACATAGCTTTTGGGCAGCCGCCGCTCGACCCCGAGCTTCTTGAGCTGCTCATGTCTCTCAAGGCGTACCTTTGCGATACGGTCTTCGTAGAGCCTCGTCAGCTCGGGGTTTTCGCGCCGGTACTGCATCATCAGCTCCAGGAATTCGGACACGGTCAGGTCGGCGAAGACGGTCGTCTGTAGTGCCAGCCTGTATGGCTCTGGATCACGCGGGATCACTGCGGTTGCAAAGCTCAGATCGTCCGGATCGATATACACGGTGACCTTGCCCTTGTGTTGCTCGCGGGCGGTCTGGAACTCGTCTGACGAATAGAAGAGGCCTTCAAGCACACGCACACCCTCATCGTTGGGTTGCAACTTGAATGGCCAGCCCAAGTGGACGCGACGGAGATCTTCATCCAGAAGACGAAATGTTTCCCGGGTCTCATTTAGTTCTTTGAATACCTCTGCAGGTCGGCGCCCCCCAATCCCGACACCCATGTGTTTCAGGGACGGGTATTCATCGATGAAAAACTTGGTCAGGATTTCATAGAGGAGGTCGATATCCAGCACGCCTGATTTCTTGGCGTCATATCCGGGCAGCTCTCCTGCTTTGCGACCCGTGTAGCCGTGAAGCAGTTTCAGCAAGACGGACTCGGTGGTGCCGAACATCCGCTCGACATACGGCTTGTCGGCGGAGGCGTGGGTCCGCACATCGGTATTCGCTGATGCGATCCCCATGAGCGCGGACTTGACCTCGGCGTTCCTCAGGCCGGTACCATTGTCATTGCGCACCATGCCGAGCCCCATGGCAGGCATAGCCTCGCCCTCACAACCGTAGATGCGCCTTTCGCGGGTCTTGTCGCGCGTTGCCATCCGCAGCAGCTGCATCGTGGCTTCGGCTTTTGGCTGGTCACTGACAACCCAGGCCAACGGCATTCGTGTTGCGATATCGATCATCACCAGGATGCTGAGGCGACTACGGATCTCCTCATCCGCCCATTCCATGGCCGTCTTCAGATCTTCAGAGAGCGTATGCCAATAGCCTTTGGCCTTGGCCGATGTAATCAGGGACGCCCGACATTCGTCCATCTCACAGAATTCGCCGATCATGAGGGCGCGCACGTCCGAACTGCCGCGTCCGCGCTTGTTGCGCGCATAGCGCTCGCCCTTGGTCGCGACCATGTATTCGATCGGCGTGAGCAGCTCCTTGCGGTGACGAAGAACGGATTGATGGGATGGGACCGGGAGCGCGGGGAGATCGTTGAGCGCCCGCTGCCGGTTTTCCCTGTTGAGCAGCGCTGCAAGGTAGCCATGCACGTTCGCCACCGATGGGGCCTTGAGATCCAGACCGATCTCCTCCCAAGCCTCTGTCATGAGGTCTTTCAGACGCAAGGGCAGACGTGGCGTCTCGTTGCCTTTCAAGTGGTCAAGTGTTGCCAACCCGGCGATGACATCATCACCGTCCTGGAGACCCTGGTAGATCCCGTAGTATTTCTTGAGTGTCCGCCCTTTGTAGAGAAACCAGCTCTTCTGCTGGCCGCCTTTCAACGTGGCCGCATCAAGACGCACACGCTCGCCGAAAAAGGCTTCGACGAGTGGACGCAAAAACTTCCTGTTCGCGGGGTCGTTCAAGGCGCCGATGGAAATCCGGAAGCCCTTTTCGCCCTCGACAATGGTCCGGTGCAGATAGAGCTCGTCGATCGCTCTGCATATCGCGTAGTGGAACCGGCCATACGTCTGTTGCTCATCTGAGAGTTGAGCCGCAACGCTCAGGCCACCCAACCTCAGCTTGGCACTCCCCTCTGGCAAAAGCTGCGAAGGGGCGAAAGTCACGGCGCCGGATTTCATCATTTCGACGAAGGACGAGAACCCAAGGATATGCATCTGGCCGCCCGTCGGGTCCGCCAGCTCATAGCCTTGCGCACCGACCTTGTGGAGCACGAGGTCGCGCCCCTGGACGGCAATTTCGGTTCCGGCTTCGAAGTTGTAGCGTGGCGCGATTGTCATGATGCAACCTCGACGCGTGACCATTCCGCGATGACGTGGTCAAGGTTTGCGCTCAGCGCACCCCGCGCGATCAGGCGGTAGCAAGATTTGAAGACGACCTTCTGCGGCAAGTCGAGCAGCGGAAAAAGATCACGCATCAGCCAGAGCGAGCGATGGTTTCGCGCGGTCCAGAGCACCATGTCGTCGACCTCTGGATCCAGAAACTGAATGGCTTCATGCAGGCGGAAAAGGTTCTCCCGCCGCTGACGTGAAAAGCGGCCAGCATCGACGATCATCATGCTATCTGCCGCGCCCCGGGGCGTTGCAGCCGTAATTGCTTCAATCTCGCGCCACGTTCGGGGCTTTTGCAGGCTGTCGGAGTTACGGACAAAGATGAGCGCGCGCCGCCCGTCGACAAATGTCGCAAGTATGTCGTGCGTGTAGGTCCGTCGCTTGCTCTGCTCATCCCTGTAATGCACAGACAATGGCTGAAAATGCAGATCATGCAGATTGGGCGACAGCAAAAATTCATGAGCCACCGCCGCCTCAGCTGCGCTCTCGGCAATGCCGACCTTGCGTTTGAAATCATTGGCTGCAGTCCGGTAGGTCATCCACACCCGATGCGAGGTGGAGCTCCTGAAGCCAGGATTGCGGACCCCATCGAAGGGCAGGATACCGTGAATCCGACCAAGCTCAATTTTGGACTGCCTGGGCAGTTTGGCTGGCGAGTAGTTCCAGCTGTCATGATCGATAATCTGATCGGCAGACATGACTTCTCCGTTCCCGGAACAGCGTTGCGCCGGGTGCATTTTTGTTTCTTTTCAAGAGGCCATGCCACTCTTGCCACGCTCAACCGCCATCGGTAGCGTGACAGACGTGATGATGCTGCAGGACCTCTGCTTCTGGTGCCCGTCTTGGGCGAAATTCTGAACAGGCCCGCCTGATGATGATCGGCTTGGCCATGCTCCTATTTTCTGGGAAGTTCGTGAAAATCCCAATCGAAAAAGGCATTCTCAGCTTGGGAACATGTGGAAAACTAGCTCAACCCACTGAATGTTAATGGAGAATCAGAGGTGCGCCCAAGGCCAGTCAGTGGAGGACTGGTCTATTCTGCTGATCCGAGCCAAGGTCCAGCATCCGTTTGACGGTCCGGATATTGATCTGATGGCCTGCCTCGAACGCTTCAGCCAGCGCGGTCGTGATGGCTGCTGCGATGAGGGTGGAGAGCTGCCGCTCTGCGGCCTCACGCAGGACGAGCCCATTGATCTGTTCCTGGGTGGGAGACGGTACGCTGACGACGCGGATCCGTGACAGGAGCGGTTCCGGCAGGCCGTGCTGGCTATTGGAGGTGAAGACCCAGTTGATGAAAGACATATCGAATTGGTTCTGGAAATAGGGGCAGGTCCACCGGCTTGCTGTCAGGTCTTCGAGCAGCGGTAGAAGGGAATTCGGCAGGCTGAAGGACCGGCCCTTGTCGGACATGGGCGAGCCAGATTTCTCAAACTCGTCGATGATGACGAGCGGATTTGCAACTTGCCGCATCAGCATCAGGCTAATCAGCCTGCCGGGGCCGGCATTTGCCCAGCCGCGTTGGTTGCCTACAAGCCCGAAGCTGGCATTCTCGCCGGTTGCATCCAGGGTCATATCCGGCGTTTCCAACAGCTGCGCAAGACGCTTTGCCCATGCGCTTTTGCCGATGCCCGGCGGGCCATCGAGAAGAACCGGCGAAAATCGGGCGCCAGGCCTGTCACTTGCACGATTATGATGAAGGCTGCGCCAGACATGTGTTGTCGCTTCCGAGACCCAGGGAAATTCCGCATGAAGCGCCGCGGCGATCTCGTCGATATGATGCGCAGAGCGCAGGTCGAATATCTCGACGCCGTCGCGACAGCCTTCAAGCATGGCACGGTCTTCTCTGGACAAACGCGTTGGCTCGACTTCCTTCAAATGGCGGCGGTGGATCTTCTGCGCCCACCGCCTGATCCGGATCTCGAGCGATTTCGGGAGCTCATTCTGCGGATATTGCCATAGTTCATTGTGGGCAGCGCGCTTTTCCTGGGGGATGCCTTCGGAAATCTGCCGCTTGTCCTGCAAGTCGGTATAGAATTCCGTGAGACGCTTGATGATCGCGGCCTCGTCGAATGCCGGATCGGGCTGTTTGCTCAGGATGAAGCGAATTTTGGGCATGGATGGGGCTTTCGTCATAGCTCCGCCAGCCGCCATGACGGCGGTCATGCGGGCAGAGCCTCGGATTGGAGGGAAGGTTGAGTTCGCTGTGCGCCGAACATCTCTCTGAGCCGGAGGTTGGCCGGCCAGGAAGAAATCAGTGTCAGCTAAGGGTATGTAGCGCAGGTATCATCGGGCACTCGCTGAGGTCAGACATGGGAGGGACGCACCATTCCATCGGGAGTGGACGATTATCCGGTGAGCCCATGCCATAGCGCTCAAATCACCGCAAGTGATTCTAAGTTACTGATACTAGGAAGGAAAATGGATTATTGTTTTTCGCAAATACGAGGCCGACTGACCGGCAGGTGCTCCGGTAAACGTCCGCTCATCGCCAAGAGCATGAGCCATGCGGCCCAC
Organism: Pseudooceanicola algae; assembly: GCF_003590145.2. Taxonomy (NCBI): domain Bacteria; kingdom Pseudomonadati; phylum Pseudomonadota; class Alphaproteobacteria; order Rhodobacterales; family Paracoccaceae; genus Pseudooceanicola; species Pseudooceanicola algae. The sequence continues at coordinate 2,347,199 of NZ_CP060436.1, read as the reverse complement.
TAATTTTTATTGCCGCGCTGCTGCAAACTTGACCGAGGCTGTAGGTCCCGTAGGGACCGTTCGGCATGCCGCCCATGAATGATTGATCAACGATGCCATTGGTCCCTCGCCTGGCCAGGTAGGAAGAACCTTCACGATTGCTCGCCTTGCAGCCTGAGTGGCGCACCGCAGCACCGACAGACCGGGCGCTTCGCCTTCAACTCCTCGAGGAGATGCAGCGGCGCACTTTCCACAAACCTCTTAACCCGTTCAGGGTCAACATGGGCCCGACGGACACAATCCCGGTAGACGAGCCAGCAATGGATGGACCCTACGAAGCAGGTCACCATGCCAGCTATGCAGATCAAAGGACCGATCATGCGCTTCCCTTTCTGTCTGAGGATGCCGTTATACTGAGAGCATGCCTGTGGCAAAATACTCGCGATAACGCGTGTCAGGGTCAAGCTCGCGCCGTTCGTGGGGCAGTTGGTCCGACACGCGCGGCGTGCGTTGCAGGGTAGCCGATCTCGTCGACGACCAGCAGGGAAGCCCGCGCGTAGAAGCGGATCTTCTCCGGGAGTCGCCCTTCGCGTTCGGCCTGCGCGAGCGCGTCTATCAGCCCGGCCAGGGTGCAGCGATAGACGCTGCGGCCCGTCTTGACCGCGGCAGCGCCCCAAGCCGTGGCCAGATGGCTCTTGCCCGTGCCCGGCGGGCCGAGGAAGTGCAGCACTTCGGCGCGGTTGATGAACTCCTGCTGGGCGAGTGCCATGATGCGGTGGCCATGCAAGGATGGCTGAAATGAGAAGTCGAAGCTCTCGAGCGGCTTGATAGGCGTGAGCCGAGCCGTGCGAAGGCCGACCCCTACGCGGCGTCCTTCGCGTAGGGTCGCCTCGACCATCGCGCGGGAGTATTTCCGGTGCTCATAGCATCAAAGAGCCCGTGAACCTGATCGTAAGCTTGGACGGTTACTTTTTCCGTGGCATAGATGGGCTACGGGTTGTAGCGCCCGTGCTTTGCGGCCCTTGTTTTCGTTTGTAGGCGCACATCACCCGGAGAACACACATGACCGCTGTCTCACACGGTTTCAATTTTATCGATCTCTTCGCGGGCATCGGCGGACTGCGCATAGGTTTCGAGGCGATTGGCGGAACCTGCGTATTCACAAGCGAGTGGAACAAGTTTTCGCAGGAGACTTACCGCGCGAACTTTGAAGACGGCCACGAGATCAACGGCGACATCACCAAAGTCGACGAACGTGACATTCCCGCTCATGATGTCCTGCTCGCCGGTTTCCCTTGCCAGCCATTTTCCATTGCCGGGGTGTCAAAGAAGAACTCGCTGGGCCGGGCCCATGGGTTCGCGGATGAGACACAGGGCACACTGTTCTTTGATGTGGTTCGCATCCTGCGACATCACAAACCGAAGGCTTTCCTTCTGGAAAACGTCAAGAACCTCCTGTCGCATGATAAAGGCAACACGTTCCGCGTCATTCTCCACGCCTTGGATGAATTGGGATACGAAGTTGACCACAAGGTGATCGACGCGCGCCACTGGGTGCCGCAACACCGGGAGCGCATCTTTATCGTCGGCTTCCGGCGTGACGTGCCCGCCGCGTTCTCCCTTGACGAGGTGATCCTCCCGCAAGGCCCTGCGCCGACACTTGCGGACATCCTGCACACGCAAGACGGTTCAGAGACGGTTGAGGAACCCTATACTACCGGCCCCTTGGCCAATGTGGGCGACAAATACACACTCACGCCCAACCTTTGGAAATACCTCCAGAACTATGCTGCCAAGCATAAGGCAGCCGGAAATGGTTTCGGATTTGGCCTGTGTCAGCCCCACAACGTCGCCCGCACGCTCAGTGCCCGCTACTACAAGGATGGCAGCGAGATACTGATCGCCCAGAACCACGGCACGCCCCGGCGCCTGACACCAAGGGAATGCGCAAGGCTCATGGGGTTTGACCGAAAGGGGTCGAACCAACCTTGGAAGATCGTCGTCTCTGACACACAAGCCTACCGTCAGTTTGGCAACGCAGTCGCCGCACCGGTTGCCATTGCCATCGCGGAAGCCATGGCCCCTTGGATCACCAACACGGTCGCACTGCACTCCAAACGGGGGATGCGTGCCTGACAAGCCGCCCATGACACGATCCGCGATGATGTCGCGGATCGGCCCCAAGGATACCAAGCCCGAGATCATGGTGCGCAAGGGACTGCACCGTCTGGGCTTTCGCTACCGCCTGCATACCAAGGAACTTCCAGGAAAGCCGGATATCGTGCTGCCGAAATACCGGACCGTGATTTTCGTTCACGGTTGTTTTTGGCACGGACACGAGGGGTGCCATTATTTTCGCATCCCCAAGACAAATACTGATTTCTGGCAAGCCAAGATAGGGCGGAACCAGGAAAGGGATGCTATGGTCCTACAACGCCTTGCACAGTCCGGATGGCGCATCCTAACTGTATGGGAATGCGCAACGCGCCAAGTATCAGAAGATCTCCTGATATCGGTGATTGCAGATTGGTTGGAGAGCCGCGAAAAAGAGGCCAGCATTTCAGAGCAGGACTTCTTCTCACGTCTGGATGGAAAGTCCGGCTCTCGTCCGAAGTGAAAGAGCAGGAAGATGAACGACCTCATCAACGATCCGAATGCCGCGCGCCTCATCGTCGGGCTTCGTGACACGGGTTACAACGTCAAGACCGCAGCAGCCGACATCATCGACAACTCGATCGCAGCCGGAGCCAACGCGGTGAACATCAACATCGAGTTGATGCATGACGGCCGGAAGATCGTCTATTTCGGTGATGATGGTCAGGGCATGACCCGCGATGAGGTTCGCAATGCGATGCGCTACGGTGCCGACAAGCGTTCCGACGCCAAGAGCCTCGGGAAGTTCGGGCTGGGGCTAAAAACGGCTTCAAGTTCGGTCTGCAAGCGTTACAGCCTGATTTCGAGGAAGTCAGCGGACCAAGAGTTGTCCAAGCTGACTTGGGATCTAGAACATGTCGAGGCACAGAATATCTGGGAAATGCTCGACGATCCGGTGACGTCCGATCAGGCTGACATGTTCGAGGAACTTTGCGGGGATACCGGGACGCTTGTCGTCTGGGAAAACTGCGATCGGATCCTTTCCAAGGACTACGACCCCGGTTCAAAGGAAAAGGCGGCAATCAAACGGCTGGCCGAGACCTTGGGCAAGCACGTCGCGCTGGTCTTTCATCGGTTTCTCGACACATGTGACGAACGCGAACGACATGTTGCCATCCGGATCAATGGCGTCGATGTGCCTGCATGGAACCCGTTCTATCCAACCCGCTCGGATCAGGTGCTCGCAGAGTCGAAACAGCGGATACTTGTCGAGCTGCCCGACTGCAGCGAAGCGGAAGCAGGGATCAAGGCGTGGATCCTGCCTCACCGCCGCGACATGACAAAGGAAGAAGAAGCCCAATTCGCGCGTATTTCGAACCGTGCGCAGGGCTTTTATGTCTATCGCGAGGGACGCCTCATTCAGGATGGTGGCTGGCTGGACGTATTTGGCGCACCCGAACCCCATACGTCGCTCCTGCGCATTGAATTCGATTTCACTCATGAATTGGACGAGGCCTTCCGCATCGACGTGAAGAAGTCTCGGATCCTGTTCCATCCGGAACTGGAAGATGGGCTTCGCAGCCTTCTCCAACCGGTCTACCGCGAAGCCGGCAACCGGTATCGCCGTATCACCCGCGACGATGCCAACAAGAGGACAACGATCGACCACGGAAGCTCTAACAAGAACATCGCGGCGACGGCGAATGTCTCCAAGCCCCAAGTGGCAAGCGCGGATCCGGCAAGCCAGACCGTCGAGGTCAACAACCGGCGTGGTGTTAAGATCCGCATCAAGGTGCCCGTTCAGGAGCACGTCAATCCGGAGGCGATCTATGTCGAGGCGGTCACGACGATCACCAGCGGGCACCTCTTCGAGCCAGCGTACCGTAGCCCAGGTGTTTCGGACCACGTACCGGGGGTTCTGCTGAACAAGCATCATGACTTCTACCAGAAGATCTACCAGCGCGCTGCTGCCAGCGGATATGCCGTGGAGGGTATGGACCTACTCCTGTACGCCTTCGCGATGGCAGAGCAGAATAACACAGATCCGGAACTGGAGCCTGTGTTCGAGGACATTCGCGAGGAGATCTCGTCCAACCTCAAGAAGCTGCTCCGCAATCTCCCGGACCCAACCTCGGCGGAACTGACCGAGCTTGACGAAGACTGATATGCTGTCAGCCCGCCAAACCCTCATTCGGGAAGAACTGGAGGCCGGAACCGGCGCTGCGATCGGCATGGCCGTTGACGGGTCGAAGTCGCGGACCGGCCTGCGGATATGGTTTGCGGACCTCGAAGAGCGGTACGGTCCCGTGGCCGAGATGCGTCCCTACGGCCTGAAGGGTTACGCCGTTACGCTGGGCTTTGGCGCATTTGCGGGTGAGGTCGTGCGACGGATCGCTGGTGCCGGGTCCGAGGATGTCCATCTGGCGCGGGCCCTCGTCGCGTCCGTCGACAGTTCTGTGGAGGTTGAAGTCCAAGGACAGGAGATGGCCGATTGGAAGATCACCACTGGAGATTTCCGGATGACTGCCATCATCCGGAACCTTCCGCGGGACCCCGAGGTCGCACTGACCGAGGTCAGCCGCGACACGATCGTGCCCATGATGGCCGCCATGGCCGAACTGATCGGGTATGACGTCATCGAGGAGGACGACCACGGCGAGCCCGAATACGAAGGGGCGGAACTGTTCACAACGGTCAGGCGCCGGGAACGTAACCCCAGAAATCGGCTCCTTTGCATCAGGTTGCACGGCGAAGTTTGCGCCTGCTGCGGGCTTGATCCGCGCGAGACATACGGCGTGGCTGGCAGCATCATCGAGGTCCACCATCTCGAACCGCTTTCGCTCCTGAAAGAGCCGCGCCCATATGACCCGGCACGCGACCTCGCCCCTCTCTGTCCGAATTGTCACCGCGCCGTGCATACACGCCGACCCGAACCGTGGTCCCTGGAGGAAGTTGTCGAATTGATGGCTGATCCAATGGGCAAGGCTGGCATCTTGTGACCACACCGGCTGACATGCCCTTCACGTTTGAAGCGGTTGTAGCTGAATTCGGCGACCGCTTTAGCGTTTCTCAGCGGGTCCTTGATCCCGCCCTCCGGATCAGCAACGGACCTGTGTGCCTTGCGGCACGGCTGGGTGGCATTCGGACGCTTCGCGGCGTGCAGAGCTTCATCGAGGCCCCTTCAGCCCGCCATGCCTGGGTGCTGGATGGAAATACGATCCGGCCTCTTCCGCAGGATGCACCCGATCTGGTTGCCGAAGTCCTCGAAGGTGCCGATCCACAGGATGTCCCGTTTGCCTTGGGCATAAGGCTCACGCAGGAGCCAAACGAATTGATCGCGGTCGACGCCGATGAGGAAGTACTCCGATCTGGCACTATTGCGGCAGATGACCTTGGCTCTGAAATGTCCATCGCCGGGCTGAACGCGAAGCTATTTCCGTTTCAGGCCCGTGGCGTCCAGTGGATGTGGCAGACCGCCAAGCGGACCGGTGGCCTGATCCTCGCGGATGAAATGGGCCTTGGAAAAACCCTGCAGATCATCGCACTGCTCATGATGGATCCACCTCCGCACAGTGCGCCCGCGCTCATCATCTGCCCGACAAGCCTGATTGCCAACTGGGTCCGAGAGATCCGCCGCTTTGCACCGTCGCTCACCATTCTGGTGCATCGAGGCGCGTATCGGGCCGGCATCTTCCGTGATCTGCAGGTCGCCTCCGTCGTCATCACGACCTACGACACGATGGTGAACGACATTGCTGTGTTGTCGTCCTTGGAATGGTCCTGGGTGATCTCTGACGAAGCGCAAGCGGTCAAGAACCCGGAATCAAGCCGGCGTCAGGCACTGGCCACCATTCCAAGACGCTGCGCGATTCCTATGACTGGTACACCAGTCGAGAACACCCTTCTCGACCTCTGGTCACTGATCGATTTGGCGGTGCCCGGAATGCTCGGCGAGCAGGATGTCTTCAAGGTCGAATATCCAGACACTGTGGAAGCAGCTCAAAGCCTAGCGCGGCTGACCGACCCAGTCATCCTGAAACGGCGGGTCGCCTATGTGGCAGGCGACCTGCCAGAACGGATCGACGTCGACCTGCCCGTTTTGCTCGACGAGGACCTTACCCGGCAATACGAGCTGGTCCGGCAGACAACCCTTGAGAAGTATCCGGTGGCCGGCGCGCTGGTTGCTACGATGCAATTGCAGCTCTTCTGTGCCCACCCATGGTTGCAGAGCCGCGACGATGTGCAGGATCACGACGACGCCGATCTCGTTGCAAGTGATGCAGCGCCGCTGATGACTCCGAAGATGGAGCGGTCCATTGCGCTTCTGCGCGAAGCATTCACTAACCGGCGCAAAGTGATCGTCTTCGCTTCCTTCAACAGGATCGGAGACCTTCTTGAGCAAGCCGGGCGTGACCTTCCCACCGCGTGGTGGGGCGCCATCAACGGCAGCACAGCCCAGGAAGATCGCCAGGCCATCGTCGATAAGTTCTCGTCCTTTGACGGTCCGGCCTGCCTCGTGCTCAATCCGCGCGCCGCAGGCGCAGGGCTGAACATCACCGCCGCAACCATCGTCATTCACTTCACGCCCCTCTGGAACCCCGCACTCGAAGCGCAGGCCAGCGCACGCGCGCACCGCCGCGGCCAGACCGTGCCAGTCACCATCTACCGTCTGTTCTACGAAGACACGGTAGAACAAGTGATGATCGAACGATCGACTTGGAAAAGTGAACTGGCGAACGAAACCATGCCCTTAGCGATCCGCGACACCGAGGATCTGACCCGGGCACTCCAGATGACTCCCAACGGAAAGTCCTGATGAAGAAATTCTCCAAACCGCTGACTGCGAACGATGTAGGGGCAACCGGAGCTCATATGGCCGGAATCCACATTCCTAAAAGCGACGACGAGCTTCTGGCTTTCCTTCCCCCCTTGGACCCCAAAGAATACAACCCGAGCGAATGGATCACTTGCGTGACACCGGACGGGCGCGAACTGCGTCTGCGTTACGTCTATTACAACAACCGCTTGCACAAACCCAAGGGGACACGGAACGAATACCGGATCACGCACCTGACGAACTACTTCAAGACAGAAGGGGCTAGGGAAGGTGACACATTTGAGATATCCAAGGAAGAAGGCGCGCCCCGTTACTTGATCGACGTAGTACCCGCCATGCAGGAAGTCAGTGAACAGGTCGACGAATCCCCCGTCCGCATCAAGATTTCTGCTGGCTGGCGCCGCGTACATTGAATCCCGGCCGACCAGAAAACCGTATGGCCGAGGGTCACTGCCGGATCGGCCTACTCACTCGCCCAGACTTTTGAAGAACGAGAGCGGTCCCGCGCTCAACAAGCTCCGGTCAAGAAAGCCATTCCACGCCTCGCAACTGGTTTCAGGAAGAAACATGCAGTTATGGCAGGCCGCGTGGTTGCCGTTCGAGCCGCTGCGCGCCATTCCTTCGGAGCATAGCGGATCAGCGGAGCAGAGCTCATGGTCGGCCAGCGCCTGAAGCACCAGTTGCTCCATGCGAGCCGGTCGCGCTTGCCGCGAAAGCCCTCCCATTGTTCCGTCTGCGTCCGGCGTCGAGGTGTAGATCAGCAATCCGGCCATTTCCGGTCCAACATAAAGGCGCTCACGCAGTGCGCTCGAGGAATACCCGCTGTCGAGCGACAGGCGCGCGATCAACGCATGCGCCAAAGTGTGGATCAGTATGTACCGTGCGTTGAGTTGCTGTGGCGCGCCATCCACCTGCTTTCCTTCGGCCCGAGCACTATCCACATATGTCTGGATCAGATGAGCCAGATGTTCGACAACATCCGACCGACTTTCCCATTCAGACACGGCATCCAGGTCCAGCGACAGGAATACGCCCTCCCCATGCAAGGCTAACGCTGGCAGCCACGACAGACCTGATCGAGACAGCGGCACAGCATCCGGCTTGCCAGCTACCTGCGCCTTCAGCCTCGTGAACCCGGTCAGGGCACGCACTTCTCGAAGCCTTTCCACCGACGAAATCCAGGAGATCATCCCCGACAATGTGTGAGGAACGGGTTGTTGGCGGTTCAGCAAAATCATCGCGCTTTCGTCAAACTCAGAAGTATCCGTCAGCAGCATCCGGAACTCGTCCAGCCGCAGATCCCCTTCACTTCCAGAATTGCCTTCCTTCATCTCCCTAAAGCGACGTGCGATTTCTTCGGCGGTGTCGGGGCCGTCCCAAGTCGGCAGGATCTTCTTTGCGATGAATGCGATCCGCATGTCTTCATCGTCGAGAAAATCGAGCATGTCGACGAAGTCGGCGATCTTCTCCCTGAAGGACACCTTCCAATCGGGAAGGGTTATCGCGCTCTGCTCGATTGAGAAATAGACGTTGCTCGCGCCCCGCTGCGTGATCCGCGGCGCCGCCTCACATCCCGATTGGCGTCCGCCAAGCCACGGTCGGCCACCGCCGCATTTGTGCTTCGGAATACCCTTGGGTGAGAATGCTTCGGCCATGGAACGCCCCGCACCACAGGATTTGCAGGTCAGCAACAGCCCTCCGATGCCTGCTCCGACGCTCTTCAATGCCAGAACTGGCCGGGAACACCCAGGCTCGTGCGTCAGCCAGGAAGTCCAGGGAAAATCATCAAGGTGCCCTTTTTCGCAAATAGCGATGAAACGCACAGGCAGCACTGCAGGCTTCCCCCGGCATTGGCCACAATGCAGGCTATCGCGGTTCCGCGATGGTGCCCATTGCCCCGACCGGTTGATGACGTGGCACTCGGGACAGGACAGCCAATCCGGAAACCGTTCTATCGGGAGCACGCGATCCCTTTTTTGCCCGCCCTTCAGGTAAGTTCCTACCGGCGGAGCCCGGAAATGGTCGACGCCCAAGAGCGCTTCGAGTCTCGGTTCGCGCACCACATCCTGTTTGTAGCCACCTTTCGTGTAGGCCTCCCAGGCCTCCAAACCCTGCATGACCCCCGAGAGCAGCGCCCCGCTTCCCGGCAGACGGAAATCAACGATTGCCCCTGGACCGAAGGTCGAAATGATCTGACTGCGGCGAATGCTGCCGACGTTCTTGCTCATTGGATTTCCTCAGCGTCTGAATGCGCCATTTCCTTGATGACGAATTCAGTCGATGGCTCGACGGTGCGCAGTGTTCCCGGGGTGGCTCGCGCGAGGCCCTTGGTGAAGCCGGCGGCATTAGATATCGCCTGTGCATCCGCTGAAATCAGCAAAGCATCGTCCGACCAGTTGGCCCAGTATCGCGGCAGTGCTCCACGGCGCAGCCAAAGCTCCAAGAACTCGTCAAGCTCGCGACGAGCGGCATCAGCCTCCCCGGAGTCCACGTTGGAGATGCGCTGACATATCAAATCGATCAGTGCTTTCAGGTCTGCCTCGTGGTCCGCCGCCGCGGCCGGTGTGTCTAACATGCCGGGTACCAGATGCCGCGCCATGGCAACAAACGGAGCGTGGAGCGCCTTGTCCCGCGCCCTCGGTGCAAAGGGTGTCAGGCCTGTCGCCTCGACATCCCGGTACAGGGCACTGTGCCACGTCGGGAAAGTCTCATAACGGCTTCGGTCACGGGACTTGCTCGCATTGTAGAGTGTAACCACAAGCCCGGGCACGCGACCGCGGCCAACGCGGCTTGTTGCCTGGATATATTCGGCGATTGTCTTTGGCTGGCCATTGACCAGCATCAGGCCCAGACGCCCGACGTCGAGACCGACCGAGATCATGTTGGATGCCAGAACGACGTCGGCGGCCTCGCCACTGTCTTTGACCATATCCAACTCTAGGAGCTTGGTACGGATCTCGTCAGACTTCACCCTGCTTGTAAGCTCAGTTGGCGGCTGAAGGTGACGTGGCTGCTCTTGCCGTCGTGCTGATACAAGTTCGAGCCCATGCGTGACGTCGTCCTGCATGATGATCGAGGCGCTTCCGAGTTCGCGCAGCGAGTTGAAGTAGCCTACAAGCGTCCAGTAATAGTCCTCCTCTGCACCGGAAAGCGACGGATCAGCCGCAGCCTGGAGGAGCGAAGATGCGATCGCCTGATAAATGTAGCTGCCGGTACGACCGGCTGTTGTCACACCCAGATAAAGCCGTCCCGGGCTGTCCTGCTCGACACAGGCAAAGCCTGAATTGGCATGGTGCAATCCCGGCGGTGGAAACTGCAAGACGGATCGATCAAAGAGATTCAGCACCTGATCCGCCGCACGCTTGATCGTGGCTGTAGAACCGATCACTTTAGGGCGCTGTCCCTCCCGGGTGCATAGGGCGTCGATGGCGGTTTCGAAGAGGCCTGCCATACTACCCAATGGCCCGGAGATGAGATGAAGTTCATCCTGAATGATCAAATCGGGTGGCAATTGACCGGCATCACCAAGGCCAAAAAGGCGCCCTGTTTGCTTCTTCGTGACGATCTGAACGAACTTGTCTGCAGTGCCCAGCAGCAGTGTTGGAAGTTCGCGGTAGATATCTTCGTCGACCGTCCAGAAGGGAAAATGGTCTCGTGCTTGTCCTGAACTGCACCCGTTGCCGTGGCAGGTTGCATGGATCCGGTTACCACTGGACGCGATATCCCACTCGAGTTGTGAACCGCAGTCCGGGCAATGCTCGATCTGTGCGGGCGAACCGGTCTTCTCTGTTTCAACGATCTTGTTCGGAGTTGTGTCCCTGCCGACCCAAAGGCCAATGGAAATCGGCGCGCCTTGCGAGAGGGAGGAAGGGATCTTGATGCCCGGGCACTCACTGTCCCCTGTCCGCAATAGATCACAGGCAAGGATCATCGCCGCTGCCCGCTGGAACTGCTGCGCCGTCAACAGGCGCAATGTGTAGCGCATCAGAACCGTGACGCCGGCAGTCTCAGGTCCTCCTAGCTGACGGCGCATGAAAACTGTGTATGCCGTCAACAGCAGGTAAGCTTCGGTCTTGCCGCCCCCGGTGGGAAACCAAAGTAGGTCCATCACGCCACGATCATCGTGGTCCCGGTTCCCAGCCGAAGCCATGCATAGCAGCACGAAGGCCATCTGAAACGGGCGCCAGACCAGTGGGCCAATCCTGGAATCCCGTTTTCGTTTCCATTCGTTCTGTTGCCAGAGCGCGCGGTTGGCGAGCCGGAATGCAAAGAGTTCCGGACCGTCCTTCCGAAGCAGATCCACGCCCTCTCTCATCCTGCCTGACGCGATGCGACACTCGTCCATATGACGCCGCGCCGTATCCTGGTGCCCGGCTGGTAACGCATTGACCTCAGCTTCTCGAGCAGCAATCCATTGATCGTAACATGCACAGAGCTCGTCGAGCGCCGCGCAAACATCGCCAGAAGGCGCAACAGAAAGCCACTCAGAGCCGAGAGCACCCTCCAGCTTCTTCGCGACGAGTTTCCCAAAATGCTCAGGATCACCCAGAGGCCCTGGCGATCTGACCAGCGTCGAAGGCAACCACTCGGTCGAAAGGCGAACCGTTCCATCTGGCAGATTCTCACTCCGGATGGAGCAAGTATGCCCAGCGCCATAATCGGGAGCGTCGCGATAGAGCAGCGCGGCCGTGGCCCGATCTTCATCCGGCATCCGTAGCATTGGATCCGGACGAGGAACGATCAGACCGAAATCAGGATCGGCTTCGACGCTGAACCCAACTTGATGCAGGTTGCCGACGTCGCGTAATCCGGGCTCGGATTTCTCCGGCATTACGTTTCTGTTCAGAAGAATGATAGTCACAAGGTAAAGGTCGCCAAGCCTGCGCGAGCGCAACCACAGCGTCATCTCCGGAACACCGGGCACATCATATTCGCCATCGCGATCACTGGGCAGCTCGATGGAATGACGGGCTGTCAACTGTTTGCGCCCCCAATCAAACCGCGGGCGTCCATCGTCGGAAGTGGCACGTGGTCGGGCCTCGTAGCGGGCCGACGAAACATCCACATTGAGAAGGACGTTTTCACCATCCGTCGGGCGAACCGCGAAAGACAACCCTGCCGAACTTGGGCGAAAAGTATCCGGCGGCACCCGGGACGCGGCATCGTCCCCCTCATCGGAACCAAGAACCGCGCCCTCCGTCTCGCCCATGCCCTGCGGGCTCTTCTGGGCAAACAGGATGCCCGTCATGTAGATCTCCGACGGGCTGTCATGCAGAACCTCATCATCCGCCAAGGGCCCCATGAGATCCTGCCTGAGGCGTTCGATCATACGCTGGCGCGCGACACCCAACGGGTTACTGGTCATCTTGATCGTCCTTACTCCCGGCACCCCGCACGACGCCCTGAAGCACCGGCAGCAGAGTCACCTCTTGAATCCTGCCATCGTTTCGACGGTCAACCACGGTTGTTGCACCGACCACGCGTATTGTGCCTGCAGCGAGGCCGCCCCGACCGGACGCGAGGTAATCGAGGTCGGCACTCAGCGGGCCATCAACTTGAGCCAACGTCTCCCCACTGTCTGTGAAGAGGTGCCATAGCGCCTCCTCACCTGTGTCGCTGCGCCGGAACGAGCAACTGGGTTGCCGGATTGCTGCCTCCCAAACCTCCAAGGCCGGGGCCACCCCGCCAAGCGATCTCAGCCCTTCCGACCCGGACAGCAGGAGGCCGCCGCCGCTTCCGCGCATCCATCTGCCTCCATTCTTTCCAGGACGAACCAAACCCGGCCGCGCCCTGCCCAGATACAGGTGTGTCGATGCCCTCGTCGCCCCTACGAACAGAACGCGGGTTTCCTCTTGCCAGTCGACATCATCACCAGTCGGAACCGGAGGCAGCATGAGAAGTACGTTCGATGCTTCACGCCCCTTTGCTCCATGTATGGAGCCAAGCAGCGGACCTGCAGTGCCGACATGATCGCGCGTGTGCGCCACCGGCTCCCGTTCAACAGCCTCCGCGATGTCCTGAAGGCGCGCCGTCGGTCCATTCCCGAGGGACTGAATGTCCGAAAGCACGTCCTCTTCCGTCAGACCAAACGGCGCGGGATGAAGGTCCGCAAGTCGCCGGCGCACATGCTCAAGACGTACAGCAGCACCGGGTGCAAGCCCCGCGCACATCACGCCCACCAGCGGATCGCAAACAGTTGTTTGTCCCGACAGTTTCAAACGGTGTGTCCGGGCTGCCCGAGTCAATCGGGCTGACGCGACCTCGGTTGCAGCTCGGCCCCGGAAAAGGATCAAACTGTCATCCCGCCACGGAAAGACCGGTCCGGTCAGGCTCACATTCGGATCCGTCGCAACGTCTTCGAGCATTTCCCGAATTTCGAGATAAGTCGAACGCGGATCACCGTTGGCTTCGAGTAGCGCCCGCGCTTGTGCGAAGAAACGCCGCAGACTGTCTGACTTTGTCCGATGGTTTGCCGTAAGGGTTCGGTCTTCCCAGCCGGCGCGGCCTCTGAACTCGGCATGCAGGGACCCATCACCCCCTTTGTCGCCCGCCCACGATCCGTAGATCGCCTGTGCCCCGTCGCCCAGTATTGTTACTCCAACGTTCATTGGCAGCGCATCGATCAAAGCGCTACAAAACATGCGTCGCTCCCCAACGATGTCCTGGGCTTCGTCGATCACCAGATGGGTAATTCCCGTCAGCAGATCCAGCATCGCCTGATCGCCGTCTGAAATCGCTTTTCGAGCAACACGAACGATCCGCTCGTGTCCCCCGGACGGGGCATCCCCAAGTGTAGTCACCAAGTTCCACGCGAGAGAGTCAATCGTACCACACGTGACGCCGCCGGAATAAGAGTAGTCCACAAGAGCCTGCGAGATGCGCCCCCCCACCTCTTCAGCTGCGACGCGAGTAAAGGTGATGAGGCGAATTCCGGCAGGTGGCAGGCCTTGCTGCACAAGATGTATGACCCGTTCCGTGGCGGTATGTGTCTTGCCACTTCCCGGGCCGGCGGTAACGATCTGTCGCAAACTTGCTGAACTGTCGATGACTGCAGCTTGTGATGGATCAGCAGCATTCTCGCCCGTCCGGGGTAAAGGAAAATACTCCCTGAGCCAAGCTGATGTTTCCTGGGGGATCGTCAGGTCTGGCACGACGCCAGCAAGACCAAGCACGCGTGTCACGCCGCTTGAAGAAGTCCCACCCAACAACCAGACTCCTGCGTCCAAGACCTGCCAGAGACCAGCGACATCATCATCTGAAAGCTCGCCGACCCTGTCATGGAAACTGACCGCATCTGCGGGGACCACATCCGTTGTTCGCAGCAGGCCATGAGGTTCGCCTTGGGACGGATCGCCCCCAAGCAGGATGCACCGATCCCCTTGGATCAGCACCGACACCGACCTTCGTTTCACCAAGACCGGCTCGCCGTACGACTTGCCGGAACCAAGATCACCGCAGGCCACCAGAACCGACACGAGAGCCTGTGCCCATTGTTTTGCTGCCGCCTCGGACACGCCTTCGGCTATGGCAAATGTTCGTAGACCGGCGACTACCCGGGAAATCGGCACCGCCCCGAGATCATGGATATCCCTGCGCAACTGTGCGGCCAGTTTTTGACCGCGGGCGACGGCGTCCACCGAGTCGAAATCAGTGTTTAGCATTCCACGTTGTACCCGACCTAAAGTAATGACATGCCTATTGAAAATCACCGCGAACCGCTTCAAGCATGTAGTACCATTATTGGCGTCTGCGTGACGAAATGAAAAGATGAATGACTTGGTTGCCAGTGAGAATCTGCTGGCGCAGATTTTTTCAGACCTGTCCCGGGAGCGGGATGGCGGAGCTGTATATCTGATTGAACACGGCCTCGATCGCGACGCAATCGAGCAATTGATGTACATTGTCAGCCAGCGTGCTGCGTTACATCAGCTCACCAGGCGGGCATGGCAGGAATTTGCGCTGTCGCTTTGCGTAGTCGTGACCGAGATCGGCTATGAATACAGGGGTACAGGGACCGATTTCTGGCCATTAGTTGAGTCAGCAATCAAGGTCGACATTCCAATTCCACAACGCAGCGAAATTTCCGATCTGTTCCGGGATTGTGCAATAGAGTTCGGAGCCGCGCGACCTCTGGATGATGCCTGGTCGGCAGCCTTTCCTCACATTGCATGGCCCGTCCGAAATGCCATGGTTCCTCGAGAGGTCCATGGCTCCCTGGCACGTCTAGTTAGAGAGTTCTTGATTCAAACCGGTAATCCGAAAGTGACGAACGCGGCGTTGCCGGGACTGAAAGAGCTTGCCCGTGGCTTCGGTTCACGACGGCTGGAATCCTGGCTGCAGGATGACGACCTTGTGCTGCCCGTAATCCGCCATCTAGTCACCGGCGGAACAGGCGACTTGGGTATGGAAGCAGGCTTCCTGCAGCGCCTGACCAATGACTTGAGATCGGAAAGTGAGGTCAAGCGTCTCGAACGCGTCATCCGGGCGAGGCGTCTTGCTGAGCATCAGGGCGTGGAACGTCTTCCCAAGGCAACATACGAACTCCTGCTTGATGACGCGGAGGCCCGTGGCTTGGCCGTAAGAGGGCCAAGCCTCACCCCCGCCGAACTCGAAGCAGTCAGGTCAGGAGTCGGTGCTCACTTGTCAAAATCAACGGTCACTGTTGGCGCGCGTTCTACAACCCTTGAGCGCTTCCTCTGCGGTGATACCGTCTTCATCGGACGTCCGCTCGAAGAGGTTCCCCGCCCGCAGATCAGCGGAATTGAGGCACCGGCCTGGCTGGAACGCGTCATCGTTCCCGCGCCGGGATTGCTCTTCCAAGACGAGGGTGACGACGGATATCAAACACAGCTCAGACCCACGGACTGGGTGACGCCGGGCATCTATTTTTACGAGATGGTTCTTGAAGGACGGGCCCTCGATGGTTGGGGGGACGGGCTGTACCACTTCAGCAGCGGGACACCGGAGGGCGATGCAGTTTTGGCCCGGCACGGCATCCACGTGGAAGCTGAACCATTCGTTGACTTCCTGGGCGGCCTGACCCTGCGCCACGATGGTTCCACCGTAAGCCAGGCCTCGGGACGACCGGTCCAGGCCCGATCGAGAACACCTATTACAATCTTTGCCGAGCGTCTCGACCAGACTGAAAGTACCGAATTCCGTCTCCCAGACGACCGATGGCACATTTTGCCGATGACCGAGGGGATCTGGTCACTGTCGCCGCTCGACACGTCCAAAGTTGCCCCGATCGACTTGGTTTTCCGCGATATCGAACCGCCTGCGCCTGTAAGACTATCCCTCCAGCCTGATGGAATCGGCCTTTCAGAGATCGCGCGCGGTGCTGGCGCGCTGC
This sequence comes from Pseudooceanicola algae, assembly GCF_003590145.2. Taxonomy (NCBI): domain Bacteria; kingdom Pseudomonadati; phylum Pseudomonadota; class Alphaproteobacteria; order Rhodobacterales; family Paracoccaceae; genus Pseudooceanicola; species Pseudooceanicola algae. Next base: position 2,330,937 of record NZ_CP060436.1, on the reverse strand, counting down.
ATCTGTCAACACCGATCACCCTGCACGACATGGTCCTCGACATCACGTTGAGTTCCAGTAGTGGCCTATCCCGTACCGTACGCATCCTCACGCCGAGTGCGCCTGTCAGGATCGCTTTTGATCGCCCCGAATTTGCCGACATCCGGACCGTGGCCCGTCTTTGGACCAAAGGTGGCATGTACGCCCGTCTTGAGGTCCGAGCAAATGGGCTGGACAGAAACGCGTGGTCACTCGCGACTCCGGAGCCAGAATGGAAATTTGATCGCCGAAGCGCACAATGGACAGCGGAAGGACAAGAGACGCTGGAGGCGCTCATCTGCGATCCCGTGATCTCGAGCACGGCGTTTGTGCTTGGCGCAACCTCGTCCTCAGCATTGACATCTGGATACGGCCTTCTCCGTCCAGCCGGGGGAAGCGACGGTGCGCTACGCAGTTGCATTCTGGTGGAACCCGAAGCCGGCACGCTACTCAGCAGCATCCCCAGAGCCATAGCAGATCCGGTTGAGCGCGTCACGGAAACCCAAGGTTATGCACACGGCCTTACCGTAGGCTTTGAGGCCTATGTCAGCTGGAGCCTCGCCTCGGCAGGATCAGCAGTAGGAGAAGGTCTTCGATCCAATGCCCGCCGAAAACTAGAAGATAGGCTTGTAGCCGCGCTCTGTGGTGATCTCTGGATCAAGAGGGAAAAGTCCTGTCGCGGACTTGGAACGGGCTTTCACCGGCGGCTGGTTACCGAAGCCATGCAGGCCGATCTGGTCTGTGGCACAACAGCTTTCTCACCGCTGGATGACGTTCAGAAGTACGAACTCGCCGGCTATCTCGAAGAGAGTTTTCGCCAAATATTGCCTGCGCCGGACCTTGTCGTCATTCCCGACGGAGACATGTGGCCCGACATGGACGATGCGGTTCTCGATGCGTGGGAGAAGCTTTCGAAGAAAGCGATGTCCGATGGAGCTGCTGAGCTCGAATTCGACGCTGGCAATGCTGATGGCAGCTGGCAAAAGCTCGTGGCACGCGCCCGTGAAGCGGCGCGCCTTCCCGAGTTGTCCGCACTCGTGCTGCCGGCGCAGCGCGCGGAAAGCCTCGAACGGTTGCCATATGAATCCAGCCATCTGGACGACCTGATTGCCGCCTTGGTGTCCAGCCATCTCGATGTTGAGTCCCGGAGCGGGCGCTGGATAACACCGGCCGACCTGCGAGCCTTGTTGCACCTTTTTTTGGCGCCGGAGCGGGTCATGGATGACCCGGAATGGCGGGGCAGATTGCTGCGCTTCGGCGCTGACCGATCCACCGCGCGTGCCGTTCGCTACGCTGCCTTGCGCTATCGCGCTATGACGAATGTTGACCTTACATGAATAGCTTTCATCTTGCCCAGTCGGGCTTTCACGCCCTAGAACGCCTCGTCGCAGCTGAGTCTTGGGAGATGGGTGGCGCCCTCGGCGTCGCGGCCGACCCTTACCCACATCAGATCGCCAACCTACGCCGCATCCTTGCGGACACGGAAATCCGTCACCTTCTCGCCGATGAGGTCGGCATGGGTAAGACGGTGCAGGCTTTGATGATCCTTAATATCTTGCGCAGGCGGGACCCGTCTTTAAGGGTGGCAATCGTCGCACCGGAACGCATCTGCTACCAGTGGCAGGTTGAGCTTTCGGCGCGCGGCCACATATCAGCCCCCATCCTGACTGACGCAGATGAAGAGCAGGAGCATCCCGATGGCGAAGGCTATGTCCACCTGATCAAAGCAGACATGGTCCGCAGGCAACCGGCACGTCCTTCTCCGGAGGGCTATGACATGCTGATCGTGGACGAGATCCACGCCATGAACCTCGAAGACGCGGCATTCCTTTCCAGTCTGTGCCGGGAGCGTCAGCGTCGCGACGCGCCACGGTTCAGACATGTCCTGCTGCTGACGGCAACGCCGCGTCTGGGCAATCGCGATTGGGCCCGCGCTGTCATCGGTGCGATCGAACCGGAACGCTCGGAAATCGCCAACCTCCTCGGCCGCGAGCCCTTGGAATTCCTGTCGGAAGACGCCGCTGCGGCGCAGGCGCACGTTTCCGACGGCACACTCTCCGCCGCGGCCTACAGGACCGCTTTCGCGGCGGATCGCCGAATCCTTCGTCAGACGCGAAGCCAATGGCCAGGGATGGCGCCTACGCGAAAGGTTCACACTGTCCGTACCGCGCCGTCCGATGCAGAGGTGCCGAAGATAAAACTGCAAAATGCAGCCTGCCGGGACGGTCGGGACAATCCGATAGGGTCGGCCCCTTGGCTACAATGCCGTCAGATGTTCCGTGCTGGATCCAGCCTACGCGAAATGCTGCGCCACCGAACCTTCTCGGCCCACCAGGACTTGCGGGACGAGGTGGAGACCACCCTGTCGCGCAATCCCGGCAACGCGTTGTTCGACGACCTGTGCGACGTGCTGCTCGGCTATTGGCACAAAGATCCAGAGCGGCGTATCATCATCGTCGCGGGCGACACGCCCACCGTCGACATGCTGGAACGGCGTCTGTCCGAAATGTTCCCGCACCTCTCTGAAGGTGGCATCGCAACCATGCGTGGTCGCTACAACACTGATCTGGTGCATGTAGTCGGTGCCGTCCAAAGTGAGGCGACTGTCCTGATCATGGAGGAATTTGTCGAAGCAGGTCTCAACCTGCATAACTTCGCCGAGGACATGATCTTCTACAACCTGCCATGGCAAGCCTCGCGTATCGATCAGCTCATAGGTCGCCTTGACCGCCTCCGCTCCGGCGGGCTGATTGCCTACATGAAAGATCGGACCGTGGGCAGGATTGGTATATGGCGAATGGTCGTTGCCGGTTCTGCAGATGAGAGGGTGCTTGAAGCACTTGACCTGATGGAGGTCTTCGAACAGCCCTTGCCTTACCTCGACGAAGCCCTGTCCCAGCGTCTCGACAGGATCATCACCGATGCAGCGGCTGGCCGCGACAGCTTCAGGCAGGCCGCCTCCGAACTGAAAAGCGAGCTGTCCTTCGGCCTGAACCAGTCTGGAGAGGATTTTGGCCCGGCCCAGCCGGATACCGCGGACGACATCAGCGAGATCGTTGGCAATATTCGTGCCGCGGAGCATGCTGGAAATGATTGGTTGCGCCTATTGCACTTCAGTGGAGCCTTGAAAGGCGGATTTCCAAAATCCAACGACGGCGAACGCGTCGCAACCCTTTCTTTGCCGCCACTGCTGGAAGATTGCCCCTACAAACTCGGCGCGATGACAACGCGCGAATCCGAGGTTTTTCGCTGGCGCCGGGATCGACTTGGTAAGCCACCCAAAAAAGATGTCGTCTTGCCGAAGGAACAACTCGGGAAACGAGCCCGTTTCTTTTCGACTGGAGACGAAATACATGATGACTTGGTCTGTCAGGCTTATGCCACGTTGAAAGTAATGACGGTTTCCCCTACTACGGTCGGCGTCCATTTGTCGGATGAAGGCCTGGCTTCAGATCTGGTCGGGAAAACGCTGATATTGGTTCGCAGCTCTTGGCGGCCATCGATACTCATGGACAAGCAAATCAGGACGCGCGACGACGATGTTCCGGCCGTGCGCGTCGGACGCCTTTCTGACCGCCGATGGATGTCCACCCTGTTCCCCGACGTCATCAGGACGCGCTGCCTTGTGGTCTCCGCTGACGGGGTCGTGGAGGTCGGCGCCGACAAGATCACACGGGCCCTCCTCGGCGAAGGCTGCAAACCGACTACGAACCGGCAAATCCAAAAGATGATAGCACCTGTCCCCGAATTCCAGAGGCTTGTGAACGCGCTGGCAAGGGAGATGACGCAGGAAGAGCGTATACGCCTCGGAAATTCGCGCGAGGAAGCAATGTCGGCATTTTCAGACAGGAGGCAGACCCTGACCTCTGAAACCGAAACGTATGTCCGATGGAAGCAACTCAGCATTGAGCAATTGCGGTCCCGCAACATCCAAGACCAGCAACAGATCCAGATGATTGAAGGGCAGATCGCGGCCGAACAGAGACGCATGCAGGCGCGTATATCAGGAATGACGGATCGATTGAGGACACTTGAGGATACGCTGGCAAACCTCGCCAACAACTCGATGTCAGATACCTTTGTAATCTTGGCAAGGGTCCTGCCGTCGGCCCACCTCGTGAACTAAGATATTTCTGGTTAGGCGGACTCCGGAAGTTCGCCGCTGTCGCTAAAAAACCTGCTTATTGGATGCAAGCGGCCATTCTGCCAAATTTTTTCTGATGGTATCGGCATGATCGATATTGAGGGCATGCGGTACAACTTTAGTAACCGGTGAGGTGGACGCCCCGCAGCGGTCCTAGGCCGCCCGACGCGACCTAGTCCTCGAGGCTGCTTGCGCCCTTCACCTCGGTAGCATCCTTACCGGGCCCCGGCTTTGCACATGTCTTACCGAGTTTGCGGCGAATGGCGACTTCGCTTCCGAGCCCGAAACGGCTATGGGGCAGCGTACCCAAACACATGCGGTGGTTGAGCACACAGGGAGGTGTATTTGGTGCGGAAACTCGCCCTTACAGTAGAGCCCGTTGACCGCGAGACTCTCCCGTCGCTGTTTTCGCGCATGGCAATCCTGAATGGGACGGACGCTGTCAATTTCGCCCTCGATCTCGGTACCACCTTTCGACGTATCCTGGAGCAGGACGAAGAGGCCGTCGCGATTTTTGCAGAACGCGCCGGGGTGTCTGCCATGCAGCTCGCCGAGGTGCTCTCCTGGACAGGTGAACGCATCGGAGACGTCCGAATGCGGTTTCGGAAGGAGGTCTTCGTCTCGCGGGCCCTACGAAATCCGATCATTCGGGGCTGTCCACACTGCATGCGTGAGCAAGCAGCCGATCATCCCCATCCATTGCGGCACATTGCCTTGCGGGGGGACTGGCTTTGCAGAGGTGTTGATATTTGCCACCAGCACCACCATCCGCTGGTTCCCTTGTGGTCTAGCGCGCGCCCCATCGAACGGGATGATATTGGAGCGCGATTGGCGGAAATCCTGCCGGATCTGCGAGCAGGATCATTCGACCGCCTGCGCATCGATCCTACCGACTATGACCTCTGGCTTGATAAGCGTCTGTCGCAGGGTATCGCTGCGGACAAAACATGGCTGGCATCACAGCCGGTGTTTCCGACAATCACACTCTGTGAGTTTATCGGTGCAGCTTTGCTGCGCAAACAGGGTGAGGCCCCGGACGATCGGCGCGCCAAGGCCGCGGGATTTGCCTTCGTCTCGCAAGGCCCTGATGGGATCCGCGCAGCTCTGGACATCCTGATGCGATCGCAGGACGGCGGCCACATCGTGACGCAGGGCGAGTTGGGTCCGCTCTTCAAACATCTTAAAGGCATCTATCTCGATGACGATGCCTTTGCGGGCTTTCGCAGGATCCTTCGTGATTATTTTCTGGAAATATGGCCCTTGGCGCCAGGGGATGACCTTCTCGGCCAGGCCGTGATAGAGCGGCGCCTCCACTCCCTTGCGTCAGCATCCAAGGAAACCGGCATCGGCCCGGCTGTGCTGGATGATTTCCTGACAGAAGCGGGCGCGTTTGCGCCCGGTGACAAGCGTGCCGATGCCCGCAAGACCTATGATGCGAAGGCTTGGCAGCACATTCTTGATGAAATCCCCACACTGGTTGGTCCGATTGCGCTGCGACGGGCAATCGGCGCAACCCTGGCCGAATTGAAAGGGTTGAAGGCAGACGGTGTCCTCGTCCCGAGGACCAACGTCGCGACGATCAAATCGCCTTGGCGGATTGCGGATGGCCACGCTCTTCTTGAGGAGTTGGAGGCCTATGCGCAGCCGGTTGCCCCAGAGGAGCCAGGGTGGGAGACGATCCAACTCGTTCACAAGCGGCTGGACCTTCCGGTTGGTGAGATCATTGCGGCTATCCGGACGGGAGCTTTGCGCCTTGGTCAGCGCCCTGATATGTTCGGCTACCACGGGCTTGTGGTGGAAATCACTGAGGTTGCTGAGTTCAAGGCGAAGACCGCGCCGGAGCCCAAGCCATCGACCAGCCAGGGAGAGGTGACCGCAGCGGCCTTCGCCCGGTCGGCGGGTATTCGGGGGAAGGGTCAATTCCTGGCTCTGATCGAAGGTGGTCACACGCCGGCCATGTTGGTTTTGAATCCCACGACCAGGCGTCGGGAGTGGCGAATGAGCCGGGACGACATCGCTGCGTTTGAGGCCAACTACACGACACCATCGATGCTGTCGGCCGAAACCGGTGCGCATTTGAACACGATTCGGGCCGTTCTGCAGAGCGAAGGTATCCAGCCGTTCCGACCGAACGGCCTGGATGTCGGACCGGTCTATCTTCGCAACGCTGTTGCGCCGGTTGTGGCACTCCTGAAATCTCATGGAGCAAAGTGACCGCTAGCCACGGCATATGCTGAAATGGCGTCTCATCTCAGTGTGCTAGAAGAAACCTTCGACATGGCACCCCAAGCCCCTTGACAGGGGATGTGCATGAAAATCGCCGAAACGTGCAAGCTTATGCCTCATTGGCACAGGTGGCAGGTGGCAGGTGGCGACCCCGGAAGGACTCGAACCCTCAACCTGCCGATTAGAAGTCGGCTGCTCTATCCAGTTGAGCTACGGGGCCACGCTGGATGCTTCTCAGCGAATTGATCCGGATATGCAAGAGCCGGGCATGCCTCAGGCGACCGTACATGCGAACATGAACAAGATCAGTAATACGGCTGCTGCACCCAGAATCCATGGTCTTCGCGTTTGGTAAGGATACTTGACCGCGTAGCATCTCCCGCAATGCTTTCCGCGAATTCGCATTTTGTGCCCGCAATCATGGCATTTAAAAACTCTAATGGTCATGTCCGGCTTTAATCCCCAAACGCGCTCAAGAACAAAATGGCATATTCGGAATCGCTTTCGTCTTGCCATTTTCCAGCATGTTGCACCGGGCCACACTGCTGATATTGCGAGAGAAAAGCAATAGGTCCCTCCCATTTCCCAGCGGGGCGACCCGGGAAGGAGACGCAGAAATGACATTGAGTAGACGGCAATCCCAACGATGATTATCGCTCCCCCAGTGGGGTGCAATAAGAATTCGAAGCGTAAATGGAATTTCCAGATCAACAGGTGGCCGAAGATCACTTTTGTGCCAGCGCCGGGTCCTGTCGATGGATCTCCAATCGAAATTCGCGCGAAGAAGTCTCAGGTTTGCAATGCTTCAACCAGAGGCGATAAAGGCTTGTTCGTCGCTGCCTTCATCGCCGAATCGCCTTGGAGCGCGCCGTCTTGGGCAAGACATAGGCGGCCCTGGGCCCGCCTTGGATCAATGTGTGGATGGGGCAGGTCAGCCTCCATAAAATATAAAAAATTCAACTTTTACAACGGCTTGATTTCATCCTGTCTGTCGGTGGGTCGAAAGATGACGAGAATCCATACGGAATCGCACGGATCTGTGTTTCAGGCAACAATAAAGTCTTGCATGGCTGCCTGAAGAGCTGCCTATTTTCAATTCAGGCTGGCGGCATTGGCCCTCGGACCCCGAGATCGCCTTGCATTGCAACGATGCGAAGGCTGTCCGGCTGTTCATGCGCGGGGCTTTCGGCATCCGGATGTGCCATCGGATAGCCTGCGCCGCGCAGGCAGGCCTGCGGCTGACTCTCGATCCCTTCCTCGCAGGGGGTAAGCCAACGGGCCTTTTGCCCGGTTTACGGGCGAATCCCCGGTTGCCGTGGTTTTTGTCTGGTCATTCGCCATTTCCCGAACCGGATAGCCCCGGATCTGCTGAGTATAAAATTAGTAATTATATCAGTGCGATGGGGGTCTATTACGCGTGTGACGGCCTCTGCCCGGGCTCAGGTCCCGGGTACATGAATGTGGTGCATTTTTACAATAATGAATATGAATTAGGTTTATGAGGTCCCCTTCGGCCAGGATGCTCCCGGATAAAGGAAGTGCATCATGACATATGTTGAAAAGCTGGCCGCTCCCGCCGTGGATTTCGACCGGCTGACCGAGACCCCCGAATTCGTACATCTGCTCGAGGTGATCGAGGCGCGGCGCGAGACCTTCGAGACCCTGCGCCATATCCCGCAGGATATTGTCGATCTGATGAAGGCGGCGCGGATCTTCCGGTCGGCCACGCCGCAGAAGTTCGGTGGCGACGCCATGGCCCCACATCATTTTCTGAAGATGGTGGACAAGATCGGGACGGTAGATGGATCCGCCGCCTGGGTTTCGGCCTTCGGCTCGGCCAACACCTACACGGCCGCGCTTTGCGAAGAAGCGCAGGCGGTCATCTACGCAACGGGTCCCGATCAGGTCTTTGCCGGAGGGCTGCACCCGGTGCAGAAGGCGACGCGGGTCGAGGGCGGCTGGAAAGTGTCCGGGCGCTGGAAATTCGCCTCGGGCTGCAAGGGCGCGGACTGGATCGGCGTCGGCATCGCGGGCGATCCACAGGGCGCGCAACCGGATGCGCCGCCGGTCGTGATGATGGGCGTATCACCCGCCTGCGAGGTCGAGATCATCGAGACCTGGGATGTTTCCGGGATGCAGGGCACCGGCAGTCACGACACTTTGGTCACCGACAAGTTTTACCCCGACATGTGGATCTGCGAACGCGGCGCGCCCGGCGTCATCGACGAACCGCTCTACAGGTATCCGGCCATGGCATATCAGGCCCAGGTCCATGCGGCCTGCAACCTTGGCCTTGCCCGCGCTGCGATCGAACAGGCGAAATCCGTTTCGGGCGCGGCCAAGATCGGCGTGGGCCATGCACGGCTGTGCGACCGGCCCTATTTCCTGTCCGGGATCGCGGAATGCGAAGCCAGGTTGCGCGGTGCGCGGGCCTTTTTCTACGAAGCCGCCGAAGCGGCCTGGGACAGCCTGCTGAAGGGGGATCCTGTGTCGCTGGAGCAGAACAACATGCTGCGGCTCAGCGCCACCAATGCTGCGCTCAAGGGGGCCGAGGTCGTCCAGCAGGCCTATCGGATCGCCGGCATGGGGGTCATCAGCCGCAAGAGCCCGATGCAGCGATACCTGCGCGATGCCATGGTGGTGACGCAACATGCCGCGGTGACGGAAATGATCCTGGAAAACGCCGGTCGGGTGCTCGCGGGGCTCGAGGCGCCGCGCGGCTATCCCTGAGCCGGGAAAAGGGGGCGGCGGCATGGACAACAAGACCCTTCTGCGGTTCGATCTGAACCTGATAAAGGTGTTCCTGGCGGTCTGGGACAGCGGCAACCTGACCATCGCGGCGGGAAGGCTGGGCCTGACCCAGCCCGCCGTCAGCCATGCCCTGCGCCGGTTGCGCGATGAATTCGGCGACCCGCTGTTCGTCCGTTCGGGCAACGGGATGGCGCCGACGCAGATGGCTGCTTCCCTGCGTTCAGCCTTCGAGGAATCGCTGCGTCTGGTGGCGGACACGATGCAGGCGACCACGCAGTTCGATCCCGCCACCGCCGCGCGCCAGTTCCGCGTGGCGATGACCGATACCGGCGAATTCGTCATCCTGCCGCGCCTGCTGGCCGCGCTTCAGACCGTGGCGCCAGATGTCCGGGTCCGGTCATCGCGGATCGCGCCGGACGATATCGCCTCGGCCCTGCGGACGGGGCAGGTGGATGCGGCCATCGGCTATCAACCGCGCCTTCCCGAGACAAGCTGCCTTGGCTGGCCGGTGATGCGGGACAGGATCGTCTGCCTGTTCCGCAGCGGCCATCCGCTAGAGGCGCGGGACTGGACGCCAGATGCCTTTTCGGGGCTGTCCTTCCTGGATGTGGGGCAGGACGCCACCGGCTATCGCATGGCGCGGGAAAGGATCGCGGATCTTGGCATTCCCTACAGGGTCGTGGCTCAAGTAGATCATTTCACCATCGTGCCGGAAATCATCCGGCGCACCGATTTCGTCGCGCTCTTTCCCTATTCGGTCTGCGCGCTGATGAACCGGCATGGCGAATTCGGGTTCTGCGAACTGCCCTTCGACGTGCCGGATTTCGATGTGAACTTCTGGATCCACGACAGCTTTGCCAGCGATCCGGGGCTGATCTGGCTGCACGGCCTGCTGGCGCAGACCCTGCAGGATTGAGCCACCCACGCCAAGGACTCAGCTGCAACCTGACCCGCAAGGCGCCTCAGGCGTCGAACCAGCTATCGTCCATTTCCGGCAGGGGGATCGCCGAAAGCAGTTTGCGGGTGACATCGGATCGCGGGTTCTCGAAAACCTCGGCCACGGGGCCCGCGTCGACGATCTCTCCGTGGTTCAGCACGATGACGTCGTCGCACAGGTGGCGGATTACCGAAAGATCATGGCTGATGAAGGCCACGGTCAGGCCCATTTCCTGCGCCAGGCTCTTGAGCAGCATCAGCACCTGTGCCTGGCTGGACACGTCGAGACCCGAGACGATCTCATCCGCCAGGATGAAGCGCGGCTCCAGCGCGATGGCGCGGGCAATGCCGACCCGCTGTCGCTGGCCACCGGACAACTGGTGCGGATAGCGATCCGCGAAGGCGGCGGGCAGGCCGACGCGGGCCAGTGCCTCGATCGCCTGACCCCTGGTGCCGCCGCGCCCGTAACGCCTGAGCGGTTGGGCAATCAGCCGCCAGACCCTGTGGCGCGGGTTCAGCGACGACATCGGGTCCTGAAAGATCATCTGAAGATCGCGGCGCAGGGGCAGGAGCGCTTGTTCGCCGAGGCTGGCGATGTCCTTGCCGTCAAACAGCACCTGTCCCGCATCCGGGTCGAGCAGACGCACGAGGACCCGTCCGAAAGTCGATTTCCCCGACCCGGATTCCCCGACGATCCCGGTGATCCGGCCTTCGGGAATGTCCAGCGTCAGGCCCTTCAGGACCTCGATCCGGGGGGCCGGGCCGAACAGCGGCTTGCGGCCCCGATCCGGGAAAGAGAGATGCAGATCACGGATAGAGAAGAGAGCGGTCATCTTTTGCCTCCCTGCCAAAGGGCGTCATCCCGGACGACCTGAGCATGCAGATCCGCGATAAGCTCGGGCGGGACCGGGCTGAACGGGCGGTCGAGATCGGCGGAACTGGGCGTCGCCGCGATCAGCGCGCGGGTATAGGGATGCGCGGGGTTGGTGAAGATGTCCCGCGTCGGGGCGTCCTCCATCACCTTGCCCGCGAAAAGCACCGTGACCTGCTGAGAGATCTTGGCGACCACCCCCATGTCATGGGTGACGAACAGGACAGCGGTGCCGGTTTCCTTCTGCAACTCGCGGATCAGCTTCAGGATCTCCTTCTGTACGGTCACATCCAGCGCCGTGGTGGGTTCATCCGCGACGATCAGCCGGGGCGCGGGCGCGAAGGCCGCCGCGATCAGGATGCGCTGGCGCATCCCGCCGGACAGCTCATGTGGATAGCTTTGCATGACACGCTCGGGGTCGCGGATATGCACGCGCTCCAGCAATTCCAGCGCGCGGGCGCGGGCACGGCCCTTGTCCCAGCCGCGGATTCGGATCAGCGGATCGACGATCTGCGGGCCGATCTTGCGCAGTGGGTTCAGCGCCGTCAGCGGGTCCTGCGGGATCAGCGCCGTGACCTCGGCCACCGTCTGGCGGCGGGTCCAGGCGGTCATCATGTTCAGGTGCTGGCCTTCCAAGATGATCTCGCCCTGGCTGCGTTTCAGCGTGTCGGGCAGGATGCCCAGCACCGTCTTGCCGATCATCGACTTGCCCGCGCCGCTTTCCCCGACCAGGGCGCGCACCTCGCCGGGGTGCAGCGTCAGCGAGACGTCGCGCAGCAGGCGGACCCCGTTCGGCAGGGCGATCGACAGGTCGATGATCTCAAGCGCGGGGCGGGAGGTGGTTTGATCGTTCATTGCAGCACCGGGTCGAAACGTTTCTTCAGGCCTTCGCCCAGGGTCGAAAAGCTGAGGACACTGAAGAACAGCGCGATCAGCGGGAACAGGAGCACCCACCAGGCAAAGTGGATCGCGCCGCGCCCTTCGGCAATCATGGACCCCCAGGTGGGATCGTCCGACGAGATCGACAGGTTCACGAAGCTCAGGATCGCCTCGACGATGATGGCGATGCCCATTTCCAGCATCAGCAAGGCGATGATGGTCGGCAGGACGTTCGGCAGGATTTCGGTCACCAGCGTGGCCAGACGCCGGGCCCCGCCGATGCGGGCAGAGTCGACATAGTCCATGCGCGCCTGCACCATGGTTTCGGCCCGGATGACGCGGGCAAAGCGGGTCCAGTCGATCAGGGCGATGGCGGCGATGACCGACGTCAGCCCGGTGCCCATGACCGCCACCAGCAGCACGGCGAACAGCACCGGCGGGAAGGCCATCCATATGTCGACCAGCCGCGAGATCACGCGATCCCACCAACCGCCGTAGTAGCCCGCCAGCAGGCCGAGCGCGGAGCCGAAGACGCAGGTCGTCGTGGCGGCGATCACGCTGACGAACAGCGCGATCCGCGCGCCGTAGATCATGCGCGACAGGACATCGCGCCCCAGACTGTCGGTGCCCAGCCAGAAACCCGGTTCTGCCCCTTGCATGAAGAAGGGCGGCAGGCGCTCCATCATCAGGTCCTGCATCAATGGATCCTGCGGCGCGACCAGCGGCGCGAAGACGGCGGCGCAGATCAGGATCACGATCCAGCTCAGCGGCAGCCAGAGACGCAGGTTCAGCCCCTTGCCCGCGCTGCGGCGTCGGCGGGGCGCGGCGGTGATATCAGCCATGACGAAGCCTCGGGTTCAGAAGGGTATAGGAAAGATCGACGGCAAGGTTGATCACGATGAACAGTGCCGCGAACAGCATGACGATGCCCTGGATCAGCGGCAGGTCGCGGTTGATCACCGCGTCGATGGCCATGTTTCCAAGGCCTTCGTAGGCGAAAAGCCGTTCGACGATCACCGTGCCCCCGATCAGGAAGGTGAATTGCACTCCCACCAGCGCCAGCGTGGGCAGGGCGGCATTGCGCAGCGCCTCGCGCAGGATCACGGCGGTTTCGGTAAAGCCCCGCACCCGCGTCAACGTGGTGTAATCCTTCAGCAGCTCTTCCTTCAGGTTCTGCTTGAGAAGCTGGGCAATCATCGCCGCCAGGGGCAGGGCCAGCGACATGGCCGGCATCAGCATATGCCCAAGGGTCGAACCGACGACATCGAAGCGCCCGCGCAGCAATCCTTCAAGTAAATAGTAATTCGTGGTGAAATCGAACGCGATCCGCGGATCTATGCGGCCGGAAATCGACAGCACAGGCCAGAGCACCCCGAACAGCAGCACGAAGATCAGCCCCCAGAGGAAATCCGGGATCGACAGCACCGCGCCGCTGCCAAGGTCCAGCCCGACCTCGGTCGCGGAATTGCGGCGCCGCGCCCCCAGCACCGCCACCAGCCCGCCAAGCGCCACGGCGATCAGCAGCGCCATGACCGACAGTTCCAGCGTCGCGGGCAGCCGGCTGAGCACCAGGTCCGACACGGGACGGCGCAGGGTGATCGAGGTCCCGAAATCGCCCTGGACCACGCCGCTCAGCCAGATGACGAACTGATGAGGAAGGCTCTTGTCGAAACCGTAAAGCGCCGTGAGATTGGCGATATCCTGTTCGGTGGCGCCCGGGGGCAGCATCATGGCAATGGGGTTGCCGGGGGCGACGCGGACCAGGGTAAAGACCACGACAGCCACACCGAAAAGGGTGATGGCGGTGGTCAGCAACCGGATCAACACGGTTCTGAGAAGCATGGGAACCTCGGGAAATTAAGGGGCCCGGACCGATGCGGTGCTCGGTCCGGGCCATGTCCTGGGCGTTGGGGATCAGGGTTTGGAAACGGCCTGCGGCAACAGATCGCCAGAGGTATAGGGCGTGACCGCAAGATCCGAGGCATAGACGATCGGCATCACGTATTGCAGCAGTGGGATGACGTAGCCCTCTTCCGCGATGTACTTCGACACGTCCTTGAAGCCCTGGATCCGCTTGTCTTCATCGGCTTCGACGAACAGCGGGCCGATCTTTTCCACCAGGTCCTGGGTGTCCCAGACCGCGTGGGGCGAAGGTCCGAACATCGAGAACCCGGTCGAGGTCGAGGGATCGCCGATGGAGTTCCCCCAGTTGTAGAAGGCCGCCGGCGCCAGGGTATCGGTCGCGCGCAGCTCGTAATGCTTGGCGATTTCGTAGACTTCGATCTCGGCCTCGATGCCGACCTTGCGCCACATGCCGACGATGGCCTGGATCATCTCGTAGTCCTTGGGCTTGAAGCCACGGGTCGTCTGGATGGTGAAGGTCACGGGGTTGTCGGTCGAATAGCCGGAGGCCGCCAGCAATTCCACGGATTTTTCGGGATCGTATTCGACTACGATACTGTCGTCGTAGGCGGCATAGCCGGGGGCCTCGAGGGTCGAAAGCGGCACGCCGTAGCCGCGCAGAAGGCGGTCGATGATCAATTGCTTGTCGATGGCATGATGGGCGGCAAGACGCACGTTCTTGTCGGTCATCACCTCGATGTCGTTCAGGAAGATCATGCCGATATCGGTGATCGGAACGGCCTCGCCCGACAGCCCGTCCTTGGCGATCAGGCGGTCGTATTCCTCGTAGGGGATATTGGTGGTGATGTCGGAATTGCCGGATTCGATCTCGGCCACGCGAGAGGCGGAATCGGTGACGAACTTGATCGTCACGGTCTCGAATTCGGGCGCCTCGCCCCAGTAGTCGGGGAAGGCCTTCAGGCGCACATAGGCCCCCTGTTCGAAGGCGTCGACCATGTAGGGACCGGTGCCGATCGGGGCGGTTTCAAAGCCTTCGGCGCCGACCTCTTCGTAATAGGCCTTGGGCAGGACGAAGGCGGTCAGGAAGGCCATCCACTTGAACAGCGCAGGTTCGAATTCCAGCACATCCGCGGTGATCACCTGGCCGTCGACCGAAAAGTTTCCGATCTTGCCCCAGACGAATTGCATGGGGTTGCCGGTGTCCGGGCTGGCCGCACGTTCCAGCGACCAGACCACGTCTTCCGGGGTCAGATCGGTGCCATCGTGCCATTTCACGCCGTCGCGGACGGTCATGGTGATGGTGGACTTGTCCTCGCTGAAGCTCCAGTCGGTCAGCAGGCCCGGTTCAAAGGACAGGTCCGGCGCCTGCCCGATGAAGCGGTCGAAAACGGCCAGGTAGACCGATTGCAGCGCCGGGTTGACGGCCGCCGGCCCAGTGGTGGGATCCCAGCTTTGCACCGGGAGGTTATAGGCGATGGTCAGGTTGCTGCCATCCTGCGCCATGGCGGGAATACCACTGGCGACCAGCGCCGTGAGCGCGGCAGAGGCGCCGAGAAAACCGCGACGGCTGAGTTTGCTGAAGTCTTTCATGTGACGAACTCCTGTTGGTGTGATGCGGCCCGGTTTGCCGGACTCGGCCTTTCATATTTAGTTTTGACTTAAAAAGTTTATAGTTAAAGAAAAATCTGAAGGCGATGGGCAAGAAATCCGGATGCTCCTGCCTACCTGATTGCCTGCGCCGCAAAGAAGCCGGAGCCCGCGCCGGTCCCGGCGCCCGGCCAGCAGGCCGCGCCGATCATCCGCAGACCCGAGATCGGGGTGCGGCCATCGGCAAAGCCACGCACGGGGCGGAACAGGAAGTTCTGCGTCAGGTGGTGCGAGCCGCAGATCTGGTCGCCACCGACGAGGTTGGGGTTTTCGGCCTCAAGCTCCAGCGGGGACACCGCCGTGGCGGCAAGGATGCGGTCGCGCAGTCCGGGGGCCTGCTCCTCGATAAGGTCAAGGATGCGCTCGGTCATCGGCGCCCTGGCGTCCTGCCAGTCCCGCGCGGTGATCTCGCCCTTCGCGTCGCCGGAGATCTCGGCCGGGACCACGCGGGCCTGCACCCAGAGCACCTGCTTGCCCTCCGGCGCGCGGCTGGGATCGAAGACCGAGGGCTGACCCACTACCAACAATGGCGTGTCGGGCAGCAGCCCGGCCTTGGCCTGCGCATAGGTGCGCGCCGCCGTGTCTATGGAACGGCCCACATGGACATAGGCAAAACGGTTCAGCTCGGGCGCCAGCCATGGCACCGGCCCGTCGAGCGCAAGGTGCAGCATCATCGTGCCGGGCGCGTGGCGAAAGGTCTTCATCCCGCGATCAAAACCGGTGCTGCCGCTGTCGCCGATCATCCCGGACAGGTGCTTGGGCGCGAGGCCTGCAAGGATCGTGGTAGCCGCGATGGTTTCGCCATTGGCGATCACTCCGGTGGCCTTGCCGGCCCGGTGCAGGATCTGCGAAACCTCGCAATTGCAGGTGACACGTCCACCGTGGGCTTCGATCATCGCCACCAGCGCGCGGGTCGCGACATCCGCGCCGCCCTTGCCGATGACCATGCCCATGGCCTGTCCCCCCATCGCCTCGAGGTAGGGAAAGATCGCCCCGCCCGCGATGTCGGGCGCGAAATCAAGATGCATTCCCCAGGTCGACAGGGCGGTCCGCAGGCGGGGATCCTCGAAGGTCTGTTCAAGCCAGTCGCGCGGTGAGGACATCAGGAACTGGGCGATCTCCAGACTGCCTGCGGTACCGAGGCGCCGCCATGTCTTCCACAGGAATTTCGCCAGCGGTCCGCGCTGAATCGGCGTGCCAAGCAGGCCGCCGAGGACACCGGCGCGGGCGGGAAAATCCTGCATCAGGGCCTGCCAGGTCGCCTTGTCGGCCGCTGACGCGAAGGTGGCGAGGGTTTCTTCGGGGTTCGTCGTGACGCCAAGATGGTCTCCGGGTTCCATCGCCTGGGCAAAGGGGCGGTCGATGGGCACGAACGCCATGCCGTGTTTCGCCATCTCGTCGCCGTGCTTCGCCATGAAGGCGGAGCCTGCGAACATCGACAGGTTCATCGCCGCCACGTCGTGTCGGAAACCGGGCAGCGTCAGCTCCTCGGTCCGTACGGCGCCACCCGGAGTGGGGCCACGTTCCAGCACGCGGACGGGCTTGCCCCGCGCGGCCAGATCGGCGGCGGCAACAAGGCCGTTGATCCCGGCGCCGATGATGAGGATCGGATCAGCCATGGGTCACCCTGCGAAGCTGCGCACGGTGGCAAGCGCCCCGTCCAGCTTCTCTCCCTTGACGTCATCCAGTGCGGCGGTGCGCAGGCGGCGCATCCAGTCGGCGGCGTCCTCGCGCCCCTCAAGCAGATCGAGGGCGGACATCACCCGCGCGAACTTTGAATGGCCGCGCAGATGGGTGTCCGAATAGCCCTTGATCAGCCGGTAATTGCCCAGCACCTCGGTCGCAAGGGCGCGGTCCGTGGGGGCGGTGTCCAGTACCCTGGCGAACCAGGCGTCGACATGGGCCATCTCGGCCTCGTGCCGCAGCAGGCGGCGGCGGATCGGGCGCAGCGAGGACACGATCCAGAGCATCAGAAACCCGGTCAGGGAGTCGGTGCGGATCCGGCGCCCCTTGTCGAAATGCTTGCCATAGAAGGCCTCGAGCCCCTTGCGCTTCTGAAGCCAGCGCCCGAGGCCCTTCGGCATGGAGGCTGCGAATTCCTCGTACCGCGGGTGGAAATATTCGGTCAGCATCATGACCTGGTCATCCTTCACGACGACCTCGTCGCGCACACGATCGAACCGCGAGGCGCGTGTCTTGATATCCGCCACGCGGGGCAGGTCGTCGTAGCAAAGCGCGCGGGCGCAATACTTGGCGGCGGCGATGGTCAGATCGTAGGGCGCGGCATCCAGCGCCAGCGCCTGTTCGACCATGTCGAGGTATTGGGCGCCGTAGGCCACGTCCTGATAATCGACGACCTTCTTGATGCCGAGGCCGGTCATGTCCTGCACCTCGGCTGGCAGGGCGACGACGCGGGTTTCGACCTTTGCCCAGTCCGCCCGAAGCTTTTCGGGGACGTTCAGCACCGGCACCGGCCGGACCGGGGTTTCGGGCGTCTCGGGCGCGGGCTTTGCCCCGGTGGCAATGTCGTAGGCCGCGGCGAAACTGCGCAGCGAGGCCGCGACCCCGCGACCAGAGGCGCGGATGACCTCTTCGTAGCTTTCACGCGGGAAGGGCAGGGCGCCGGAGCCGGCAAGCGCGCCCAGCAGGGAGGACGAGATGACCGATCCGGCCTGCTTTGCGACCGTCTCCATGTCGAAGGCGACGGTGTGATCGGCGGCAAGACCCATGGCTGCGATCACCTCGGCACTGTCGGCGCGCCCGTCGCCGGGGGCAACCTTTTCAGAGACCGAGGCAATGCGGTGGGTCGAAGCGATCAGCGTGGTGCGGCCCGGCGTGACGAAGCCGCGCATGATTGCCCGGCCGCCTTCCATCAGTTCAGACGCCATCAGGATATCCACATCGCCGATCGAGGGCGACAGCGCAAAAACCGGCATCCGGCCTGTGTCGCGGCACATCTCGATGTAATAGATCGTCGCGCCGGTCCGCTGCGCGACCCCGGCGACCGAGGTCGATTGCGCACGATAGCCGTTTGCTTCGGCCACGGCGACGATCCAGTTGGTCAGGACGCCGCCGCCCTGCCCGCCGACGGCGAGCGCGGCGAGGGTGATGACCTTTTCCCCGTCGGGACCGGGCGAACGGCGGGCGATGATCGGTTGTTGGACTGGCATGTTCATGGGCGTGTCCTCAGGCAAAGGCGACGCGCTTGGCGTCACGGCGGGTTTGCAGCCAGGAGATGACCTTGTGCGCGCGGGTCGCGCGACGTTTTTCGCCATCGGTGGGGTTCGACACGATCTCGGCCTGGTAGAACGAAGGGCACAGGACGGCGGCATCCGCCACTTCGCCACAATTGCCGCAGCCGACGCAGGTCTGGTCGATGGCGGCCACGGGATCGTCCCGCAGGGGGTCGCCGGTGTCCTTCACCGACAGCGACGGACAGCCGGACAGCCGCATGCAGGCGTGATCGCCGGTGCAGATATCCTCGTCCACGCCGAAACGCGGGCGGATGACGCGCTTGCCCTCCTTGGCGGCCTTGGCCAGTTGCGGCTTTACCCGCCGCTGCTTGTTCAGCATGCATTCGGAAGAGGCGACGATGACCTTCGGACCTTCCTCTTCGGTGCTCAGCGCCTCTTTCAGCGTGTCGCGCACCTTGGTCACGTCATAGGTGTGGTCGATCTGGCGGATCCACTTCACGCCCATGCCCTTGCAGGCATCCACGATGGAGTTCTGGGTCTGCTTGGTCTTGTTGTCTGCCCGTGACGACAGGATGTCCTGCCCGCCGGTCGCCGCCGAATAGAAGTTGTCGACGATGACAATCACGTTGTCGGACTTGTTGAAGACCGCGTTCCCGACCGAAGACGTCAGGCCATTGTGCCAGAACCCGCCATCCCCGACGAAGGAGATCGCGCGGCGGCCCTTCTTGTCCTCGTTATGGAAGGCGGCGGCAGAGGCCGGGCCAAGGCCGTAGCCCATGGTCGTCGCCCCAAGGTCGAAGGGCGGCATGATCGAGAAGAGGTGACAGCCGATATCGGAAGAGATGTGATGTTCGCCCAGTTCTTCCTCGACCAGCTTGGTGGCGGCAAAGATCGGGCGTTCCGGGCAGCCGGTGCAGAAGCCCGGCGGGCGGGCGGGCAGGGTGCCGGACAGATCCGGGATGGCGATGGGTTCTTCGTTCGTCGCCACCTTGGCGACCGGCAGAAGACCCGGGGCGTGTTCGCTGAAGAAGGCGCCCAGACCGTCGACCATCACCTGACCGGTGTATTCGCCGCCCATGGGCAGCTTGCCCTTGCCCTCCAGCTTTACCGATTTGCCCTTTTGATACAGCATGTGGGCGATCTGCTGTTCGATGTAATTGGGGTGGCCTTCCTCGACGATCAGCACCGCGTCCTTGCCGTCGCAGAAATCCACGATCTGGCTGTCGACCAGCGGGTAGACACAGTTTAGGCACAGGATATCGACATCCGTATCGCCGTAGAGGTCGGCAAGACCCAGTCGGTTCAGGGCCCGGATGACGGTGTTGTAGGTGCCGCCCTGGATGATCAGGCCAACCCTGGAGGCGGGCGCACCAAAGCGTTCGTTGATGCCGCGCTCCAGGATGAACTGCTCGGCGGCGGGCTTGCGCTTGGTCAGCTTCTCGGCCTCGTGCAGGTAGGTCGCCGGGGGCAACACGATCCGGTCCAGCTTGCGGCGCGGGTTTTCCAGCGCCTCGGAGACCGTCTGCGTGGGGCGCTTGTTGTCGGCAGCGGTGAAATGCCCGTGCACGTGGCAGGACCGGATGCCGACCTGCAGCATGATCGGCGTGTTGGTGGCTTCCGACAGTTCGAAACCATCGCCCACGGCCTTGACGATGGCGGGCAGGTTGGGCCGGGGATCCAGCATCCATACCTGGCTTTTCATCGCGAAGGCATAGGTGCGCTCCTGCATGATCGAGGAACCTTCGCCGTAATCCTCGCCCACGATGATCAGTGCCCCGCCGGTCACACCGCCCGAGGCCAGGTTCGACAGCGCATCCGAGGCGACGTTGGTGCCGACGACGGACTTGTAGGTCACCGCGCCCCGGATCGGGTAATGCACCGAAGCGGCCAGCATCGCGGTGGCGGTGGCCTCCGAAGCCGAGGCCTCGAAATGTACCCCCAGTTCGCCCAGGATCTCCTGCGCGTCCGACAGCACGTCCATCAGGTGCGAGATCGGCGAGCCCTGGTAGCCGCCCACGTAGCCGACGCCGTTTTCAAGCAGGGCCTTGGTAATGGCAAGAATGCCCTCGCCGGTGAAGGTTTCCCCCTCACCCATCTTCAGTTTCTGGACTTCCTTGGCGAATGATCTTTCGGCCATCGGTGGTCTCCTTGTCAGAAATCGTGGTGCCGGATGTCCACGAGGATTTTAAGCAGCATCCGGTTGAATTCGTCCTGCTCGGCCGGGGTCAGGGCCTTGAGCATCGTGTCCTTCATGCGGCCCATCGCGGGCCAGCCGGCGTCATAGGCGGCGCGCCCGGCATCGGTCAGGCTGATCAGGCGAAAGCGGCTGTCCCCGTCTTGCGCCTGGCGCTGGATCAGGCCGGCGCGCTTCATCGTGTCCAGGGTGCGCGACAGGGTGGATTGCTTGATGACCGTCATCACCGAAAGCTCGGTGATCGTGCAGGTGCCGCTTTCCGCCAGGACGGCCAGCGCGCGCATCTGGGCCACGGAAACCCCGGCGTCCTTCAGCGCGGCTTCAACCCCCTTGTTATACCGCGCGATGATGCGGTTCATCAGGTAGGGCGTGAACTCCTCAAGCTCGTCAGAATGGTCGATCATGCGCCAAGCTCCTTGGCGACAAGGAAGCCCGAGCCGCCCGAAAGACCCGGCCCCGGATGGGTCGAGGCGCCGATATGGTACAGCCCCTTCAGGCCGGTCTCATGCCGGACGCTGTCCGCGAAGGGCCGCCAGAGAAAGAACTGGTCCAGCGCGCAGGACCCGCCATAGGGATCACCGCCGACGAGGTTGATGTTATAGGCCTCGAGGTCCGCCGGAGAGATCGCGCGACGGGTGACGACCTGCTCGGCAAACCCGTCGATATGGCTGGCCAGGATCGCCTCGATCCGGTCGGCGTAGGCTTCGCGCAGGGTACTTGTCCACTGGCCGTCTCTGGGTGCCTCGATCAGCCCGGCAGCGTCGCCCTTCACGTGGCGGGGGGCTTCGGGCATTTGCAGCCAAAGCACCGTCTGACCGTTCGGCGCGCGGCTGGGATCGGCGGCGCAGGGCTGGCCGACGCAGATCGTCGGGACCTCGGGCAGCATCCCGCGCTCGGCTTCGTTCCCGGCTTTGGAGACCCCGTCGAGGCCCGGCGTCAGGTGCAGAAGCTGGACGTTTTCCAGCCCTTTGGTCTTCCAGTTCACCGGCCCGTTCAGAAGGTAGTGCAACTGGAAATTTCCCTTTCCATATAGATACTTGCGCAAGTCATCCCTGCGTTCGGGCGTGGGGGCGAGGTCCTGGTAAAGCTGGTTCGGGGTGACAGAGGCCAGCACCATTGGGGCCGTTATTTCTTCGCCGGAGGCCAGGCGCAGGCCGGTGGCGCGGTCGCCGTCGCGGATGATCCGGGTCACCTCGGCGTTGCAGCGTATTTCGCCGCCGTGTTCTTCGATGATCGCGGTCAGGCCGCGCACCATGTTGGCCGCGCCGCCCTTGATCACGGGCGCGCCGGCGGCCTCCAGCGCGAAGCCGATGACCTGGCCCATCTGGCCCGAAAACGCCGCTTCCGGGCCGAGGCCCGCGTGCAGGCACCACGGTGCCCAGAGCGCATGGGTGAGATCGCTGTCAAACGAGGTTTCGAGCCAGCCGCGCATGCTTTGCAAGGCGCCGCCCATGGTGGTGGCCAGCCCGCGCGGCTTGCGCTTCCAGGCCTCGCGACCCAACAGTTTCGCCGTCGCGCGTGACCATGGGTCGCCGCCCATCAGCCCGAAAAGCAGTTCCGCATCCGCGCCGAAGGCGTCCAGGTCGGCGGCAAGCTGGTTTCCGTCACCGGGCGCTTCCGCCTCGAAGGCCGCGACATTGGCAGCGCGGTCCATCCGGTAGGTCAGTGCGCGGCCATCGGGTAGCAGCACGCCGGTCGGTGTGTCCGTGGTGCAGAATTCGACCCCGTGCCGTTCCAGGTTCTTGGCCAGCGCGCCATGCGCCGCCCCGGTAACCCAAAGCACGAAGGTGGTGGCGAGGGGGTCATAGGTCACCCCCTCGGCCAGGGTTTCGGACCGCATGCAGCCCCCCGCGACCGGCGCGCGTTCGAAGACGGCGACGCGTTTGCCGGACCGGGCCAGCATGGCCCCGGCGGCAAGCGCGTTGATGCCGGAGCCGACGATGGCGATATCTGCGGATGCGGTCATGCGGCTGTCCTTACGCGCCGGGCACAAGTGCCAGGGCGCGGATCGGCGACCCGGTGCCCTTGACGATCTTGAGCGGTGCGGTGACCAGGATCGCGCCCTTGGTCGGCAATTCGCTGAGGTTGGTCAGCGACGCCAGGCCGTACTTGTTGTTCTTGTGCAGCAGGTTATGGGCAGGGAAGGGGATCTCGAACCCGCCGGCGGCGCCCGCGTCGGTGCCGATGCACTGGGATCCCCAGCCAAGCGCCTTCTTTTCTTCCATCAGATAGATGATGGTCTCGGCGGTCGGGCCGGGTGTGACGGGGCTGTCGCCGACAACGTTCAGGAACTTGTCCTCATCGGTGTTGTACTGGTCCCAATCCGTGCGGAAGAGTACCCATTCGCCTTCTCCGATCTCGCCATGCTCGGCCTCCCAGGCCTTCACATGGTCGACGGTCAGCAGGAAGCCGGGATCTTCGGCCGCTTCCTTGGAAAAATCGAGCACGTTTGCCGGCGCCACGAAGTTCTGCGGCGCGATGGTGTCGACCGAGCCGTCGGGAAAGTCCTTGCCGGTCACCCAGTGGTGCGGCGCGTCGTAATGGGTGCCGGAATGTTCGCCCAGCTTCAGCCAGTTCCAGGCCCAGAAGGGACCCCGGTCACCGTATTCCGAAATCTTGTGGATCTCGATCGGCGGTGTCTGGTCCGCGATCTCGTCGGGCAGTTTCAGCAGCGGGGTGTCCGGGCCGAGGGGGGCGGTGCAATCGACGACCTTGATCGAACCGTCAAGCAGCGAAGTGGCCAGTTGGGCCAGTGTATCCTGAGCGCTCATCTTGCGTCCTCTCCTGTTGGGATTGGGTTGGTATCTGAGAGATATGCAAATGCATGTACTGAATCTCTTCAAGTTCAAAGTTATTTTTTCGGGAATTTCATTCAGTGCCGCCGATTGGGCAGGCGCGGGCGCGCACTGCTCAAAATATCAGCGAGCCGAAGTGATCCGCTGCCAATAGCCATGTCAGAAGGGAAAATGTGCAGATTGTCGTGCCGGGAATGGCGCGGATGCAAGCCGATTTCCGCCCTGTTCTGTCGCCCATGCCGTGGCGCTTCTTCCTTCGGAATTCACTATATCTTGCAGATATAAAGTAGTTTTTGATCACGCAGGCCGCCGTTCCCCTTGGATGAACAGCGCAGGAGCCTGACCTTGAAGACGACTCTGTTTGCCACCTGCCTTCAGACGCGGAAACGGTCGCGCGTCGTGCAATAGGACATCGCACCGACCCGCCCGATGGGGTCCAGCCGGTCCTGATCGACCCGCCCTTGGGCGTCGAGGCTATCGGCGCGCAGGTAGAAACGCTCGATGGTGCCAAGGATCACGTCTCGGGCAGGGCCGAGCGGGATCTGGCTATGCAGGCGGCATTCCATGGCAACGGGGGCCTCGGCGATGCGGGGCACGTCGATGGCGCCGCCCGGCAGTGTGGCAAGGCCGGTCATGGCCAGTTCGTCGACACCCGGTTCGACCGGTGCCCCACAGGCCTCCATCTGCGCGGCAAGGGCAGCATCGGCGATATGGACGGTGAAGACCCCGGTGCGCAGGATATTCTCGGCCGTGTCCTTGCGCCGCCCGTCCGCACGCGGCTCGATCCCGATCGCCAGGGTTGCCGGGTCGTGGCTGAGCAGCCCGAAGAACGAAAAGGCCGCAGCGTTCGGCACGCCCTCGGCGCTGAGCGTCGTGACGAAGGCCACAGGGCGCGGGGTCACGGCATTGGCCATGAGGCGGTAGCGGTCGACGGGAGAGATTTCGGTGAAGTCGAAACAAGTATGGTCCAAGGTCGGTTCCTTCGGGGGAAGTCGCTGGAGCCCGCTGGAAGCGAGCAGTCAGTCGAGCGGCGCGCTGGCCGCATCGGAGGCCAGGGTCAGAAACAGCGCGTCCGAGCCTTCGATCACGAAGGACAGGCGCTTTAGCCAGGTCCGGCTGGTGTCCCGGTCCGGTGAGAAGATGCCGATGGGAAGATCGGCCGCCTGTCCTGCCGCGATCACCTCGTCGATCAGGGTGTCGAGGCTGCGCGTCTCGTCCCGCGCCGCCAGGTCCACGGCCAGGTCGCCGGGGCCGATCAGTGCCAGGTCGATGCCCGGCACCGCCAGGATCTCGGCCACGCGGGCGACGGCGGCGACCGTCTCGATCTGGACCATGACAACCGTGTCGCGGCGGGCGTCTTCGATATAGCCGGCGATGTTGCGGATGTAGCCGGCCGCGCGGCCGGGCCCGGCGCCCCGCGTGCCTTCGGGGGGGAAGCGCGCGGCCTTGACGACGGCGGCGGCCTCTTGCGCGGAAGAGACATGGGGCACGAGGATACCTGTGGCCCCGGCGTCGAGCGCTGCGGTGATGTTCTGGGCCAGGGCGCTTTGGACGCGGACAAGGACCGGCTGACCGCTAAGGTCACCGGCGCGGATCATCTCTGTCAGCAGAAAGTCCGGGATCGGGCTGTGCTCGGTATCGATGCAGAGGAAATCGGGGTTGGCGCCCCCCATGATCTCGACCACCATGGGCGAAGGGATGGCCACGAAGGGCCCGCGCAGAGGGGTGCGGGCGGCGATGGCGACGCGCAGTCCGGTCATGATGGGACCTCCTGGTCAAAGCTCTTGCCGGGGTTCAGGATACCCTTCGGATCGAGCATTTTCTTGATCTGACGCATCAGCGTGATTTCGGTCGCGGTGCGGCTGTGGCCGAGGTAGTCGCGTTTCAGCAATCCGATGCCATGTTCCGCCGAAACCGTGCCGCCAAGGGCCCCGACGATCCGGTAGACCGTCGCCTTGACCGCGCCATGGGGCTGGTTGCGGCCCGCCTCGGGCAGGTTGACGACCACGTGCAGGTTGGAATCCCCGATGTGGCCGTAGGACAAGACGCGGGCGGTCGGAAAGATCTGCGGGATCTCGGACTCGATCCGGGCGACGGCCTCTGCCATGTGTGCGATGGGGATGCCGACGTCGAAGGGGATGACCGGGCCCAGCAGGGCCTCGTAGTCCGCCGGGCTTTCGCGAACGGCCCAAAACGCGCGTTCTTCCCGGGTCGATCCGGCCAGCACGCCGTCTTCGACCAGGTCAGCCGCGAAGGCCTTGTCGAAGAAGTCTTCCAGGGTTGCGCGGGTCGCCATGTCGTCAAATCCGGTCGCCTCGATGATGACATAGGCGCCATGTTCCCCGGCCAGCGGCGAGCCGAGGCCGCTGGCCCGCGACATGTAATGGAAGAAGCTGGGCCACATGACCTCGAAGCTGGACAGCATCGGGCCGAGCGCGCCGCGTGCCGCGCGCAGCAGGGCGATGGTGGCGGTGGTATCGGCGCAGCCCAGAAAGGCGGTGGCGCGTGCCGCGGGCTGCGGATGCAGGCGCAGGACGCAGCGCGTGATGACGCCCAGAAGCCCTTCGGAACCGATGAAAAGCTGCTTCAGGTCCAGTCCGGCATTGTTCTTCAGCAAGGCGTTCATGCCGTTGATCACGGTGCCGTCGGCCAGGACGACCTCGAGCCCCAGAACGTGGTCGCGCGCCATGCCGTAGCGGATCACGGTGTTGCCCCCGGCGTTGGTGGCCAGCACTCCGCCCAACTGGCAAGAGCCGCGCGCGCCGATGTCGATCCCCAGCATCAGCCCGGCGTCCTGCGCCGCATTCTGCGCGGTTTCCAGTATGACACCGGCCCCGGCGGTCAGGGTGCCGCCATCGGCGTCGACCGCTTCGATCCGGTTCAGCCGTTCAAGGCTGAGGGCAATGCCGCCTGCGTCGGGATGGGCCGCGCCGGAAACGCCGGTCAGGCCGCCCTGGGGCACGACGGGGACCCCCGCCGCATGACAGGCCGCAAGCAGGGCCGAGACCTCGGCCGTGTCGCGCGGGCGCGCCAGAGCCAGAGGCAGCACCGGCGCAAGAGCGGCCCAGTCTTGACGATATTTCGGTGATATCGCATCCCCGAGAGTGACGACATCCGCGCCAAACGTTTTCAGCAGTGAGGCGGCGAAGTCGTTCACGCGGTCTTCTCCGGGCGCAGGGTGGCGACAAAGGTGCAACGCGGCGCGCCCATGGCGGTACAGGTTGTTTCCGCCACATCGACCGGGCCGCCCAGAACCATCGGAGAGATGGCCCGCAACATGCCCAGAATGGGCGTGCAGACCGGCCGGTCTGCCGCGCCGTATCCCATGGCAAAGGGGGAGCCTTCGACCGTCACGGTCAGGACATCCTTGTCCCGCGTGGTGCTCCAGCGGCCCCAGCCGAGTTGCGGCGCGGTTTCGCGAATGACGGCCAGCAGGGCCTCGCCATCATCCGCGCCTGCGGCTTGATAGCTTTGCGCGGACTTGCCGCCATTGATGTGGATGCTTTCCGCCATCGCAGCGAGCACTGCCCCACGCTGGTCTTCGGGCAGGGCAAGCGCGATGCCCATGACGGCTTCGGGCTTGATGAAGATATAGCGCATGGCACCGTCGAAATAGGTGCCGGCCTCCGGGTCGAAGACGACCCTGTCACGGAAACTCATGGGGTGCTCCTTGTTTCGTATGGTTGGGGTTTTCGACCCGCCGGCTACATCAGCGACGGGATCAGCGTTGCCAGGATCGGGAAGGTGATGACCAGCGCGATCAACAGGAAGACGCAGGCGATATAGGGCAGGGCGGCCCGCGCCACTTCGGGCAGGGTGGTGCCTGGTGGGCTGACCCCGTACATCACGAACAGCAGCAGGCCGAAGGGTGGCGTGGTAAAGCTGACCTCGAGCATCAGCAGCATGATCAGTCCCCACCAGACCATGTCGAATTGCAGGCTTATCGCCAGCGGTACGAAGATCGGCAGCGTGATCAGCATCATCGAGATCTGGTCCATGAACATCCCAAGCACCAGCAGGATCAGCGCCATGACCAGCAGGGTCTGCGTCGGCCCCATGTCCAGCGAGGTGGCCCAGCGGACCATCCCCGAGGAGGCGCCTGAAAAGGCCAGCAACTGTGCAAAGGTAGACGAGGCGGTGATCAGCAGGAAGGTCATCCCGGTGACGCGCGCCGCATCGCTGATCGCGGTGGTGACCGCCTTCAGGTCGAGCGCCTTGAACAGCAGCGCCAGAATGGCGACGGCCATGATGCCAAGGGCGCCGCTTTCGGTCGGGGTGGCGATCCCGGTCAGGATCGACCCGACGACGGAAAAGATGATGACGGCCATCGGCAGGATGTCGCGGGCAAAGATGAACAGGCGTTCGCCCAGGGGCTTGGGTTCATAGTCATAGCTGGGCGCTGCCTCGGGATCCCATTTGGCCTGCACGAAGATCAGGGCGGCATAGAGCAGCGCAAGGATGAGGCCCGGCAGCAAACCGGCAACCAGCAACCCGCCAATGTCGATCCGCGCCAGCGAACCGAAAAGCACGGCCAGCGCCGAGGGCGGAATGATCACCGCAAGGCCACCCGAGCCAAGGATCGGGCCGATGGCCATGTGCTTCTTGTAGCCTCGCTTCATCATCTCGGGCACCATGAGCGTGCCGAGCATCCCGGTATTGGCCAGCGACGACCCCGAAAGGGCGGCAAAGACCGTGCCGGATGTCACCGTCAGATAGGACAGTCGCGCCGGCAGCCGACCGATCAGCACGTCGATCGCGTCCAGCACCCTGCGGGCCAGGCCGGAATGGAAGAACAGCGCGCCCATCACCAGAAACAGCGGCACCGGCGCCAGTGAATATGTCGAGACCGCTATGGTGGCATTTGCGATCATCTGGTCGATGCCACGGGCGCCGCCCATGAAGAGGAAGACACCGAGGATGTTGATGAAGAAAAAGCCGAGCGCCACCGGCAGTCCGATTCCCATCGACAGCAGCAGCCCGCCGATCAGGATCGCGATAGAAAGGGTCCAGTCCATCATGATTTAAGGCCTCACATGCCTGCATGGGCGTCGGGGGACGCACCGAAAAAGCTCTCTCCACGTATCGGGAAAGCCAGGAATTGCAGCCCGCCGAAGAAGAAGCCGAGCGGCATGGTCGCGTAGATGAGCCAGTTCGGCATGTCGTAGGAGCGGACCTCGTAGGTGCCCTTGATCAGCGCGGTCAGGAACGAATCCGCGGTTTGCCAGGCCAGGTAGAAACAGATCAGCGCCGACAGGATGTGCAGACCGAGTTCCCAGGTCTTGCGCAGGCCGTCGGGCATGTAGGTCAGCAGGACCTCGACACAGACGTGGCCGCGTGTGCGCACCAGTTCCGGCAGGCAGAGGAAGGTGATGTGAAGCATCGCGTATTCCACGGAATTCACTGCCCAGACCGCCGTCGGCAGCCCAAGGTTCCGCGACAGGACGTCATAGGTGACAAGGGCGACGATGCCGAAGATCAGCAGGCAGGCAAGCCGGAACAGCAGCAGGGAAATCGCATCGAGGATGCGCAGGGAAAGGGACATGACGGGACCTTTGACGAATGCGGGCACGGCCCCGGTGTTCCGGGGGTATCGGCGGATCGGGCGGGGCAGGGATCACCGAAGCGGGCAGCATCCGTGCCGCCCGCTTCGGCTGGTTTCAGAAGTCTTCGAAGAAGACAGCCTTCAGGTCGTCATGATGGGTGGCATCCCGGCTTTGCAGGCGGGCCCAGGCAATGTCATAGGCCGTGGTCAGGAAAAGCTCGCGCTGCTCACCGGTCAGCTCGATCGTCTCCATGCCGTTCTCGGCCATGATCGCGGTTTCTTCCTCGTTCAGCGCGATATTGGCCTCGTAGGAGGTTTGCTCATGCTCGATCGCGGCCTGCTGGATGATCTCCTTGGCTTCGGGGGAAAGCCCGTCCCAGCTGTCGAGGTTCATGCTGATCAGGACGTCGGTCTGGAAAAAGCCCGGGTCGATGCGGTACTTCACGAACTTGTCCCAGCCGAAATCGCGCAGGCCGGTGACCGGCCAGCCGGTGCCATCCACGACACCGCGTTCAAGAGAGGTATAGACCTCGCCAGCGGGCTGAACGACGATGGTGGCGTCCAGTTCCTCGAGGAAGGCCCTGAACAGCGGCGCGGCGCGCAGGCGCATGCCGTTGAGGTCAAGCTGGCCGTCTTCCGCGATGGCGGGCTTCTTGGTCATCCACAGGTGGAACCCGGCCCCGCCATCGACATGGGCCAGGACATGGGCATTGGCCTTTTCGTGGAAGATGTCGTTGATCATCTCGATGCCGCCATCGGCGCGCAGGCTCAGCGGGTCGCGGTTGGAACCGGCAAAGGCTTCGCCTTCGGGGACAATGTTCAGGTAAAGACCGGCGGGCAGCAGGAACATGTCCGCGATGCCGTTCTGCTGGGCTTCGCCCATGCGTGTTGGCGGGATGGTTTCGGGGCCGCCGATGACCTGGATCTGGACGATGCCTTCGCCGCGTTCATTCACCAGGTCGACGAAGCCCTGGAAATTGCGTGCAAAGGAAACCTGCGCGGGCGTGAAGGTGATCGCGCGGATCAGGTCCTCTGCCTGCGCGGCGACCGAGGAAAGCCCCAGGATCGCAGCCGCAAAGCCGCTGTAGAGAAACGTTTTTTTCATGATATCCTCACTGTTGGTTGTGTCACATCCGTTGACCGGCTCTGCGTGACGTCGAAATTATTGCCCGCCGCAATCGCGAAGCGGCGTCGGCCTTAGGGTGCCTTCCGCATCGGCCTGTTCGAAAAAGGCCAGGGCGGCGTCGACGAAATCTGTCATCGCGGCCTGGGCGGCCTCTGCGTCCCGGTCCACGAAGGCGCGGGCAAGCACGCGTGCTCCGGCAGTGGCCGCCCTGCGCCCTTGTTCGGAATGCAGGGTCGCGGCGCGCACCAGTTGCACCTGAAGGTGATAGCGTTCCAGCGTCGCGCGCAGCCGCCGGTTGGGGGTGCGGGACAGCCAGAAGTGCCGGAACCGCCGGTTGGCGATCGCCGAGGCCGTTGGCGTCCCTGCATCCCGGATGCCGTCCCGCAATCCCAGGAAGGTCAGGTCTTCGCCCGGTTGCGCCCGTGCCACGACAGAGGCAAAGGCCACGGGTTCCAGCGCTCGACGGATCTGGAAGATCTCGCGGATGTCTTCGATCGAGGGGCGGATGACCACGTAGCCGGCCGGCCGGGCGCTCTGGATCAGCCCATCGTTTTCAAGTCGGTTGAGCGCCTCGCGCACCGGCGTCCGGGATACGTCGAGGTCCCGGGCGATCGCCGCTTCGATCATGCGCTCTCCGGAAAGGCGGCGGTTCTGCGCGATATCTTCCAGCAGGTCTTCGTAGACCTTCTGGGCCAGCGGCAGCGGCTTGGCCTGGATGATTGTCTGCATGAGAAATCCCCTTCTCTTGCTGTATACCTTTAAGTCTAAACTAAATGGCGCAAGGAAAAACTGGGAGGGGAGGTCAAAAACCGGCGGATTGCCGAAAATGCCGGGCGGTTTGCCGGATTTTGACGCTTTTGCCGAATATTTTTCAGGAGTGGACTATTGAAGTCCGCCTTATCCGCCCCCCGATTGCAGCCCCCCGAGTCGCGGGCCGTCGGGGGGGGGGGCGTCGGTTGGCCAGACCGATCACACACCGCGCCCTGCCGCGTCTGGGGGCGGTGTTGTCGCTCTGCGGTCATTTTCCCATCCAGGCGCGAAGTGGCCTGGGGGCGCCGTTCAGGCCTCGTCAGTCAGGAGTTCGGGGTGCAGATATGTCGTCAGGCCGAGGCGGCAGTCTTCAGGCCAGGGGTGGGACTTGTGGTCGACGGTCGAGGTCATGACGATCAGTTGCTCGATGGTCCAGATGACCTCTCCGTCCACTTCGACAACGGTATAAAGGTCAAGCGAGGATTTCCCGATGCGGCGCACATGGACATTAAAGTCCAGGGTGTCGCCGTAAACGGCCGGCTTCTTGAAAAGGATGTTCATCTTGAGGCTGGGCAGGCCAAGCTTGCGGTCGTACATCAACTCCTTCCAGGTGACACCGAAAGAGGCGAACATTGCCTCGTTTACATCGACGAGCATGGAAAGGTAGGCCGGGTGATAGGCGATCCCTGTAAGATCGCAGTCACCAAAGCGCATGGGCTTGGATATCTTGAACGGCATGGCGGGTCCTCTTGAATTGGTCGGGCCGGCGCCCCGCGCCACTGATGAAGGCCAGGAATTGAGGCGGAAGGTGGTCCCTATGTATTTTGTGTCTAAAGAATATGTGATCCCGCCAACAGGTCAAGAACTCCTGTCACTCGCGCTGACTTCGGGTCAATAAAAATGCGCGAACCTAGAGGGATTGCAGGGGGGAGCCCCGGTTTCAGGGGCAATATTTATTTTAGTCTTGAAGTAGTTTGTCGAATCGATACTTTGAGGGGAAACCAAGCAGGGAACCTGAATCATG
Organism: Pseudooceanicola algae; assembly: GCF_003590145.2. Lineage (NCBI taxonomy): Bacteria > Pseudomonadati > Pseudomonadota > Alphaproteobacteria > Rhodobacterales > Paracoccaceae > Pseudooceanicola > Pseudooceanicola algae. Next base: position 2,298,977 of record NZ_CP060436.1, on the reverse strand, counting down.
AAGATCGCTGTACTGGGCGGAGGCCCCGCCGGCCTTTACTTCGCAATTTCGATGAAGCTGCGCGACGCGGCGCATGATGTCACGGTCTACGAGCGGAACCGGACCGATGACACCTTCGGCTGGGGCGTCGTGCTTTCGGACGAGACGATGTCGAATTTCGAGGGCAACGATCCGGTCAGCGAAAAGATGATCCGCGATCACTTCGCCTATTGGGATGACGTGAAGGTCGTGCGCGGGCAAGAGGCCATGACCTCTGGCGGTCACGGCTTCTGCGGGATTGGCCGCAAGCAGATGCTGCTGCTTCTGCAGGACCGCGCGCGGCAGGTTGGCGTGGCCCTTGCCTATGAAACCGAGATCACGCCGGAAGGGTTGGAAAAGCTGAAGTCGGAATGCGACCTTGTCGTTGCCTCGGATGGTCTGAATTCCCGCACGCGCCAGATCCACGAGGATGCCTTCAAGCCCGAGATCGACATGCGGCGGAACCACTTCGTCTGGCTTGGTACGCATCAGAAATTCGATGACGCCTTCACCTTCATCTTCGAAAAGACCGATCATGGCTGGATCTGGGCCCATGCCTATCAGTTCGACGATGACACGGCGACCTTCATCGTGGAGTGCGGCCCCGAGGTCTACAAGGCCTTCGGTTTCGACACCCTGAACCAGGAAGACAGCATCGCGCTGTGCGAAAAGATCTTCGCGCGTCACCTCGGTGGCCATCCGCTGATGACCAACGCGGGCCATATCCGCGGCTCTGCCTGGATCCAGTTCCCGCGTGTGACCTGTGAGAACTGGTATTTCGACAATGTCGTGCTGCTGGGGGATGCCTCGGCCACGGCGCATTTCTCGATCGGGTCGGGGACCAAGCTGGGGATGGAAAGCGCCATCGCACTGGCCGACGAACTGAATTCCGGCAAGCCGTTGCAGGAGGCCCTTCAGACCTATCAGGAAGAACGCAAGTTGCAGGTGCTGCGGGTCACTTCGGCCGCACGCAATTCGACCCAGTGGTTCGAGGAGGTCGAGCGTTACCTGACCCTCGACATGATGCAGTTCACCTATGCCCTGCTGACCCGGTCGCAACGGATCAGCCACGAAAACCTGCGACTGCGCGATCCGGCCTGGCTGGCCTCTGCCGAGGCCTGGTTTCAGGCGCGGGCGGGCAGCAATTCCGCCCGCAGCCCGATGTTCGCGCCTTTCACGCTACGCGACATGACGCTTGCGAACCGCGTCGTCGTTTCGCCCATGGCGCAATACAAGGCGCAGGACGGGATGCCGACCGACTGGCATTTCGTGCATTACGCCGAACGCGCCAAGGGCGGGGCCGGTCTGGTCTTTACCGAAATGCTCTGCGTCAGCATGGAAGGCAGGATCACGCCGGGCTGTCCCTGTATCGGCGACGATCAGGTGCCCGCATGGGCCCGTCTGGTCGATTTTGTCCATGGCGAAACCCCGGCAAGGATCTGCGCCCAGATCGGCCATGCGGGCCGCAAGGGATCGACCCGGCTTGCCTGGGACGGGATCGACAAGGCGCTGCCGGATGGCGAAAACTGGGACCTTCTGTCGGCCTCCGCGATCCCGCTGCTGAAGGGCAACGTCATCCCGAAGGAAATGGACCGCGCCGACATGGACATGGTTCGCGACCAGTTCATCGCCAGCACGCGCGCTGCCAATGCGGCCGGTTTCGACATGATCGAGATGCACGCGGCGCACGGCTATCTTCTGGCCTCCTTCATCTCTCCGGTGACCAACAAACGCAGCGATGCCTATGGCGGCAGTCTCGAGAACCGGATGCGCTTCCCGTTGGAGATCTTTGCGGCAATGCGCGCAGAATGGCCCGTCGAAAAGCCGATGACGGTCCGGATTTCCGCCCATGACTGGATGGGCGAAGACGCCGTGACCCCGGAGGATGCGGTCAGGATTGCGGCCCTGTTCAAGCAGGCCGGCGCCGATGCGATCAACGTGTCCTCCGGGCAGACCGACAAGGCCGAGCAGCCGATCTATGGACGTATGTTCCAGGTGCCCTTCGCGGATCAGGTCCGCAATGAAATCGACCTGCCCACTCTGGTTGCCGGCAATATCTATGAGCCGGACCATGTGAATTCGATCCTGATGGCCGGGCGCGCGGATCTTGTCCTGCTGGCCCGCCCGCACCTGGCCGATCCCTACTGGACGCTGCATGCCGCGGTCGACCTGGGAGACACTGAACAGACCTGGCCCGCGCCCTACGAAGGGGGGCGGCGGCAGGCCAACACACTTGCCGAACGGGCAAAGGCCATGGCGCAATGATGCTCGAGGGGCGCAGCGCCTTCGTGACCGGTGGCGGGTCCGGCGTCGGGGCGGTTATCGCCACGCTTTTGGCGGGCGAGGGGGCGCAGGTCACGATCTGCGGTCGCCGGATCGAACCGCTTGAAGCGGTCGCCGCATGCCACCCGGGCATTCGGACGGTTGTCTGCGATGTGACGGACGAAGCGGCGCTGATACGTGCTGTTGCAGACGCGGCGCCGGATATCGTTGTGGCCAATGCCGGTGCTTCGACAAGTGCGCCTTTCGCCAAGACGGAACTTGCCGCGTTCGAACGCATGATCTCGGTGAATTTGACCGGCACCTTCCTGACCCTGCGGGAGGGCGTGCGGGCGATGCAGGGCAAGCCCTGGGGGCGGCTGATCGCCATCGCCTCGACCGCCGGGCTGAAAGGGTATCCTTATGTCGCGCCCTATGCGGCCGCCAAGCACGGCGTGGTCGGCATGGTGAAGTCCGTCGCGCTGGAGCAGGCCCGCAAGGGGGTGACCGTCAACGCCATCTGCCCCGGCTTTCTGGATACGGAGATGACCGAACGCTCGATCGCCACTATCGTTGCCAAGACCGGCCGCAGCCCCGAAGAGGCCCGCGCCACGGTGGAAGCCACCAACCCGATGCAGCGCCTCGTGCCGCCCGAAGACGTGGCGCGTGCTGTCCTTTGGCTGTGCGGGGAAGGGTCGGATATGGTCACGGGGCAGGCGATCTCCGTCTCCGGGGGCGAGACGTGACCCAGGTTTTCAGCATCCGCCGTCAGGTCGAATTCAATCACTGCGACCCGGCGGGCATCGTATTCTATCCCCGTTATTTCGAGATGATCTCGGCCCTCATCGAACGCTTCTTCGCGGATGCAGTCGGCGTCAGTTGGAAGGCCATGGCCGCCACCGAAGGTACCGGCACGCCGATGGGCGACATCCACATTCGTTTCGAGGCGCCGTCGCGGTTGGAAGATCTTCTGGATCTCTCGCTTTCGGTGGCCGCCATCGGTGGGGCCTCGGCCCGCTTCGCGCTGCGCTGTACCTGCGCCGGCGAACTTCGTTTTACCGGCGAGGCCACCGTGATTTACGCCAGCCTCGATTCCGGATCCGGCGCCCGCGCTGCCCGCTGGCCGGACCCCGTGCGCCAGTCCATGTCGCGATACCTCGACGCCCCAGATACCTGACAGGAAAGACCCGAAGATGACCGCTTTGACCCCGCACATGTTCCTTCAACCTGATGGCTGGATGCCGGCCAAGGGCTATGCCAACGGCGTTCTGGCCGAGGGCCGCATCCTCTTTACCGGCGGGCTGGTCGGCTGGACCGGCAATCAGGAATGGCAGCATCACGACATGGCGGGCCAGTTCCGCCAGACCCTGTTGAACATCGTGGCTGTCCTTGCAGAAGCCGGTGCGCGGCCCGAACACCTTGTGCGCCTGACCTGGTACATTACCGACAAACGCGAATACCTCGACAATCTGCGCGCTTTCGGGGCCGCCTACCGCGAGGTGATCGGCCGCCACTTTCCCGCCATGGCCGTGGTTCAGGTCACCGGTCTGATGGAGGACGCAGCCCGGATCGAGATCGAGGCGACAGCGGTCCTTCCACATGACTGACCTCGGGGTTGGGACGGCGGCCTTGCCGGTTCTGATGACCATGGCGCCCCTTGACGCGGTGACCCCGCGCGGCGCCGTGACCGGTGGCTGGATGCTGACACAGCTTGATCTGGCGGCGGGGCTGGCCGGGCGCCGGGCCTCGGGGGGCGAGGCGCTGATCCTGTCGATCAAGGATCTGACCTTTCGCGATGCTCTGCGCGCAGGCGAGGATTTCCAGATCCGGGCAGAGCTGACCCGCAAGGGCAACACTTCCTTTAACCTGCTTCTTTCCGCCTGGGCCGGTGCCTCTGAGCCGCAGCGTGAGATCTTTCAGGCTGACGTCCTCATGGTCGCGGTCGATGCCGAAGGGACGCCACGGAAGCTCTTGTGATGCAAGGGGTCGGCGTCGCTGACCGCCGCCCTGGCCCATTCTGCTGCGGTTTCGCATCTTTTCCTTTACCTCTGCCGCCTTAGGTTGATACTTGAAGCAATTTCCACGCAGACTTGCGGAACAGGCGGACCCATGGACCAGCAGACCCGGCATGAAATCAACGATGACGGTCTGGCCCGACACAGGCTGAGGTTGTGGCTGCAGATGCTGAAGGCCACGCGCTGTGTCGAAGGCCAGCTGCGCGAACGGCTGCGGTCGGGGTATGAAACGACGCTGCCCCGGTTCGACGTGCTGGCGGCGCTTCATGCCGCGCCCGAAGGCATGAAGATGAGCGAGCTTTCCCAGCACCTCGTGGTCTCCAACGGCAATGTGACGGGTGTGGTCGACCGGTTGGTGGCCGAAGGTCTGGTCGAGCGACAGAACCTTGCCTCGGACCGTCGCGCCTTTCTGGTGCGGATCACCGAAAAGGGCCGCGCCCTGATGGACGAGATGACCGCAGAGCATCTGACATGGATCGACGAGATGTTTCGTGATGTCTCAGAGGCAGATGCGGCGCGCGGGATTTCCATCATGCTCGACATTCGCCGCAAGCAGAAAGCCTGAACGCAGGCCCCGCCGGGGCCCACGTTCGACTCGGGGTCACAGGAGTCCGGTTTCCCGTGCGACCCGACGATAGGCCGCACCCGCGGTAAAGCCGCCGTCGATCACGAAATCCTCGCCGGTGATGAAGGACGCGCCTTCGGAGGCAAGAAAAAGCACCAGTTGCGCCACCTCGATGGCCTCACCCGCGCGCTGTGCCGGGGTCATGTCGATCATCGGCCCCAGGTGCGGCGACTTGCGGTTGAGGTCGGTGACGATCAGGCCGGGGCAGATCGCGTTGACACGGACGCCGTCTTCGGCGAACTCCATCGCGGCGGACCGGGTCAGCCCGCGCAATGCCCATTTCGACGCGGTATAGGCCGGGTCGTAATGGCCGGAAAACCCGCTGTTGGACGAAATGTTGACGATGCTGCCGCCACCGGTCTGCGCCATCAGGGGCGCGCCCAGCCTGGTCCCGATAAAGGCGCCGGTGGCGTTCACGTCCAGCACCCTGCGCCATTCCTCGACAGACATGTCGCGAATGATCTTGCGGTTGATGATGCCTGCGTTGTTGACCAGAACGTCCAGCTGCCCTGTCCAGTCGCGCACAATGTCCATCGCCTGCGCCCAGCCGGCCTCCGAGGTGACGTCCAGTTGCAGGAACTGCGCACTGTGTCCTTCGGCGTTCAGCCGCGCGGCAAGAGCCGCCCCTTCGTCTTCAAGGACATCGCAGATCAGGACCGCGGCGCCGGCGCTTGCCAGCAGTTCGGCCTCGACGGCGCCTTGACCGCGGGCGCCGCCGGTGACGATGGCTGTCTTGCCGGTCAGGTCCGTCAGGGCCGCGCGGGCCTTGTGGAAGTCGACGTTCATGCCTGCACCATCACCTGGCGCTGTTCGCCAAGGCCTGCTGCGCCAAGGGTCACGACCTGCCCGGCCTTCAGGAAGGTCGGGGGCTTCATGCCCAAGCCAACGCCCGGCGGGGTTCCGGTAGCGATGATGTCCCCCGGTTCCAGCGTCATGAACTGTGAGATGTAGTGCACCAGGAAGGCGGCCCCGAAGATCATCGTCCGGGTGTTGCCGGTCTGGCGGCGTGTGCCGTCCACGTCCAGCCACAGGTCGATGTCCTGCACATCCGCGATTTCGTCTTTCGTGACCATCCAGGGGCCGACGGGGCCAAAGGTGTCATGGCTCTTGCCCTTGACCCATTGGCCGCCCCGCTCGGACTGGAACCGGCGTTCGGACACGTCATTGACCAGCGCATAGCCCGCCACGTGGTCCAGAGCCTGGTCTTCCGGGACGTATTTCGCGGTGCTGCCGATGACGATGCCCAGTTCGACCTCCCAATCAGTCCGGTCCGAGGTGCGGGGTATTTCCACGTCGTCGTTCGGGCCGCAAAGCGCGCTGGTGGATTTCATGAACAGGATCGGTTCCTCGGGGGGTTCCTTGCCGGTCTCCCTGGCGTGGTCGGAGTAGTTGAGCCCGACGCAAAGGAACTTGGCCGGCCGCGCGATGGCGGACCCGAGGCGCGGCGTGCCCCCGACCAGCGGAAGGTCGGCGGGATCGGCGGCGGCGATGCGCGCCAGCCCCCCCGGCGACAGGGCGGCGCCATCGATTTCGGGCACGATGGTCGAAAGATCGCGGATCCGGCCCTGATCATCAAGGATGCCGGGTTTCTCCGACCCGACGGGGCCGTAGCGAAGCAGTTTCATCTTGTCTTCCTTTTTCGCGTGGCCCGTTTCGGGGCCGGGGAGGTCGCGCAGGGGAGAGGGCAGGGGTCAGGCGCGGCGGTAGCCTTCCAGCGCCTCGTCAGGGATCTCGGGCAGGTTGGTGACCAGGTTGTCCGGGGTGCGGCAGGTCAGCCAGACCAGTTCCTCGGTCGTGGACATGTTGACCTCGACATGGGGCATGTAGGGCGGGACGAAGACGAAATCCCCTTCGTACATGTCGATGAAGTCGCGGTAGTCCTCGCCAAAGTAGATCCGGCCGTGGCCTTTCAGGACATAGCCGCCGGTCTCGCATTCCTCGTGGTGATGCGGCGGCGAACGGTGGCCGGGGTCGTTGCTCACTCGGCCGAACCAGATCTTCTTGGCAGGCGTATGCTGCGGGCTGACGCCGGACTTGCGGACGCATTCGCCCGACTGCAACGTGTTCTCTCCCAACTCGGCAGAGCGGGTGACAACGGGGACAACCGTGTCGGTCATGGTATTCCTCCCGGAAATGAACGGCTCCGGCCCTGGCGGGCGGGATGGTCCGACATTTCCACAGGGTATTTCATACTTCAAGTAAAAAGGAGGGGTGATTGAAGTGCCTCAAGGCAACGAAAATGCGGACAGGCAGCAAGAAGGCACAGTTCTTACTGTCTGTGGCTGGGCGTCAACTTGAGGGTTCGCTTTGGATCTGAAGGGAAATCAGTGAGCCGTTGGGGCCACCCGGCGATGGACCGTACGGGCGTGAATGCCCTGCATCGCGAGGCCTTGCCACCACCTTCTGCGCCAGAACCCACAGGGGGTCTTACCCAGTCGAACACAGGCAAAACGAAATTTTCCTACGCCCAATGCGTCGAATGTCCTATTGATGGAATATGGCACGTTGCAACGACCGGAAAGGCGCAGATCCCGTGAAACACCTCTTCAAATTCGTCAGCGTCCTTTGCGTTCTGGTCGGCTTCACCGGGTCAGTGCAGGCGGACCAATGCGATGATCTTTACGAGGCCGCGAGAAAAGCCTGCGGTGACGTGCGACATGCCTGCGATGACATCAAGATCTGCAACGGTATCAGTGCGGATTGCAAACTGGTCACGGATACGGAGGCCGGCTGCACGGCCTACGGGACCTGCGTTCAGAACAATACACCGACGATATACCGCAATGCCTGCGGCGCCGTATGGAACGCGCAAAGCGGCCAGTGCATGATCCGGGGATTCGCGTCAACGCAGAGGATAATCAAAGGCTGCCCCTATCCCTTCAGCAGGGTCGCGGAACGGTGCATGCCGGTTGCAACGGCGCTTAGCGATCAGCAGCAGGCCTGCCAGGCTGCCCGAAGGGCGCTGGCCGAGCGTGTCATCTGCGATAAACCTTCGGTGCGAATGTACGATTGCAAGATGCCCTGAAGCCAAAGCGGCCCGGTCAAGGGGCCGCGCGCCTCTGGCACTGGGATTAACGGCCCCAGTGACCGGCAGTTTACTTCACGCCCGCCGTCAGGAAGGCCTGCACGAACTGGCGCTGGAAGATCAGGAACCCGATCAGGAGCGGCGCGATCATCATGATCGTCGCGGCCGAGATGATCGAGATGTCGACGCCGTTTTCCGGCGCGCCGAACAGCGACAGTCCCACGGTCAACGGGCGCGCGGTGTCTGAATTCGTCACGATCAGCGGCCAGAGGAAATTGTTCCAGTGGGTCGAGATCGACACCAGCGCATAGGCCAGGTAGGTCGGCCGCGCGGCTGGCACATAGACGCGCCAGAGAACGCCGAGGGTATTGCAGCCCTCCACGCGTGCGGCTTCGTCGAGGTCCTTGGGCACGGATTTGAAGGTCTGGCGCATCAGGAAGATCCCGAAGGCCGAGGCCATGTAGGGCGCGCCGATCCCCATCAGCGTATCGATAAGCCCCAGCGAGGCCGCGACGCGGTAGTTTTCGACGATCAGCACTTCGGGCAGGATGAACAGCTGCAGCAGGACCAGCACGAAGACCGTGTCGCGCCCCTTGAAGGTAACCTGCGCAAAGGCAAATCCCGCCAGCGTGCACAGCGTGAATTGCCCGATCAGGATCAGGGTCACCAGGGCGAAGGTGTTGAAGAAATAGCGCAGCCATGGCGCGCCGTCCCAGGCGGTGCGGAAGTTGTCCAGCGTCAGCGGGGCGGCCAGCCGGAAGTTGACCGCATCGCTGACGCCATGAAACGCCGCCCAAAGGGCGAACAGCAGCGGTGAAATCCACAGGATGGCCAGGACGATGGCCATCGCGGCTTCGATCCGGCGGCTCATCGGTAGTGGGCCTTCTTGTCGAAAACGATGAACTGGATCGCGGCCAGGGCGCCCAGAACGGCAAGCACCAGCGCCGTCATCGCGGCAGCCGTGGGGCGGTCGAAGTAGGCAAAGGCATGTTCCCAGATGTAATAGAGGATCAGCTTGGTGCTGTCGGAGGGCCCGCCCTTGGTCAGGATGAACAGGTGGTCGATCAGCTTGACCGAATTGATCATGGCGTTGATCAGGATGAACAGGGTCGTCGGCATAAGCAGCGGCAGCACGACACGGCGAGTATAGGTCCAGCGCGAGGCGCCCTCGATATCCGCGGCCTCTTTCAGGTCGGGCGGGATGGTCTGCAGGGCCGCCAGGTAGAAGATCATGAAGAACCCGGCCTCTTTCCAGATGGTGACGACGCAAATCGCCCAAAGCGCGGTGCCTGGCTGACCCAGCCAGTTCACCGGATCTGCTCCCAGCAAGGCGCCGACTTGGTTGAGGATGCCAAAGCTGGGCGTGTAAAAGAACAGCCACAGGTTTGCCGCCGCGATCATCGGCAGGACGGTCGGCGTGAAATAGGCCGTGCGCACGAAGCCCCGCGCCGGAAGTTTGGCATTGGCCCAGAGCGCCATCATCAGCGCCAGCCCGATGGAGATCGGGATTGTGACGCCCGCGTAGAACAGGTTGTTCTTCACCACCAGCCAGAAGCCCGGGTCGTCGAACATGTAGCGATAGTTCTCGATCCCGACGAATTCCGCCGGATTCCGCCGCGTGCCCCGTGACCAGAGCGAGGCGACGATCGTCGAGACGGAAGGATAAAGCGCAAAGATCGACAGCATGACCAATGAGGGCGCCAGCAACAGCCAGCCGTTTATGGCCCGGCGTCGGCGCTCCAGTGCGAAAAGATCAGTCATGCCTTGTCCCCGAAAAGGAAAGGGGCCAGCCCGACCGGGCCAGCCCCCCTCGGTGGATTTAGTTGTAGGGGCGCAGCAGGCGCTCGGCGGCGGCCTGGGCTTCGTTCAGGGCCTCTTCTGCGGATTTGTCGCCCGTCAGAACCGACTGGATCGCGCCGTTCAGACCGTCCCGCACCCGCGCGGTTTCAAAGGTCGAAAACTCGGCCACCGCATGTTCCAGCTGATCACGTGCGACCAGCGCCGGGGCGAAGTCCTCGACATAGGCTTGCAGCGCATCGGTTTCATAGGCAGCGGGCGAAACACCCATGTACCCGGTCGCAATCGACCATTCCGCCGCCTGTTCGGGCGCGGTCATGAACTGGATCAGATCCAGCGCGGCTTGCTGTTCTTCTTCGGAGGCATTCTTGAAGACATAGAAGTTGCCGCCACCCGTGGGCGAGCCGGGGCGCTTGTGCGCCGGCAGCATGGCCACACCGAAGTCGAATTCGGCGGCGTTCTTCACGGCCGTCAGGTTGCCGGTGGAATGCCACATCATGGCGGTCTTGGATTCAAGGAAGGCCTGACGCAGGGTGCCCCATTCGACCGTGCCTTCGGGCATGATCTGGTGTTCCTGGCTGAGCGACTTCCAGAACTCCAGCGTTTCGATGGCCGCCGGGTCGTTGAAATAGGTGGTGACACCGTCGTCCGACATCAGCTCCTTGTCGTTCTGGATCGCCAGGGCCTGGAACATCCAGTAGGGATAGCCCGTCGAGGGGATCATGATGCCATAGTGGTCATCATTGGTCAGCGCCTTGCCCATCGACACCATTTCTTCCCAGGTGGTCGGGGCCTTTTCGGGGTCAAGACCGGCTTCGCGGAACATGTCCTTGTTGTAGTAGGCAACGATGGTCGACCGCTGGAACGGCACGCCCCAGGTCTTGCCCTCGATCTGACCATTGGCCATCAAAGCCGGGTAGAAGCTGTTCAGCCAGGCGGTGTCTTCGTCGCCGTCGACCAGATCGTCGAAGGCGACGATGTGATCCTGATCAAGCAGGTCATAGGCGTCGATCGAGAACATGACGGCCAGATGCGCCGGCTCGCCAGCGTCCAGCGCGGCAAGGGCCTTGATGCGCGCGTCGTCGTAGTTGCCGGCATAGATCGCGTTGACTTTGACATCGGGGTTCTGCGCTTCGAACTTGTCGACGATACCGTCGACGACCTCGGTCAGCGCGCCGCCGACTGCGATGGGGTAATACATGGTCAGCTCCGTCTCGGCGAAGGCCGGGTTGACCAGAGCGGTGGAAGCGGCCATCAATGCTGCTACAGTGGTAATTCGGGTCATTTAAGGTTCCTCTTTGACTGATTGAGGTGGAATGGGGACCGTCAGGCCAGCCGATGGCGCAGGATTTTGGCGAATGCGCGCCACCGGCCTTGTTCACGAATTCTGCTGAGGTTCCTTTTCGAGTGTTCCGGTAACGGCACTGAAAAGGAGCCGGCTTTCTTCAGGAAGTCGAACGCCGGTCGTCTGCCCCAGATCCGGGCGGGCGTTGTCGTTCAGGATCGCGGCCAGCCCCGTGGCGGCCGGATGGGTAAAGGCAAGCTGCGTCTCGTTGCCCATGAATTCCAGGTCATCGACGATCACGTCGAGGTCGCCCTGCCCGGCGGGCACGACCCTGACCGCTTCGGGACGGATCCCGACGGTGTAGCCAGCGTCATATCCAAGGGCGGCGCCGTTGATCAGCGCCATGGGTGGTTCGCCGATGAACTGCGCGGCAAAGGTCGTCGCGGGGCGGTTGTACAGTTCCGCCGGCGTGCCGACCTGTTCGATCTGGCCGTTGTTCATCAGGACAACCTTGTCCGACAGGCTCATCGCCTCGCCCTGATCATGGGTGACATAAACCACGGTCAGACCCAGCTTGCGGGACAGGGCGCGAATGTCGCGGCGCACGGAATTGCGCAGCTTGGCGTCAAGGTTCGACAGCGGCTCGTCCATCAGGCAAAGCGGCTTTTGCGCAACCGCCGCACGGGCCAGGGCGACACGCTGGCGCTGACCGCCGGACAGTTCCGACGGCTTGCGTTTTTCCAGCCCTTTCAGGCCGGTCATCTCCAGCACCTCGGCCAGCCGCGCGTCCCGTTCGGCCCGCGCGATGCGGCGGACCTTGAGGCCGAACAGCACGTTTTCAGCGACGCTCAGATGCGGAAACAGCGCGTAGGATTGAAAGACCATCGACAGGTTGCGCTCTGCCGGGGGCAGGGCGGTCACGTCCCGCCCGTCGATCACGATTTGCCCGGACTGGGGATGCTCCAATCCTGCAATCAGCCGCAGAAGCGTGGACTTTCCGCAGCCCGAGGGGCCGAGAATGGAGAGGAACGCGCCCTTGGGCAGGGACAGGTTGATATCGACAACCCCGCCCTGGCCGTCCCATTGGCGGGTAATCGCGCCAAGCGCCAAGAAGGTCATATCTGCTCTCCGGTGACGATCAGGCGGTCTTTCAGCAGGTCCATCTGGGGGCCAAAGCTGCCGTCGGGACGCAAGTCGGTCACGATGTGGTCTGCGTCCTGCAAGCTGCCGCCGACCGCGGCGGCGCGGCGGCCGAATTTCGTCACATCCGCGACCAGGATGGAGTTGCGGGCGTTTCTGTGCATGGCCTGACGGGCACGCACTTCGGCTTCGTGAAAGTCGAGCAGGCTGCCGTCGACATCGATGCCGCCCACGCCGAAGATCGCGTAATCGGCGCGGTAGCCTTCGAACAGCGCCAGCGCCTGTTCGCCAAGAATGTCGCGATCCGGAAGGCGCAACTCCCCTCCGGCCAGAACGATCCGGACATCCGGGGCTTCGGACAGGATCATGGCGACATTGAGGTTGTTGGTGATGACGGTCAGGCCGGTGCGGATGGTCAGGGCCGTCGCGACAAGGGCCGGGGTGGTGCCGATGGAAAAGAACAGCGTGGCCCTGTCCGGAATAAGCTGCGCCGCCTGCGTGGCGATCTGCTTTTTCGCGGCGATGTTCAGCGAGTTGCGCACCGAATACGGCAGGTTGGACGCGTCTTCGACGAACTCGGCACCGCCGTGCAAGCGGCGTAGCTTGCCCTGTTCGCACAGGGTCTTGATGTCGCGGCGAATGGTATGCGTGGACAGGTTGAAGACCTCGGCCAGTGTCTCGACACTTACCCGTCCGTTTGATCGTGCTTCTTCCAGAATCATCAGATGTCGGTTCATTTGCGCCCCCATGTGTCCATATGAGCGCCGCGTGTTACACCGATATGACAGTTCCTGTTCGAAATGGGGAAATTCGTGAGCGGTCGAGCAATGCCGCCCTTGCGCAGGTGGTCAGCTTGCCGGCAGGTCGGCGCGACCCGCCCGGGCCGCGCCGAAAGGTAAGTCGCGGGTCAGCTTACATGGCGGGCAGGATCGTGATGTCGCGGATCGCGCCATCGACACCTTCGATCGCCCCGACTTCGGTTGCCGCACCGGTTTCCAGGTCGACCGAATAAAGGGTCATGCCGTTCACCAGCCAGCCGGTGTTTTCCATCGCTTCGGTGGTCTGGATATCGAAGGCGTAGGTGTCCGCGGGGTCCTTGATGCCGAGCTTGCCGATGGCGCCAAGCGTCCCGTCATTGGGCGAAACCTGCTGGATAACGGCTACGATGGTGCTGTCGATGTCGAACATCGCGGTGCTTTCGGGTTTGCCATGGCTGTTGATATAGGCGGCGGCGGCAATGGCGGGCATTTCACCGACGTGCATGTCGCCTTCCTGCCAGTCCAGGCTGCCGTCCACGGTCACCGCGCCGCTGTCCACATCGACCCGGTGGTTGGTCGTGCCGGACATGAAGCGCAGCTTGTCGGCCATCGGGTTGAAGTCGACGATCACCGGCATGTCCCCGACGGGCAGGGCAGTGTCCATCATCGACATCTCGGTCGCCGCCCCCGTGGCGGGGTCGATGCTGACGATGGCCATGTCGGGGGTCACACCGACCAGCGTCTTGTCGGCAGGGCGCAGGTCGAGTCCCAGCAGGCTGTCGACGCCGGATACCTCCATGGTGCCGGACACGGCCAGCGTTTCGGTGTCAAACATCACGAGGGTCTTGTCACCCACCAGGCCGATGGCAGGCGCGGCGCTGGCGGCCGACAGCGACAGGGTCAGGGCGGTGGTCGAGAAAGCTGCGATACGAAGCATGGTGTGTTCCTTTGTCAGGGTCTGCAAAAGCACGGCGTTTCTCGCCGTCCATGTACCGAAGACACCGGGGCCGCGATTTCGGATGCAGAGTTTTTCAGATTTTTCTGCATCCATGCCGGTGGCCTGCGTGTCTTCTCTTTTGAAAGGGGGCCGATTGTGCAAGAAACCATGGCGTTTACGGGCCTGCCCACCGGGCCGATACATTCAATGCGATGGTGGGCGGTGACGCGGATGCCGCGCGCAGAAAAGGATCGCACCTTGACGGAAAATGACAGCGCCGCGATCCGGGCCACGCGGCTGCGCGACGCCCTTTTCGCCTGCGCGGCAGGGCGGAATGCCGGCCTCGATACGATCCTGGACAGCGAAGGCCCGCAGCTTCTGGGGGTCGCGCACCGTATCCTCGGGCGGCATGATCTGGCAGAAGAGGCGCTTCAGGACGCGATGTTGCTGATCTGGCGCAAGGCCAGGCAGTTCAGCGCCGACAGCGGGTCGGCGCGCGGCTGGATCTATGCGATCTTGCGCAACCGCTGCCTGAACATCCTGCGCGACGGCAAACGGCTGAGCCTTCTGTCTCCGGGTGACCTAGCGACGCTGCAAGAGCGGCGGCAGGCTATCGTGCCCACCGAAGACTGGGAGATCCTGGCCGCGCCAAGCCGCATCCGCGACTGCCTCAAGGGGCTGGATGGACAAAGCCGGCACATCATCCTGCTCGCCCATGTCGCAGGGTTTAGCCACGCCGAAATCGCCACCCGCCAGGATGTGCCCCTGGGCACGATAAAATCGCTGATCCGTCGGGGTCTGCACGCATTGAAGGACTGTCTGACATGACCGATCCATCCGACGAGATCATCGCGCTGTCCGACGAATATGTGCTGGGCCTGTTGTCCGGGACCGAGGCCACCCTGATGGAAGAGGTCATGGCGCGGGACGCCGAGCTTTCCCGCCGCGTCGGGGCGCTGCGCGATCATCTTCTGCCGCTGGACCAATCCGCCACGCCGCAGGATCTGCCAGACGGTTTCGCCCGAGACCTGCGTGCCCGGCTTCCCGCGCAGGACCGCCCGTTGGTGTCCGGCACGGCACCGCCGCCGCCCGCGAACCTGTCCTCGGCGCCCCGGAAATGGGGCCTCGGGGTGGTTGCGGCGTCGCTGGTCGGTCTGGCCGTCGGCTTCGGCGGGGCCGGTTTGCGCCCCCTGCCGCAGCCAACTGTGGTGGCCGTCCTGCTGGATGACGCAGGGGTGCCGCAGGCCGTCATCGACGATTATGGCAACGACACGGCGACCGTGCGATTTGTGGCGGACATTGACGTCCCGGCCGACCGGACCCTGCAGGTCTGGACGTTGCCGTCGGAACAGATGGGACCGACCTCTCTCGGGACGTTGGACCGGATCGGTGCGGCACGGCTCAATTTCCAGGATCTGCCGTTCCCGAGCGCGCAGCAGCTGTACGAGGTCACGCTGGAGCCGCTTGGCGGTTCCCCTACCGGGCGCCCGACCGGACCGATCATCGGCAAGGGGTTCGCTGCGCCGCAAGTCTAGACGTCTTTGAACCGCCCGAGGCCGGCCTGCGCGTAGGCCCTGGGCGTGCCGTCTTTTGCCAGTGGAATGACGCTGAACGACCCATCCGTTTCCAGAATGGCGGCACTGGTATTCTCAAGCGATCTGGCAGGGCTTTGGCGGATGACGGCAAGGATCTCGGTCTCTGTGATCCGCTCGCGCATCATCGTGCCACGGCACAACTCTCCTTCGCGCACCAGCAAGGCGGCATCCGACCGGACAAGGTCTGCCACGGTGGCCGAGCGGACCGAGGACCAGGCGACCAGCCATTGCAGGCTGATCAGCACCAGAAGCGCCAGCAACCCCTCTGCCAGGGCGACGCTTTCAGACAGCAGGATCGAGGCAAGGGTGGAGCCAAGGGCCACGGTCACGATCAGGTCGAAGGCGTTGAGCTTGGCCAGCGTGCGTTTTCCCGACAGCCGAAGCATCAGAAGAAGCGAAGGATAGGCCAGACAGCCGACAACAAGGGTCCTGACCAACCCGGTCCAATCCTGGAAAAACATCTCCGACAAGATCGCGGCCTCCGTGTTCCAGTCACCCAACCCGCATTCACTTGCTTGGTTCCGTCTGCCGGGGTGGTGACCCGCCGCGACCGGATTTGGGTCGGTGGGGGCTGGCGGGGATCAGATAAGCGCCCCTCCCCGCAGCAATTCCCGTCGCACCGCCTGCGCCGTGACCGGGTCCCGGCCCTGTGCCCCAAGCGCGGCGGCAACGCCGGCGGCCTCGCCCGTGGCAAAGGCGGTGCCCATCACCCTGATGGATCCGTATGCATGGTCGTCCGCGCCGATGACCCGCCCGGCGTACCAGAGATTATCCAGGTCCCGCGCACGCAGGGCATCGTAGGGCACGTGAAAGAACCCTTCGCCGCCGACATGTTCATAGATTGGCTTTCCGGCCTCTGAATGCAGCTCGATCGGCCAGGCGGCCCGGGCAATGCCGTCTTCGCGCAACCGGCCCTGAACAACATCATCGCGGGTGACATCATAACGGGCCGCCGGGTGGCGCGTTTCGCGCACGCCGATCTGCGGGCCGGTCTGGGCAAGCCAGGCGTTTTCGAAACCGGGCACCGAGGCGCGCAGAAGATCGACCAGTTGCAACGACATCTCGCGCCCTGTCTGCTCGGCGCGGGTGAAGCTGTTCGAGGACAGGTCCGGCATGGCGCGGTCGACCACAAGCCACCAGAAATCCGTCGTGCCCGGAACGCGGGTGAAGATGCCCGCATCGGTGCGGTTGATCTTGTGGGGCGAGACCCTGTTGAATTCGGTGATGACCTGCTGCATCCGGGCGCGGTCGATCCGTGTGTCGGGCGCCAGCCCGCCGATGCGCAGGGGCATGGTATAGGCCTGAATGCGGCTTTGGCTGTCGCCGGTGCGCATCGGCACGCCCGAAACGAGCGCCAGGTTGGCATCGCCGCTGGCATCGACGAAGCTTTCCGCGATCAGGCGGAAACGCCCGTCCATGCCCGCCACGGTCACGCTTTCCAGGGCCCGGGCGGTCCGGCTGGCCGCCGCGACGCGCGCATGCAGGTAGACATCGACACCATGGGCGCTCAGCACCCGGTCGAGCGCGACCTTCAGCTTTTCAGGGTCCAGCAGTACGATCCAGTTGCTGGTGGTGGGGGAATGGAAGGGTTCGCAGGCCACGCCCATGCCGCGCAATTCCGCCAGCACCTGTTCCCCGGCTCCGGCCACGGCCCGGACCGGTTCGCCGCCCTGATGGTAAAAGCCGCAATAGGCGAGCACCTGGGCATTGGTCGCCGCACCCCCAAGAAAGCCGTACTTTTCCACCAGCGCCACACGTGCGCCCGCCTTGGCCGCACCCAGGGCGGCACCGACACCACCGGCCCCACCGCCGGCAATCACCACATCGTAATCGGTTTCGTGACGGGGCATCAGTTTCTCCATCCCAGAAAATGTTTCTCGAGGCGCGAGATCAGCCAGCTGACCGTCAGGCCGAGCATCGACAGGATCGCCACGCCGGCGATCAGCTGATCGGTCGCCATCAGGTTCCCGGCCAGCAGCACATAGGCGCCGATGCCGTATTGCGCGCCGATCATTTCCGCCGCGACCAGCAGGATGATCGAGATCGAGGCCGCGATGCGGGTGCCCGAAAGGATGCCGGGCAGGGCGGCGGGCAGCACGATCTTCCAGATGATCTGCGCCTTGCCGAGGCTGAAGCTTTGCCCCATGCGGATCAACGTGCGGTCCACGTTGTCGATCGCGCTGTAGGTGGCGATGACCATGGGAAAGAAGCTGCCGAAGAGGATTGTCGCGACCTTCGATCCTTCGCCGATCCCGAACCAGATGATGAAGAGCGGCAGCAGCGCGATCTTGGGGATCGGGAAAATGGCCGAAACCAGCGGCGTGATGATGGCCCGCGCGACCGAGGACAGGCCCGCCGCCGTCCCGCAGATCAGCCCAAGGCTGACCCCCGCCGAAAAGCCGAACACGAGCCGTTGCAGCGAGGCAGAAAGGTGGCGCCAGAGGTTGCCGGAATGGACCAGATCCATGAAGGACCCGAAGGCTTCCGAAGGGGCAGGCAGGACCAGCGACGAGATCACGCCAGTGCGCGACCCAAGCTCCCATACCGCGATCAGCACGACAAAGACCGCCAGCCCGATGAATTTACGCGGTCTCGGGGAAAAACCCCCGCCCCGGAAGGGGACGGTCTTGCCGTCTGTGCTTTCGAAGGCTGGGGCGGATCGGGAGCCGCCCGGGACGGAAGTATCGCTCATGAAGGGGGTCCTTTCACGGAAGGGGACGAGGGGCAGGGATGGGCGCAGGCAAGCGAAAGCCGGTCGGGCAGGCCCGTTCGGTGGCGGTGCGGGGCGCTGCCCTGGATCAATGCGAAGACAGGCCGGGCGTATCGAACCGGCGTGACCGGTGACCTTAGCCGGAGGCCAGTTCCCGGTCTGCTGTCTGCGCCTCTTCGCGCATCATCTCCCACAGGGTTTCCTGCAGGGCGGCCAGCTTGGCGTTGCCCACGTCGCGCTCGGCCAGCGGGATATCGATGTCGACGATATCGCGGATGATGCCGGGGCGGCGCGACAAGACGACCACCTTGTGGCCAAGGCGGACGGCTTCGTTCAGATTGTGGGTGATGTAGCAGGAGGTGAAGGGTTCGCGTTCCCACAGTGCCGTCAGGTCGTCCATCAGCAGTTCGCGGGTCTGACTGTCGAGCGCGGACAGCGGTTCATCCATCAGCAGGACGGCCGGGTTCACCGCCAGCGCGCGGGCAATGGCGACACGTTGCTTCATGCCGCCCGACAGCTGTTTGGGCACCGCCTTGCGAAAATCGCTCAGCCGGGTGCGGTCCAGCACATCGGCAATGCGCCTTTCGCGTTCCTCTGCCGAAAGGCCATGCGGTTCCAGCACCAGCGAGATGTTCCCCTCGACCGTGCGCCAGGGCAGCAGGGCGAAGTCCTGAAAGACATAGGTCAGCGGGTTGAGCGAGCCGTCAGGCGCCTCGCCCATTTGCACGATACGTCCCCGGCTGGGTTTTTCCAGCCCCCCCAGCAGACGCAGGAGGGTGGATTTGCCGCAGCCGGACGGGCCGATGATACAGACGATCTCGCCATGGGGGATCGTCAGGTTGAGATCCCTCAGAACCTCGAGATTATCGTAAGAATGCGAAAGGTTCTCGACGCGAAGGTCCATGTCATCAGCCTCGTCGCGGGGTCAGTAGGTTTCGACGAAGCTGTCATCGACCAGCTGGTCGACCGACAGATCCGAGGTCACCAGGTTCTGATCCTTGAACCACTGCACCTGCAGGGCGACATCGCTGAGGTTGAGCGCGAGATCCTCGTTCAGGTTCATCGCCCCCTGCTGGATCGATTCCTTGGCCTCGTCATAAGGCTTGTCCGGCGCCACGTATTTGGCGATCAGGCGGGTCATCTCGTCCAGTTCCTCGGGATCGGGATTTTCAGCCAGCATGACGCGGTTGAATTCGGCGATCCCCTTGGCATAGGCGCGGATGAAGCGTTCGACCATGTCGCGCCTCGTCTCGATGTTCTCGACGCTCGTGAACAGGGTCGAGATCTGGTATTCGGCATAGTCGTAAAGCCAGCCGAGCTCTTTCGCATTGCCGGCAGCGACCATCGGCTTGGCGATATGGGGGACCATGATCATCGTATCGACCTGACCCGACTGCAGCGCAGCGACCATGGCGCCGACCTTTTGCAGCGGCATCAGGCGCACGTCGGAGATGTCGAAGCCTTCGGTATCCGCGATACGGCTGGTCATGTAGTGGAAGGTGGACCCGACCTGGGTCATCGCCATCGAATGGCCCTTGATCTCGGGGACCGTGTCGAGGCCCGCTTCATAGGCCTTGTTCGAGGCCATGACCATCATGCCATCGACGCCCTTCTTTTCATGCAGGACGCCCCCGACGATCCGAACAGCGCCCTTTTCGGCAAGGTTCATCATGCCGCCGGTCACGCCAGCCAGGCCGAAATCCACGTCCCCGCCTGCGGTCGCGACAGCGATCGGCTGGGCGGCCTGGAAGAATTCGAAGGACACGTTCAGGTTCTCTTCGTCGAAATAGCCCTTTTCATAGGCCACGAACCCTGCCGCATGGCTGGTAAAGCGCAGCGCGCCCAGGACCACATCGTCCTTTTCCTGTGCCATCAAGGGGTTGGCCGATACCAGCGACAGGCCAGCGAGGCCGGCCAGCCAGGCACGGCGGGTCAATTTTGCGAAAGCCATATAACTCCTCCCAGAGTCTGTCAGTGCCGGGCCTCTCCATGACCCGGCGGAAGTCCCACACTGGCGCAAGCAGGGCGAAGTGAAAAGCTATGACTTGCTAGACTTGCATAGCCTGACGCTATGGGGTTCTGTTTCGTGGGGGGCGTCAGTTCAGCCGAGGGCGGTTCGCCCCGGCGGGGCCGGGCCCTTGCCACGAGGAAACCCTGGAATTTACTTGGTGACGCAGGTCGCCCCGATGGGGGATCCATGTCAAGTCAGGTAGTTTCCCGCAACCCAACGGCGGACGGATCGGAAAGTGATTTCATTTCGGCAACTTGAAGTGTTTCGGGCGGTCATGTTGACGGGATCGATCAGCGGTGCCGCCCAGCAATTGGGGATCGCGCAGCCCACGGTGACCAATACGGTGCGCCGCCTGGAAGACGTGTTGTCGGTGCAATTGTTCAACCGCTCCGGCGCCCGTTTGCGCCCTACTGCCCTGGCGCGACAGATCTTCGATGTGGCTGCGCCGTCGATGACCGCCTTCGAACAGATCACCGATCGCGTCAACGAGATGGTGCAGGGCAAGGGCACCATGTTCCGCCTCGGGGTTTCGCCTTCGGTCAGCCAGGCGCTGGGGCCGCGCTGCCTGTCGATCTTTCGCAAACGCCGGCCCGAAATGAACCTGCGCATGGACACCCTGTCGATGAAGCAGAACCGCGACTACCTCTGGATGGCCGAGGGCAATTGCACCGTGACGATCTTTCCGCTCGACGATCCCGGGATCACCTCGTTCCGGATCTCTTCGGCCGGCATGGTCTGCGTTGTTCCCAGCGAGCATCCTTTGGCGCGCAAAAGCGAACTGACCGTGCATGACATCGCCGAAGAGCCGCTGATCTTCTTTCACCGCAACACGCCCCATGGCGAACTGGTCAGAAAGATCTTCGAATCTGCGGGGATCGAGCCGAATATCTCCATCGAGACCCGGTTCGCCGAATCCGCGCCGCACCTGATGCGCGAAGGCTTCGGCATTGCCCTGCAGGATGAGCTTTCCGCGTTCGGTGTGACCAACCCCGCGCTCAGCGTGCGGCCACTGGCGGGGACAGAGCGACAGCCGATCCTGTTGCACTGCCGGTCCGACAACGTCGATGACATCGAAGTGCGCGAGGCCCGGCGCTGTCTTCTGCAGGCGGCGCAGGAGCTGGGTCTGCCGGTCGAGGCAGAGATCAGGGCCGAGACCAGGGGGCGGTGATATAGTCCCTCGCTATAACTCTCCATAGTCTTCGATCTGGACGCCTGCCCTGTTCCGGGCGCAGTTTCCCGTCTTGTAAAAGAGGAGGTTTCCATTGTTGATCAATGACATGCAGCGTGCCGCCTGCAAGCGGGCCAATGCGAACGGGCTGCCCTTCGCGATCTGGCGGGACCCCTTCGGCGCGGATTTCACGGCCCTGATCTCTACCAGCGCGCCGCAACTTGCCCCCGTTTTCGGCGGGCCCGCAGCGCCGGGGTTCGTCATGGCACCCTTCTCTTGCGAGGATGGCAACCTGGCCTGGACCTTTGCCGCCGATGTGCTGGTTTCCGCAGGCGGAGCGCGCTATCGGGACGGGAATGCATTGGGCCCAAGGCCGCAGACCGATGAACAGGCCATGCTGACCGATCCGCAAGGCCCGGCCATCGACCGGCTTGAGGTGCCGCAGGGCGAAAACCCGGCGCCGACGGAACGGGAAAGCTATATGGCGCGTGTCGCCCGCGCGGTCGAAAAGATCGGCGAGGGGGGCTGTGACAAGATCGTGCTGTCGCGGATCGACCCGCGTGACCTGCCCGCCGGTCGTGACCTGCTGGACCTGACCGAACACCTGGCCCAATTGCACCCGCACGCCTTCGTCTGTCTTGTTTCATCGCAGGAAACGGGCACCTGGCTGACCGCAACGCCCGAGGTCCTGCTTGCCCGTGACGCCGAAGGGCTGCGCACCATGGCGCTGGCCGGTACCCAGTGGCCTGATCCAGAGACCGATATCGACAGCCTGACCTGGCCGCAGAAGATCATCGATGAACAGGCGCATGTGGCCGATTTCATCCGTGACGCCTTTGCCGCCGAAGGCTTCAGCGATGTGGAAGAGACCGCGCCCTATACCGTGAGGGCCGCCAACCTTTGCCATCTGCGGTCGGATTTCCGCGCGCCATCCGGGGACGGGGCGGCGCTGGGTCGGTTGTTGGGGCAGTTGCACCCCACCTCGGCTGTCTGCGGGATGCCGAAGGCCCCGGCGATGGAGTTCATTCTGCAAGAGGAAGGCGCGACGCGCCGGTTCTACACCGGCTATCTTGGTCCGCGTGACCTTGGGGGCGCCACCAGCCTTTACGTCAACCTGCGGTCCGCCAGCGTTTCGGGCGGCAAGATATTCCTGCATGTCGGGGGCGGCATTGTCGCGGCCTCGGATCCGGCCACAGAATGGGAAGAGACCGTGGAAAAATCCAAGACCATCGGCGCCATTCTCTGATCGGGGCGGCGGCCACCTGCGGGCGGTTGCCTTTCCACCATTTCAATGGCCCCCGCCCAAGCATATCGGGCGGGGGCCGCGCCTTACCCCGCCGAGGCCGGCCGCAGCGCGGCATTGATCGCGGCGCCGAATTCCAGCAGATCCGCATCATGGGCGCGGATATCCACCTCTTCGACGCCCACGATGGACAGTGCGGCAAAGCAACGCCCGCCGCCGTCGAAGACCGGCGTGGCAGAGGCCGTGACCCCCAGGCCGGAGGGGGTATAGGCAATCTTTCTTTCGCGGATCTCGGCGACAAGCGCCGGATCCAGCCCCGGTCCTTCGGCTATCGCTTCCAACGCCTTGGGGTCCTGGAACGAAATATGCACCCGCCCCGAAGCCGACAGCAGCAGCGACATGTCCGCGCCAAGCGTCTGGCGGGCGACGATCAGGCTTTCGGCTTCGACCCGCTGGACGATGGTGGGGCGCCCGGACCGGATCATGGTCAACGAGGCCGTCAGATGCGTGCGCCGGGCCAGACGGTCCAGAAGCGGTTCGATCCGGTCGGTCAGATCCATCTGCCGCATGGCCATCGCGGAGAGCGCAACGCAGCGCAGCGATAGCTGATATCGCCCGTCGTCGCGCAGATCGAGGTACCCCGCCTCGACCAGCGTGCGCAGCTGCTGAAAGACTGTGCTGCGCAACAGGCCCGATTGTTTCTGCAGATCCGTGAACCGGGACGGCTCCGGATTGTTGGCCACAAGATCAAGCATTTTCAATACCTTGATCGCGCTGGAAAGGCTGCGCACGCCTTTTCCCTGGCTGTCTGTCTGCCCCTCGTCGGTCATGCTTTTCCTCTCCCTTTCGGCCCTGGCGAGGGCCATTTTACCGTCAAACCCACCGGGCTGCCCAGTTTTGATTGACAGAATGATGCTTCTGCGATCATGCTTTAAATAGAACATATGATATTCAATTAGAATACAAGACGGCAGTGAGATTATGAACGCGAATTTCGAGACCCATGACCTTGGAACGCCCGGACTCGACAAGGCCGGGCCGTTGGACGGCTTCGAGTATTCGAGTTTCCGCAACCCCGGCATCGTGATGCAGCCAGAGCGCCTGGCGGCTTTTCAGCCCTCCCGCATCAGCGCCTCGCGGGCGTTGATCGCCCAGATGATCCGCGAACGCTGGAGCTTTCGCTGCAAGCGTTTCAGCATCGCGCGCGACGGGTTGGGCGAGGCGCTCTACGAGGTCGAGGCGCGGGGGTATGTCTTTTCCTTCCCGATCTATTCCTTCCGTCCTTCGAAAGAGGGGCGCACGGGCCGGATCATCGGCACCGCCTGGGACATGATGGGCGCCATGGTCGAAGGCAGGCTGAGTGATGCCGATTTCGCCGCCACCCGCCGCGAATTGCCAAAGCTATACCGGGGCCGCGCCACGCCGCTGACGCTGACATGGTTTCGCGCCAACAGATCCGGCCGGGTTTTTGACCGTTGCGTCGAAGCGCTGGCCAAAGGGCAGCAGCCGGAGCCGGAGATGTTGTGGAAAGCCGGCTACACGATGCGGAACACCGGGCTGGACGGGAACGGCACCTTCGGCACGCGCAGCTTCGTCACGCTGGAAAAGGACCATCCGCTGAGATGGGCGCTGTCCGCGCAGATGCTGTCGGCCTACATGATGCGGGTCTTTGCCGCCGATCTGGTCGATCATTTCGCGCAGCTGGACGGTGGCGATCAGGCGGTGACACTGGCACCCGGTTTGCGGCGCTACCTTGGCGTCGGCAATGGCTCGGCGCTGGGGCTGATGTATTTCGTCAACAACCGCCCGAAACTGGTGAACCGCTGGATCTGGATCCGCGAGAAAAGCATCGCGCGGGCCAAGATGCTGGACGTGGCCGCCGAACCGGCGCTGCTGGACCGGCTGGCCGACGGGCTGGACCGGCTGGCGACCTTCCGGGCCGAGGACATGACCGAATATGGCCGCTACCCGAAAAGCGGCGATGTCGCGCAGGAACTCCAGGCCATCGCGGCCGAGGTGCGGGTGCTGAAGTCACGGCTGCATGCTGCCGGCGCGGCGCCGCTTGCAGCGTTCTCGGCCGCGCTCGAGGGGCGCTACAGCGATCACGCGGTCGAAAGCTGTCTGTCGGCGCTGATCGACCTGGTGCCGGAATATGCCCAGGCACAGGTGCAATCCCTGGTGGTCGACGAAGAGGTCACCGGCACGCCGGAGATGACGGTGGGCCAGCTGCGCAAGGTGCTGGGCACCGAATACGGCTGGTGCTGGCAGATCGACCTGCAATCGACCGAGGCCAATCACTTCATCTGGTACAAGTCGCGCAATGCAGAAGAGCCCCGGCGCGGCCCGCGCAAGGATATCGATGCCAAGCACGGGCTTGGTCTGGATCTGCCGCGGCTGGTGCTGACCCTGGATGCGGCGCTGGCAGGGGTGCCTGCCGACACAAGCATCGCGCGTTTCCTCGTTGCCCACCCCGATTTGCGCCAGATCACGACCCGCGTGCAATCCCTGGCCGGGATGACCTACCATTCACCCCATGCCAACATCATGGCGGCGGATTTTGTCCCCGCGCATATCACCAAGTGCCTCAACAGCGGGCTGCACGGGCTGGACAAGACCGTGGATTCGCTCGACCGGGTGATCCGCGGGATCCTGTTTCAGGGCGCGCCCCTGCCGGAAGAGGTCATGGCCGGCACCGCCTGCGCCGACTGGTCCGCACCGCCCCGCAGCGAAAGCATCAAGCAAGAGGAGAGCCTGGCATGAGCACCGCATCCGGGGAGTTCCGGGTCACCCTGCGCGAAAGCCGGATGGTGATCGAACGGCTGTTGCAGTTCAAGGGCATGGACCCTGGACGCCGCTGGCCGGTGGCCGACGCAGGCATGTTTTCGGCCTCGCTCGGGCTGTCGGGCTTTGCCGGGCTCGAGGCCACGCTGGATCTGCTGATGGCAGGCTGCGGACGCCTCAGCCATATAGGCGACGGGCAGGGCGCGGCGGACGGCAGGACCGGGGGGCTGGTTCTGGATGCGGCGGGCAAGCACGCCTGGCTGGTGGCGGAAGAGGTCTCTGACCTGCTGACGGATCTCGCCCGGATCCGGGGCGATGCCACTGTGGCGATCCAATCCGTGACACACCCCGAGGAACTGAAGGTTGTCAGCGCCATCGTGCAGAAGCACGGGCTTGGCGC
Source organism: Pseudooceanicola algae (assembly GCF_003590145.2). Lineage (NCBI taxonomy): Bacteria > Pseudomonadati > Pseudomonadota > Alphaproteobacteria > Rhodobacterales > Paracoccaceae > Pseudooceanicola > Pseudooceanicola algae. The sequence goes on along the minus strand of NZ_CP060436.1, from coordinate 2,273,210 downwards.
GGTGGTCGAGGTGACCGGGACGGACAGCGCCGTGGCGCGTCTGTCGCTGGCCGGGGCCGAACCCCGCGAGCTGATGCGCATCGCCGAAGAGCGGATCGCGGTGGACCCGGACCTGTGGTGGCACCTGTTCCACCTGTCGAACGAGGCACAGGCCCCCGATACCCGCCTGTCGCGGATGCACACCGGGTCGGTGATGATGATGGAAGACGGTTCGCTGGTCTCGGCGGACGAAGAAGAATTCGAGGAAATGGACGTGACGATGCTGGAAAGAGAGAAACTGGTCGAAGCCGGAATGCAGGACGAGGGAGACAGCGAATGCTGATCGACGGCCTGCAATGCGGCGACTTCCGCCGCGATATCCTGCTGAAGCTGCGCGATGGCGGCTTTACCTGCGTGACCAACACGCTGGAATTCTGGGGTGGGGCCATCGACAGCATGGATTCCATCGCCGCGTGGCTGGACAAGGAACGCGAGAATTCCGACGTCATGATGATCGTCCGCTCGGTCGCCGATATCCGCAAGGCCGAAGCCGACGGCAAGGTCGGCGTGCTGATGGGGTTCCAGAACTCGGGCATGTTCGAAGGCCGCATTCGGTACCCGGAACTCTTCGCGCAGCTTGGGGTCCGGGTGGCGCAGCTGACCTACAACATCCAGAACGACGTCGGCGGCAGTTGCTATGAACCCTCCGACAGCGGGCTGACCCGCTACGGCAGGGAGCTGATCGGCGAGATGAACACCCACGGCATCATGGCCGATTGTTCCCATGTCGGTGAAAAGACCACGCTGATGGCCATCGAGGCCTCGTCCAAGCCGGTCGCCGTGACCCATGCCAACCCCGCCAGCCTGATGCCCCACCATCGCAACAAGAGCGACGCGGTGCTGAAGGCGCTGGTGGAAACCAATTCGATCCTGGGCCTTGCGGTCTATCACAACATCACGCCGGATTACGCCACCGCCAGCATCGACGGTTGGGCCGAGATGGTCGCCCGTACCGTCGATCTTATGGGCATCGATCATGTGGGTATCGGCACCGACGCCGGGCACTACGTCGCCAGGCCCGAGCTGGACTGGATGCGTGTCGGCCGCTGGACCCGCAGCGCGCAGTTCGGTGCGGCCAAGACGACCAATGCCTATGGCGCCCCGGCCCAGCAATGGATGGAGGACGTCTCGCAGATGTCCGGCCTTCCCGCGGCGCTGGCACGACGCGGCTTTACCCCCGAAGACGTCGACAAGCTTTGCGGGGCCAACTGGATGCGCGTCTACGAGGCGAACTTCGGCTGATCGCGGGCCCGACAGGCCACAGGGCCGCAAGGTCCGGAGACAGGTTGCCGGACAGCTGATTGACAGGCTGCAAGGTGGATTGACGGACGGACAACAAACCACGGTCACCGGGACATCAGAATGCCGGGGCCGATCCTTACCAACAGGAGATGAAAGAATGACCGGAAAGACCCGACTTCCAATGACCCGGCGCCGCCTGCTTCAGACCGGCGCCGCAAGTGGCGCATTCGTTCTGGGCGCGCCCTATATCCGTGACGCCAAGGCGGCAGAGGACGTACTTTACGTCAACACCTGGGGCGGTTCCTGGGAAGAGAACGCGCGCAAGTACCTGTTTGACCCCTTCACTGCCGATACCGGGGTGGAAATCCGCACCGTGTCGCCGGTGTCCATGGCCAAGCTGGCAGCGCAGAAACGGTCCGGCGCCTATGAATTCGACGTGACCACCCTTGGCGTGGCGCAGCTGGCCCAGGCCGCGCAGGCCGGGCTGATCGCCATGGCCGAAGACAACATCAAGGAAGGTGAGGTCTTTGAGGGCGGTGTAATCAACGGCGGCGTGGCCAGCCATGCCTTCGGCAACAACATCGTCTATCGCAACGACACCTTCGGCGAGGCGGGTCCGCAAAGCTGGGCCGAGTTCTGGGATACCGAGACCTTCCCCGGCGACCGGTCGCTGCAGAACTACCCCGCGCGGGTGCTGGCCTTTGCCCTGATGGCCGATGGGGTCCCCAAGGACGAGCTGTTCCCCTACGACCTGGACCGGGCCTTTGCCTCGCTGGACAAGATCAAGCCCTCGGTCGTCAACTGGTGGACGCAAGGCCCGCAATCCACCCAGATGATCCGCGACCAGGAAGTCGAGATGATCGGCATGTGGCCCGCCTATGCCCAAAGCGCCATCGACGACGGCGCAGAGGCAACCATCGTGTGGAACGAATGCCTTGTGGATACGGCCTTCTGGGTCGTGGCCGAAGGCACGCCCCGTGAAGCGCTTGCCTGGGAATTCGTCAAATCCGCCGTAAAGGCCGAACGCGTGGGCCCCTTCGCCGTCAATGCAGGCACCGGCCCGGTGAATCCCGCAGCGCTCGATTACATCTCGCCGGATGTCTTGCACCGTCTGCCCACGGCACCGCAGTACAAGGACCTCGTGGTCTGGCTCAGCGCGCCCGGCATCGCCGATCAGCTGGACGAGATGAATTCCCGTTTCGCGGATTGGTTGCTGAGCTGAGTTGAGCTGAAATCTGCGCGGCGGCCAGACGGGCCGCCGCCCCACCCGGAAATATTCGAGGGTCACACAATGACTTCCGTTCCCCTCATCCGCCGCCTGTCGGTTCTGGTTCCCACGGCCTTCCTTGCGGTCTTCTTTCTTGCCCCGATGGTCTATGTGCTCTGGCTGAGCTTCATGGACCCCAAGCCGGGGCTGGCCAATTACGCCCGCTTCTTTCAGAGCGGCTACATGGTGGAAACGCTGCTGCGCACCGTGCTGATGGCCGGCGTGGTCACCGTGGTCAGCGCCTTCATGGCCTATCCGGTGGCCTTCATCATTGCCAACAGCCCCTCTGCCTATGCCCGTGCCCTGGCGATGGTGGTGATGAGCTCCTTCCTCGTCAGCTTCCTGGTGCGGACCTTCGCCTGGCTGGTGATCCTGGGCAATGGCGGCCCGGCCCAGAGCATCCTTGCGCTGATGGGATGGAACCCGCCGCCGAGGTTGCTGTACACCACCATGGCCTCCGTCATCGCGATGACCCAGCTTCTGACGCCGCTGATGGTGCTGGTCCTTTATGCCACGATGCGCCGGATCGACCCGCGGCTGATGCTGGCCTCCGCCAGCCTTGGCGCGAACAACCTGCGCTCGCTTCTGAACGTGCACCTGCCGCTGTCGCTGCCGGGGCTGGCCAATGGCGGGGTGCTGATCTTCATCACCTGCATGGGCTATTACGTGACGCCCGCGATCCTCGGCAGTCCGCGTGACCTGATGATCTCGGGTCTGATCGGCAAGCAGATGGAACAGATGCTCAGCTTCGGGACGGCGGCTGCGTCAAGCGTGATCCTGACTTCCTTCACCGGGGTGCTGTTCCTGATCTACGGCTCCTTCACCTCTCTCGACCGGCTGTGGAGCGCGAAATGAAAGTCAGGGAAACCCGCGTCTTTGCCGTCATCGCCTTCGTGGTGGCCAATATTCTGATCTGGCCGGTGCTGATCGTCATTCCGATGTCCTTCAGCGCCTCGGTGTCGCTGTCTTTCCCGCCGCCGGCCTATTCGCTGGATTACTACCGGGAATTCTTCACCGACCCCGCCTGGACCGGGCCGCTGTTCAACAGCCTGTTCATCGCGGCCTGCAACGTGGTGCTGACGCTGGCGCTGGCCTTGCCAGCCTCCTTCGCGCTGACGCGGTGGAGCTTTGCGGGCAAGGCCATGTTCCGGTTGCTGATGATCGCGCCGCTGCTGGTGCCGCATATCGTGCTGGCCATCGGCTACTACATCTACTTCGTCGAAATCGGCATGTTCCAGAGTTATGGCAGCGTCATCATCGCCCATGCCTGCATCAACCTGCCCGCCGCCGTGATGGTGCTGACCGCGGGCATCGCCTCGCTGGATCGCAACCTTGAACGGGCCTCCCTGTCGCTGGGGGCGGATCCGCGCGCGACCTTCCTGAACGTGACGGTTCCGGCGCTTGGCCCGTCGATCATGGTGGCGGGGTTCTATGCCTTCATCCATTCCTTCGACGAAGCGGTGATTTCCGTCTTCATCTCGGGACGGGACAAGGCGACCCTGCCGCGCCAATTGTTCAACAGCTTCATGATGGACATGGACCCGGTGATCGCCGCCGCCTCCGGGGCGCTGGTGTTCCTGCTGGTGCTCTTCGTCCTGATCGCGGCGCTTCTGCGCTTTGCGCTCAGCCCTTCGGGACGCCGCCGCAAGCGCGGCGCTGCCCCTGCTTCCCGGACAGAAAAGGTGCCTGCCTGATGACCGACATTTCGCTTTACCTGCGTGACCTCACGAAATCCTACGACGGCCGCACCACCGTCCTGACCGTCGATGACCTTGAAATCAGGAAGGGGGAATTCGTGTCCCTGCTCGGCCCGTCAGGGTCCGGCAAGACCACGACGCTGATGATCGTCGGCGGGTTCGAAACCCCGACGCAGGGCGAGGTCATCCTGAACGGCCGCTCTGTCGGGGATGTGCCGCCCTACAAGCGCAACGTGGGCATGGTGTTCCAGAACTACGCGCTGTTCCCGCATATGAGCGTCGGGCGCAACGTCGGCTATCCGCTGAAGATGCGCCGCGTCAGCCGCAGCGACACCCGCGCCCGTGCCGAGGCCGCGCTGAAGATGGTTGGGCTTGGCGGCTACTTCGATCGCTTCCCGTCAGAGCTTTCGGGCGGGCAGCAGCAGCGCGTCGCCCTGGCCCGGGCGCTGGTCTTTGAACCCGAACTGGTTCTGCTCGACGAACCTTTCGGGGCGCTCGACAAGAACCTGCGCGAACAGATGCAGATCGAACTGAAACGCATTCACGCAGATACCGGCGCGACGATGATCTTCGTCACCCATGACCAGTCCGAAGCGATGGTGATGTCCGACCGCATCGTGGTCTTTTCCGGCGGACGGATCGAACAGGTGGGCGTACCGGCTGAAATCTATGCCCGGCCAAAGACCCGCTTCGTGGCTGAATTCATCGGCGACAGCAACATCATGCCCTGCCGCCTTGCCGCCGATGGGACGGTCGATATCGACGATATCGGCACCCGTCGTCCCGCCGTCACTCCCGGCCTTGCGCCGGGCCATTACGAAGCGCTGGTGCGGCCCGAGAACATCGAGGTCGTCGGCGCGGGGCAGGAGGTCCCCGCCGGAGCCCTGCGGGCGCGGATGGTGGAAAAGTTCGACTACGGCGACATGGCGGTGATGATCTGCACCCTTGGCGGAACCGAGTTGCGGATCAAGCAGCCGGCCATGCGGGTCGCGGGTTTTCGCGCCGGCGAAGACCTGGCCGTGGTCATTCCCGACCGGGCCGTCCATGTCATCGACGAGACCTTCAGCCCCGCAGATGCCCAAACCGATGGCGCCGCGCCAGCGGGAGAGGCGCGATGCTCCAGGACCTGATCCGCGTCGCCTCGGACACCGATCTGCCGGAAGAGACCGAGGTCGTCATCATCGGCGGCGGTATCGTCGGCACCTCTGCCGCCCTCTGGCTGGCAGAGCAGGGCATCCCCGTCTGTCTGTTCGAGAAGGCCCAGATCGCCTGCGAACAATCGGGCCGCAACTGGGGCTGGGTGCGCAAGATGGGCCGCGCCGCTGCGGAAATCGACCTGTCCGTCATGGCCGAAACCCTTTGGCAGGGCCTTGAGGCCCGGACCGGAGAGGCCACGGGATACCGCCAGAACGGCGCGCTGTATCCCTGTGACAGCCACAAACAGCTTGCCGCTCACGCCCGCTGGAAACGTGAGGTCGGCGACCCGGCAGGCACCGGCAGCGTGATCCTTGACCGCGCGGGCGTGAAGCGTTTGCTGCCGGGCTGCGAACGTCCCTTCGTCGGGGGGATCTACACGCCGACAGACGGCTGCGCAGAACCCTTCATGGCCGCGCCCGCCATCGCCCTTGGCGCCCGCAAACAGGGCGCGCGGATCTATACCGATTGCGCGGTGCGAGAAGTTGAAACGACGGGCGGCGCGATCACGGCGGTGCAGACCGCCAAGGGCCGCCTGCGGTGCCGTGCGGTGATCCTGGCCGCCGGGGCATGGTCGTCGCCCTTCCTGCGGGGGCTGGGCCTGCGCCTGCCGCAATTACGCCTGCGCGGCAGCGTCGCGCGCACCGCGCCCGTTGATGGCCCGGACCTGTGCGTTTCCGCCAGGGACGTCAGCTTTCGCAAGCGGCTGGACGGCGGCTATACCATCGCCCGCCGCAGCCTGAACCGGACCGAAGTGTCGCCCGATCATCTGCGCTATTTCCTGGATTTCCTGCCGACGCTTCGAAAGAACCACGATCTGATCTCGATCAGCGGCAATCCGGTCGATTTCTTCCGCGCCCTGGCCGAGGAGCGTTCCACGCGCCGCGCCGAAGCCCGTGTGCTGGGCGGTCCGGCGATGCCCCGGATGCTGGATTATGCCCGTGCCCGGCTGGACGCGGCGATGCCGGCGCTGCGTGGCGTCCAGATCACCGACAGCTGGTCGGGCTATATCGAAGGCACGCCCGATGCGCTGCCGGTCATCGGGCCGGTTGCCAGCCATCCGGGCCTGATCCTTGCCACGGGGTTTTCCGGCGGCGGTTTCGGCCCCGGCCCGGCCATCGGACAGATCGTGGCGGAACTGGCCGCGGGCCGCGCCCCGAGCCTGGCCATCGGGGCATTCTCATTCCACAGGTTCAGCGCCGGCGCGCGCAGGGAGACGACAGATGAACACGCAGGACAGGATTACCCTGACAGCGCCCGAGGCGCTTGAACTGGCCCGTGCGGCCTTTGCCATGGCAGGCTGCAGGGATGAGGTCGCCGCGCTGATGGCGCGGATCTTTACAGAGGCGGAACTGGACGGCATCGCCTCGCACGGGCTGGCGCGGGTTCCCGGTGTCTGCGGGCATGTCGCCTCTGGCCGGGTGGCCGGGGCGGCGGTGCCGGTGGTGACACGTCCGGCGCCTGCCATGGTGCTGGCCGATGCCCGTGGCGGTTTTCCCCAGCCCGCCTTTCAGGCTGCTTTCGAGGATACGCTGAGTGCGGTGCGCGCCTGCGGCATCGCGACCCTGGTGGTGACCGATTGCTTTGCCGCCGATGTCATGGGCTGGCATACGGAGCGGTTCGCCGAGGCCGGCTACCTGGCCATCGGTTGCGCCAATGTGCCTGCCGCCATCGCCCCGCTTGGCGGCAACCGTCCCGTTCTTGGCACCAACCCGATCACCTGCGCCATTCCGCGCGCCGGGCAACCGCCCATCGTCATCGACCAGGCGTCCTCGGTCATCGCGAAAAGCGAGATCGTGGAACGCGCCGCCGCCGGTGAGGCGCTTGAACCCGGTTGGGCCGTCGACAGCGAAGGCGCCCCGACGCTGGACGCAAAGGCCGCGCTGGCCGGGGCGATGTTGCCTGCGGGGGGCTACAAGGGCTTTGGCATCGCGCTGATGGTCGAGGCGCTGACGGCCTTCCTTGCCGGCAGCCAGACCTCGCTTCAGGCGCCGCCGCTGGCAAAGGCGGACGCCCCGGCGCCGCGCCTGTCGCAAAGCTACATCGTGCTCGATCCCGCGCGCATCGCCGGCCCGGACTGGATGGACAGCGTCGAAGGGCTGGTCACTGCGATAGATGCCCAACCCGGCGCCCGCCTGCCCGGATCGCGCCGCATCGAGGCGCGCAGGCGTCTGGCGGAGACCGGCGTCACGCTGCCCGCGACCCTTGTGGTCAAGCTGAAGGAGATCGCGGGCTGACGGCTGGGCCCCCCGCGCGAGGCACGGCAGATCACGGGCAGGGGGCTTGTCCGGGCATATCCGCCACGCAGCGGAACCCGAGGTGGCTGGAGGTCGCCAGCGGATGGTTCCAGGTCCGCGCCGACACCCGGTAGCGGTGGCAGTAGCTTGCGTGACACAGGTAGGATCCGCCGCGAATCACCCTTGCGTCCTCGGCACCCTCGACCCAGGGGGACCGCGTCCATTCCCAGACATTGCCCAGCATGTTGAACAGGCCGTAGCCGTTCGGCGGAAAGCTTCTTGCGGGGGCGGTGGACAGCCAGCCGTCCTCGCCCCGGTTCTCGACCGGAAAGCGGCCCTGCCAGATATTGCACATGTGCCGCCCCTCGGGGGTCAACGCGTTGCCCCAGCCGTAAAGCTTGCCGTCCAGCCCGCCCCGCGCGGCCACTTCCCATTCCAGTTCGCCCGGTAACCGCTTGCCCCGGTGACGGGCAAAGGCCTCTGCGTCGGGGGCCGAGACATGCACCACCGGGTGATCGGGGCGCTGGCGCCAGTCGGTGCCGGGCCCGTCCGGACGCCGCCAGCAGGCATCGCGCACCGCAACCCACCACTCCGGGGCCATGGCATCGGCCTCCTGCGCGATGGCCGCCGCCGGGTGCATCTGCGCCATGAAGACGAAGGACCAGCGCAGGGTCTCGGCTTGCGTCACATATCCGGTTTCTGCCACGAAATCGGCGAAGTCCGCATTGGTCACCGCCGCTTCATCGATCAGGAAGGCGCCAAGCGTCACTTCACGCCGGGGGCCTTCGCTGTCTCCTGGAATGGCGGTCGGACCCTCTTCGCCCACCTGCCAGCGCCCGGACGGAATGCGCTGCATTCCGGCGTGATCCAGAGGGCCTTCGGGAAGATCCATGGGCCGTGGGCGCCCTGTCCCATCCGGCATCTGCTTATTTCCTGGACTGCAACAGCTCATTTTCCGGGTCTCCGGGAAGAAAATCCACGTCTGGCGATAATGCGAGCTTGGCCGAATCCGAGAACCGATGCAACAAGAGGTAGGACGTCCTACCTCTTGGGGAGTAACCGGTGAGCGAGACCGTTGCAGACCGCATCCTGAACTATATTGCGGACCAGGGCCTGACCGCCGGAGACAAGCTTCCTGCCGAAGTGGAAATGAGCCGGATTCTCGGGTTCAGCCGCAATTCCATGCGCGAAGCCTATTCCGACCTGATCGCGAAATCGGTGATTCAGCGGCGGCACGGGGTCGGGACCTTCGTCAACGACCCGCCGATCTTCAATTCCCCCGGCGTCAGTTTCGGCTTCTGGCGCATGATCCAGTCCTCCGGGCGCAGCCCCGGCCTGAAAGAGGTGTTCCGCGACCGGGTCGTGCCCGAAACGTCGCTGAAGACGCGCCTGGAAATCACCTCCGATGACCCGGTTGGGCGGGTCCGCTGGCTGTTCACGGCCAATGGTCAGCCCTGCGTGGTGATCGATCACTATCTCGTTCCCGAGATCCCGCTTGAGGCCGTGCCGAGGCAGGGGACCTTCAATGTGCTGGCCTCGGTCACCGGGTATATCCAGACGCGTGGCGCCACGCTGGAAACGATCAATTCCGCCGAAGCGGCCGGACCCGAGATCGCCAGCCTGCTGTCGCTGACGCCCGGCCGGCCCCTGCTGCGCGGCTTTGCCACCATCCGGGGCGGCGATGGCAAGGTCGCGCTGTTCTCGGATGCCTGGCAGTCCCCGGACCTGATCGCCTCGCGAAATCTGTTCGACCTCTCGCCGCTCGATTTCCAGGACATCACGGCGAACCGAAACAAGACCAAGAAACCAGAACCCCAACAGGACAAGGATAAAACCAATGAAAACTGAAACTTTCCTCGGCCGGCTGGCCGGCGCGGCGCTGTCGTTCTGCCTTGCCGGTGCCGGCTTGGCGCAGGCGGCGGACATGACCGAAGTCCGCTTCGGCGTCGATCCCTATACCACCGGCTCGCAGATCTGGGTCGCCCGGGACCAGGGCTATTTCGAGGAAGAAGGCATCGATGCCACGGTGACCACCTTTGCCACCGGGGTCGAGGCCATCGATTCCCTGATCGTGGGCCGGGCCGACATGGCCGTAGGTCTCGACTTTCCCACGGTGTCGCGGGCGCGCGGCGGTCAGCTTGTGGTGCTGGCGGGGATCTTCCGGTCGCTGCCGGGCTGGCACAAGTTTGTTGTCGCGAACGAGATTAAGGAACCCGCCGATCTGGTCGGTGGCAAGCTTGGCATCGCCAGCGGGACAGCGCAGCATCTGGTGTCGATCAAGTACCTGGAAAACAACGGCGTCGACCCGGACAGCGTTGAACTTGTCGGTTTCTCCAGCCTGGTAGAGATCGTCGCCTCGATCAAGACCGGCCGCATCGACGGGGCCTTCGTCTGGGCCGACGGGACCGAGAAGTCGATCGAGGACGGCGATCATTACGTCCTGACCGATGACAGCGCGGCCCAGCTCAGCAGCAGCGCCTATGTCTCGTCCTCCGCCAGTTTCGTGGAAGAGCACCCCGAGGCGCTGGTGTCCGTGCTGAAGGCGCTTGCCAAGGCCAGCACCTTTATCGCCGATCATCCTGACGAGGCGGCCACGATCATCGCCGGCAATACCCGCGCCCCCGCGGATGCGGTACGCAAGCTTCTGGATTTCAACACCTTCCAGCTTGCCCTGACGGATTATGAGCGGACCGGCTTTACCGCGATTTCCGATTTCGTGGCGCAAAGCATGGGGGCCGATGTCTCCTTCGACACGGTCGTCGCGCCGCAATTCCTGACCGAGGCCATGCCCTCTGCCGTCGACCTGGGCCAGTGATTTGATGGCTCTGGCACCTGATACCCTGAACGGCGGCGCTGCGGCGCCGTCTCCTGCCGTCAGCTTCCAAAAGGTCGGCATGGCCTATCCCGGCCAGTCCGAGGGAAGCGACCTGATCCTGGCCGATCTGTCCCTGGACATCCGGGACGGGGAATTCTTTGTCCTGGTCGGTCCCAGCGGATCGGGCAAATCCACCCTGCTCAAGATCGTCGCGGGCACAGAGACCCAGACGGAAGGGCAGGTAAGCACCCATGGCGCACCGGTGAAAGGCCCCAGCCGCCAGCGCGGCATGGTCTTTCAATCCATCGACGAGCCGCTTTTCGAATGGCTGACCGTCGCGCAGAACGTGGGCTTCGGCCCCTCGGTCGCCGGCAAGACCCGCGCCCAATGCCGCGAGATCGCCGCGCAATACATCGCCCTGGTCGGGCTGAAGGGGCATGAAACCAAGTTTCCCCACGAACTGTCGGGCGGCATGAAGCAACGCGTGCAGATCGCCCGCACCCTCGCCGCCGAACCCGACCTGGTGCTGTTCGACGAACCCTTTGCCGCGCTCGATGCGCTGACCCGCCGCGTGCTTCAGAAGGAGCTGATCGCGATCTGGCAGGCCACCGGGCGCACCATGGTCTATGTCACCCACGACATCCGCGAAGCGGTGATCCTTGGTCAGCGTGTCGCTGTCATGAGCCGTGGCCCACGCGCCAATATCACCCGCAGTTACGACATCGACCTGCCTTATCCGCGCGACGATCTGGACGGGCGCTTTGCCGATGCCGTCCGCGCCATCGAGGCGGATATCGAACGGGAATCCTCAAGCCAATGGGACTGAGCATGAAATCGGAATTCACCCTGTCCGCCATCAGCGTGGCCGTCGTGCTGGTGCTCTGGCAGATCGCCTCGACCTGGCTGGTCGACGACACCTTCCTGCCCTCGCCCCTGGCGGTGCTTTCGGCAAGCTGGACGCTGCTGCTGAACGGCACGCTGATCACCTCTGTGCTGGTGTCGATGATGCGCATCCTTGCCGGCTGGATCATCGGCAGCGCCGTGGCGATCCCGGTCGGCCTGGTGGTCGGTTCCTCGCGCGTGATGCGGGCGGTGGTGGATCCCTTCGTCCACTTCTTCCGCTTCGTTCCCGCCATCGCGCTGGTGACCCTGTTCATCGTCTGGTTCGGCGTCGGAGAGGTCTCGAAGATCCTGCTGATCGCCTATGCCACCGCCTTCATCGTGACCGTGAACACTGCCAGCGGCGTCGCCGCGATCTCGGCGGACAAGCTGAATGCGGCGCGCTGCCTCGGGGCCTCGGCCAATCAGGTCTTCCTGCGGGTGGTGATCCCGGCAGCGCTTCCGGCGATCTATGTCGGGATGCGGCTGGCGCTGGCGTCTTCCTTCCTGGTCATCGTCGCGGCCGAGATGCTGGCGGCGGATTCCGGCCTTGGCTACATCATCTGGACCTCGCGTCTGTATTTCCAGGTCGACTGGATGTTCGCCGCCATCGTGGTGCTGGGTCTGCTGGGCTTTGCCACCGACAGGGCCTGGCGTCACATTGGCCGCACCCTGCTCAGCCGCTATCTGCGCGGCATGACGACCTATTGATCCCCGGAGACTTCCATGACCGACACGACACAGCGCATCGGGCTGACCCACCATGAATCCGAGCGCCGCTTTGCCGCCTTCCCGTCGGCACCCGAAGGCCAGCCGAACGTCCTTTACGTGGTGCTGGACGACGTGGGGTATTCCGATCTGGGCTGCTTCGGGTCTTCCATCGAAACGCCCAATTTCGACTGCCTGTCCGAAACCGGGCTGCGCTATTCGAACTTCCACACCACCACGCTGTGTTCGCCGACGCGGGCCTGCCTGCTGACCGGGCGCAACCACCATTCCGTCGGCATGCGCTATCTGGCCAATACCGACATGGGCTGGCCATCGGGGCGCGGGGCAATCGATCACCGCGCCGGGACCCTGGCCGAGATCCTGCAAGCCCAGGGCTTCGCCACCTATGCCGTCGGCAAATGGCACCTGGCCCCGACCGAACGCGCCAATGCCGCCGGGCCCTTTGACCAATGGCCCCTCGGGCGGGGTTTCGACAGGTTCTACGGCTTCATGAATGGCTCCACGGATCAGTTCTATCCCGAGCTTTTCGAGGACAACCACCAGGTTGCCGCCCCTGCCAGCCCGGAAGAGGGCTATCACCTGTCCGACGATCTTGCCGACAAGGCGATCCGCTTCCTGTCGGACAAACATGCGATCTGGCCCGACAAGCCCTGGTTCCTCTACCTGTGCTACGGGGCAGGGCATTTCCCGCACCAGGCGCCGCAATCCTATCTCGACAAGTATCGCGGCCGGTTCTCGGGCGGCTGGGACGCGGAACGCACGATGCGCCTTGCCCGCCAGAAGGCCATGGGGCTGGTGCCAGACAATGCCGCGCTTCCGCCCTCCAACCCCGGTGTCGAACCATGGGACAGCCTGACCCCCGCCCAGCAGGAGGTCGCCGAACGCCTGCAGGAAGCCTATGCCGCCTTGCTGGACCATGCCGATGCCAGCTTTGGCCGGGTGCACGACTTCCTCGACCGGACCGGGCAGCGCGACAATACGATCATTGTGCTGATTTCCGACAACGGCGCCTCGGTCGATTGCGATCCGCCGGGCACCACCAACGTGCTGCGCTGGTTCAACCAGATCCCCGAAGGCTACGAGGACGCGGCGGCTGCGATGGACCAGATCGGCGGACCGCGCAGCGCCACCAATTACCCCTGGGGCTGGGCGCAGGCGTCCAACACGCCGCTGAAGCTGTTCAAGAGCTTCACCCACGGCGGCGGGGTGCGTGACCCGATGGTGATCTCATGGCCCAGTGGCATTGCCGCGCCGGGCGGGATGCGCCACCAGTTTGCCCATGTCACCGACATCACCCCGACGATCCTCGACGTCTGCGGGATTGACGCCCCGACGACGATCAAGGGCGTGGCGCAGATGCCGATCCATGGCACCAGCTTTGCCTATTCGCTGGATGAACCCGAGGCGCCGACGCGCAAACAGACGCAGTATTTCGAAATGTACGGGCACCGATCCGTCTGGCATCAGGGCTGGAAGGCGGTGACCAAACATGCCCCCGGCGAGGATTTCACCACCGAGCACTGGGAGCTATATCACCTGGATCAGGATTTCTCGGAATTGCGCGACCTGTCCGGAGAGGAGCCCGAGCGTCTTCAGGAAATGAAGCACCGCTGGTGGGCCGAGGCCGGGCGATACGGGGCCATGCCGCTGGACGACAGTGACGCGCTGTTCGCGCCGCCGCCGCGCCCGGGTGCGCCGCGCTGGCGTGATTGCGTGACCTTCTATCCGCCGATCTCGCAGATCCCGGCAGAGGCCGCACCGCTGACGCAGGATGCCTCGCACCGGATCGACTTTGCCGTCACGCGTCCCGAGGGGACAGAGGAAGGCACGCTGCTGTCCTTCGGCAATTACGCGGGCGGTTACGCGATCGAGATCCGGGGGGACCGGCTGATCTATGTCTACAATCACGCAGGTCTTTCCGTGACGCGGCTGGAATCCGATCTGCCCTTGCCCGCCGGGCGCTGCGATCTGTCGTTCGTCTTCGAGCGGACCGGGAATTTTGCCGGTCAGGCAAGCCTGTTCGTTGACGGGGCCGCTGCCGGAACGGTGTCCCTGACCGGCATGTTGCTGCGCGTCTCGCTGACCGGCTTCTCGGTCGGGCGGGCGAACCTGCCGCCGGTCGATCCCGTGCAGGTCACGGGCATGGATTTCAACGGCAGGATCGACGAGGTGACCTTTTCCATCGACCGGACAGAGGGCGCGATGCCGGACACGCTGGACGTCGACTGACCGGCGATCCGGGGGCGGTTACCGGCCGCCCCCCGTTTCTGTCCGTGTCTCCGCCCGTCAGTCGGCGGTGCGGTAGGCCCAGGTCTGAGAGGCCGCCGCATCGGTGGCGCATTCGGCCAGGGTCAGCGACTTGATCTGGTTGGTTTCGCTGCGGCCAAAGCGGGTGTCATCGCCCAGGGTCAGGCACAGCTCTGGCGCAGAAGCGAGCGTGATCGTGCCTTCGCCTGCAAAGGCAAAGCTTTGCGCCGCCGATCCATCACAGTCCGCAAGCTCCAGCGCGGCCCCGGCTGTGTCAGAGGCGGCCTGCATGCAGACATCGAAATCAACCATGTAGAAGACGCCATCGGCGAATTGCGCGCTGTCGAAGGCCTGATCGACGAAAATGTCGCCCTGGGGGCTGTAGCAGGTATGGCCCTGCAGCCCGTCGGCGGGATCGGCCTGCGCGCCCTGGCCGCCGGAGATGTCGATGCAATAACCGTTCTGGATATTGTCGAGCGTGTCGGTGGCGTAGACCTCGACGCTTTGGGCCTGCGCAGCCCCGGCGATCATGAGGGTGGCGAGGGTCAGGGAAATCTTTTTCGCGTTCATCGTGACGTGTCCTTGAATTGACCGTGTCGGGGCGAGCGGTCAGTCGACCGTCAGGCGGCAAAGCACCGTGTTGCTTTGCTCAAGGTCGGGGCCCCAGATCAGCTTGGCGTCCTCCGACCAGGCGATCTCGTCATAGCCCATCTTCGGGTCGACTTCGGTCTCGGTATAGACATTGGCCTGCGGCCAGACGGAGGCGTCGAAATCCTCCGTGTCCCAGCCCTCGGGCTCCTCGGATATGTCAAAGGAGCAGACGTCGTCGCCCGCGACCGGATCACTGGCATCCTCGCAGGACTTGTCGAGCGGCGCCGTATGGGTGACCAGACATTGCCAGGCATCATCGCTGACCGCGACCTCCTGACCGGACGCATCCTTGATCTGAAGGATCACGCCGCCATCGCCCATCTGCTGACGCCGCGAGCCGATATATTCCAGCCCGGTGTCGTTTTCCCGGAAATCCTTGGCGACAAGACCGATCACGAAGGGGCGGTCGGCCTCGAAGACAAAGCTTTCGGCGTTGAAGGAGCGTTCCGTCGTGATCGGCACGCTGTCTTCGGCCACCAGTTCGCCGTCGATGCGCATCTCGAACCAATTGTCGGCCCAGACATCGGCCGAAAAGGTTTCGGCGCTGACGGCCGAGGAGGCAAGCGCGGCAAGTGCGGTGGCGATGGCGAAACAGGGGATCATGGCAACTCCGGGGGGAACGATGTTCCTGATACTACGCGGCTGGTCGGTATTCCCGTCGAAAATTCTGCCCGGTCATCCTGGCACCTCGTCGAATGACGTCTCGTCTACACAGTTGGGCCGGCGCGGGGTCAGGCGATTTGACTACGCCCTGTTCGGTGCATCGGTCATGGTCGGCCCGCCTTGAGAAGCTTGCGGTATTTCGACAGGAACAAGTCTTCGCCCTTCATCTTGCGGGTGATCCAGTCGCCTGCGGTAAGGGCGACAAGGAAGGAATTGCCGCGTTCTGGCCCCAGCGGCACCAGGATGGGTGCCCTGGCCTCCCAGGGTTTATAGGGCTTCATATTTTCGATGGTTTCGCCTGCCACGAGGGCCTGCAGCGTCCTTTCCAGCCAGGGCAATTGGCGGCTTGTCGCGACGATGGTCATGGCGTCGCCCGCATCGCCCACGTCGCCTGCGGCAAGGACATTGGGCAGCGAAGAGGGGCGCATCCACGGGTCGGTCCGGACGCGACCGGCGAAGGATTTCTGCGTCTCGGGCAGGTTTTCCAATAGCGCAGAACTGGCCCGAGAGCCGATGGCCGGGAAGATCAGGTCGAAGCTCTGCACCTTTTCGCCGATGTTCAGGCGGCCTGCATGGGGTTCGGTCAGGCTGGCAAGGCCCTCGGCCCGCGTGCCCAGGATCAGCTTCACCCCCTGTTCGCGCAGCTTGTCTGCAAGGGCGCGGCCCAGTCGGCCGGGCACGCCGGGGAACAGCGCCTTGTCCGCGGAAATCAGGGTGACCGCCTTGTCGGGCATGGCGCTGGCGATTTCCCCGGCAAGCTCGGTGCCGACCGCGCCGGCCCCGACGATGGCAATTGTGCTTGCGGACCTGAGCTGCGCGTGGATGCGTTGGTTGTCCGCGCGCAGGCCTGCAATATCCGCGCCCTCGGGCTTGAAGGGCATCGCGTTGGAGGAACCGGTCGCGACGACGATCCAGTCCGCCTCGACCCGCGTGCCGTCTTCCAGCGTGACACCATCCCCGTCCACCCCGGTGGCGCGGGCAGGGATCAACCGCCCCTTTTCCAGCAGCCGGTCATAGGGGATCAGCGCCCGGTCAAGCAGCGTCGAATCCACCACCGCGCGGATCATCGCCGGGGTATGCACGAAATGGCTGCGCGGTTCGACCAGGGTGACATCGGCGCTGTTTTCCAGCGACCGGGCAAGGGGTGCGCCGATATAACCACCACCGATGATGACGATGCGTCTGGACATGTCTGTCGCCCCTTGCTGTTGCGGTCCCGCCTCCCGCGCCTGGCGGGGGTGCCCTTGGGGTATCAGGCCTGTGCGTCGGGTCGAAGCCTTTAATCTTCGCCCGGGCTGGGTCAGGGCACGGATGCGTCACGACGGAGCGAGCGCGGCGTTCAGGAGATCTGCCCGGCCAATCCGCCATGGCACAATGCGGAAATCTCGCCTGCGCGGGTGATCCAGACCCGGTCGCGCGCCGCGGCGATATGGGACAACGCGCGGCGCAGGTGGCGCAGCCGGTAGGGCTGGCCGACGATATAGGGATGCAGGGCGATGCCCATGACCAGCGGCTGGTCGTTGGACTGGTCCAGCATCTCGTCGAAGGTGTCGATGATCATTCCGGCAAAGTCTGCCGCGCTGTCCTTGCGCGCCACGATGGCGGGGATGTCATTCAGCTCCTGCGGATAGGGGATCGACAGGATGCGCCCGGCGCGGGTCGTCATCCAGACCGGCTGGTCGTCCATGCACCAGTTGAGCGTATAGGCATAGCCCGCCTCCTGCAGCAGGTCCGGCGTCACCCGACTTTCCGAGATCCAGGGGCTGAGCCAACCTTGCGGTGCCATGCCCGCTGCCGCGATCCGGTCCGTCGCGGCGGCGATCATGGCGCGTTCTTCGGGCTCCGTCATCTCGCCCTGGGCTTCGCTGTTGGTGACGCCGTGGCCGGCGATCTCGTCTCCGCGCGCCAGGAAGGCCTGCATCAGGTCGGGCGCGTAGTCGTACATCGCGCTGTTGGCCAGCACGGTGGCGGGCAGGTCCAGCTGATCCAGGAGGGCCAGCATCCGCCAGACGCCGACCCGGTTGCCGTAGTCGCGCCAGGCGTAGTTCAGCACGTCCGGTTCATTGGTGGCGGGGGCAAGTGCAGCCCCGCGGCCCTCGCCAAAGGCGAAGTGTTCAAGGTTCACGCCAAGGTAGACCGCCAGCCGCTTGCCCTCGGGCCAGCTGTAATCGGCGCGCCTGGTGATCGGGGAGTAGGCGTAGCGCCCGTGGTCGGGCAGGGTCATGCAGCGCGCGTCCCTGCGGCAAAGCCGGCAGCGGCCAGCGCAAGATGGGCCGAAGCCTCGACCCCGTCGATCAGCGCCACGCCCGACCGGGCGGCAAGGTCGGCGCGCAGCGGGGCCATCCCGGCGCAGCCGAGCACGACGGCCTCGGCGCCGTCCTCGTCCCTTGCGGCGCGGATCGCCTTGGCCAGCGTCGTGCGGGTGGCCTCGCTGCCTTCGTCGATGGTCAGCACCGGCAGGCCGCTGGCCCGGACAGAGGCACAGGTCCCGGCGAACCCTTGCGCGGCGATATTGCCCTCGATCACCGGGATTGACACGGCAAGCGAGGTGACCACGGAAAACCGCCGCCCCATCAATGTCGCCATGACATAGGCGGACTGCCCGATCCCCAGCACGGGGCAGGGCGCGGCGGCCTGCGCCTGCGCCAGCCCGGTGTCGTCGAAACAGGCGATCACGATGGCATCGGCGTCCCGGTTGGCGGCGATCAGCTTGTGCAGGCCGGGCAGGGTGGCTTCGCCGTCCTCGGGCCCTTCGATGGCGGGCGGGCCGTCGTGGTTGGTAAGGCCGATGACCTCGTGCCCGGGCAGGCAGGCTTGCGCAACGGCGACCAAGCCGCGGGTCATCGCCTCGGTCGAGTTGGGGTTGATGTAGAGCAGTTTCATCAAAGCCCCTTGCCCGCGTCGGACCCGAAGCGGGCCCGGCGTTTGCCCATCAACCAGACCAGCAGCAGGCAGGAGCCGATGACGGCAAAGGAAAACAGCGTCGTCAGGGTGCCAAGCGCATAGATCACCGGGGTGGTGACATTGGTGGTCATCCCGAAGATCTCCAGCGGCAGGGTGTTGTAGCTGCCTGCCGTCAGCAAGGTGCGGGCGAATTCGTCGTAGGACAGGGTGAAACCGAACAGCGCCACCCCGATCAGCGACGGCGCGATGATCGGCAGCACCACGTGGCGCAGGGTCTGCCAGGCGGTCGCGCCCTGGTCGCGGGCGGCTTCCTCGAAGCTACGATCGAAGCGGTTGAAGACCGCGAACATGATCAGCAACCCGAAGGGCAGCGTCCAGGTCAGCTGCGATCCGAAGCCGGATGTGGCCCAGTGGATCTTCAGCCCCAGCTGGTTGAAGATCAGCCCGACGCCAAGCGAGATCAGGATCGACGGGATCACCAGCGACGTGATCGCGAGGTAGAACAGCACCGCCGACCCGGCAAAGCGCTTGCGGAACGCCAGCCCCGCCATGACCGACACGACGACGGTTGTCACCATGACCATCAGCCCAAGCGCAAAGCTGCGCCGGAAGGCCCCCCAGATGTCACCCACGGCCTGTTCCTGGAACAGGTCGGCGAACCAGTGCATCGAGACCCCGCGCATCGGGAAGGTCAGCCCGCCCTGCGGCCCCTGGAAGCTGAGGATGCCGATGGTGAAGGTCGGGCCGTAAAGGAACAGCAGGAACAGCACGAAGAAGGCGGAAAGGAAGTAGAAGCTGGGGGGGCGTCGATCCATGTCAAAGCTCCTTCCGGATGTTCACGAAGCGCAGCAGGATCGCGATGACGATCAGCACGGTGCACAGCAGTACCACCGCCGTGGCCGCCGCCGACGGGTATTGCAGCAACCCGATGTCGTTGGAGATCAGCCGCCCGACGTTGGCGCTCTGGCTGCCGGACATGAAGCGCACGGTGATGAAATCGCCCATGACCAGCGTCACGACGAAGATGGTGCCGATCATGATGCCGGGCTTGGTCAGCGGCAGGATCACGTGGCGCAGCGTCTGAAAGCCCGAGGCTCCGTTGTCGCGGGCGGCTTCCAGCAGGGATTTGTCGATCCGCATCATGGTGTTGAAGATCGGCACCACCATGAACAGCGTGTAAAGGTGCACGAAGGCCAGGATCACCGAGAAGTCGGAATAGAGCAGCCATTCCAGCGGCTCGTCGATCACGCCCCAGGAGATCAGCGTCTGGTTGGCGATGCCGTTGCGCCCCAGGAACGGGATCCAAGAGATCATCCGGATGATGTTCGAGGTCCAGAACGGGATCGTGCAGATCAGGAACAGCGCGACCTGCATGGTCAGGCTGCGGATGTGAAAGGCGAGGAAATAGGCCACCGTGAAGCCGATGGCGAAGGTGAAGATCCAGGTGATCAGCGCGTATTTGAAGGTCGAGATGAAGACGCTCAGCACCACCTTCGAGCCGAAGAGGTAGGCGTAGTTGTCGAACTGGAAGGCCGGGTAGATCGAAAACTCGGTCGCGCCCCAGAAGCTGACGATGACGATCATCACGATGGGGGCGACAAGGAAAGCAACCAGGACCAGCGTCAGCGGGACGGCTTCCAGCCAGCCAAGAAGATGGCGGTTTCTGATCTGCATGGCCCTTGGGTCCTACCTGTCCGCGAAAAAGGGGGACGGCGCGGGGCCGCCCGAGGGGGTCGGGCGGGGACCGCAGCCCCCGCCCCAAGTCATCACGCTGCGATGAATTCGTTCCACTTGCGGACCATGTACTGGTTCTCGTCCATGACGGCGTTCCAGCAGGCGACAGAACCCATGCGTTCGTAGAAATCACCGCCGTCGCGCACATCGCCCGCAGCCGCCAGCGTGTCGCCGGTGGGGCTGGTGATGGTATCGGTGGCCGGCTTGCCTTCGAACCAGTAGCCCCATTCGTTTTCGGACATGAATTCCTTCGAGGTTTCCGGCACGGCCGAGTAATAGCCCTGACGCATCAGGTAGCCGCCGACCCAGCCGGACAGGTACCAGTTGATGTAGTCGTAGGCCGCGTCCAGCTCCATCCCCGACAGCGAGGACGACAGGCCCAGGCCGCCGCCCCAGGAGCGGTAGCCCTCCTTCAGCGGCTGGTAGACGCAGTCGATGCCGCGCGACTTCACGGCGGTGATCGCGGGAGACCACATGGACTGGATCACGACTTCGCCCGACGCCATCAGGTTGACGCTTTCGTCGAAGGATTTCCAGAAGGCGCGGAACTGGCCGGCTTTCTTGGCTTCCATGAAGATCGCGATGGTCTTGTCGATCTCTTCCTTGGTCATGTTGCCCTTGTCGCCATAGGCGACTTCGCCCATGGCTTCGCAGACCATGGCCATGTCCATGATGCCGATCGACGAGATGTCGAGGATGCTGGCCTTGCCCTTGAACTCGGGGTTCAGCAGCTCGGCCCAGGTGTCGATCGGGCGGCCGATCAGGTCCGGGCGGATGCCCAGGGTGTCGGCGTTGTAGATCGTCGGGATCAGGGTCATCCAGTTCGTCTGTTCCGAGGCGAAGGTCTTGGCGCCCGGTTCCTCGATGAAGCCGACGGTATGGGGGGCGGTGCCCTGCGCGATGTCTGTCTCGGGGGTCAGCTTGCCGGATTTGAAGATGCCGACGATCTTGTCGTAGTTATCGATCTTGCTGACATCCATGGCCTGCAGGTTGCCGGTCGGCCAGACCTTCTTGCAGATCCAGTATTCGATGTCGGCAATGTCGAAGCTGTCGGGCTGGGTGGCGGCGCGCTGGGTCACGCTGTCGGAATCCAGCGCGGTCATTTCCAACGTGATGCCCAGGTCTTCCTTCACCTTCTTGGCCACGTCGTTCAGGTTCGACACGCCGGTGCCGAACTGGCGCAGGACGATGTCCTTTGTGTCCTGCGCCCAAAGCATCGGGGCGGGCAGGGTGGACGCGGCCAGCGCGGCGCCGCCAGCCTTCAGCAGGGTGCGGCGGGAATAGCCTACCTTGGGTTTAGCCATCGTGGAATCCTCTCTGTTGGTGCAGATTTCGGGGCCTTCGCGCGGACCCGACTGGTTTGGGGGGGCCGGTCAGGCCAGGAGGCGGTGCAGCCGCCCCTCGTCCCAGCTGAGACGCACGGTCTCGCCGGGGTTTTGGGGAGACGCATAGAACTGCTCTTCGGGCAGCAGGGCGAGGACCTCGGTCCCGGTCTCGGTCCGGGTGGTCACCGCGACGGAGGCGCCCTGATATTCGACCGCGACCACCGTGGCGGGCAGGCCGTGACCTGTGGCGGCGGGGGTGTCTTCGCTGATCCGGACCGCATCGGCGCGAACGGTGGCCTTGCCGCCCTCAAGCGCAATGACGTTATGGCCGCCGATGAAGCGGGCGACGAATTCGGTCCGCGGCGCGGCCCAGACATCGCGCGCAGCCCCGGCCTGTTCGATCACCGCGTCGTTCATGACGACGATCTCGTCAGCCAGCGCCAGGGCTTCGTCCTGGCCATGAGTGACATGGATGAAGGTGATGCCCAGCTCGCGCTGCAACTTCTTCAGCTCGCTGCGCATTCGAATCCGCAGGAAAGGGTCCAGCGCCGAAAGCGGCTCGTCCAGAAGCAGAACTTTGGGGTTGGTCACCAGCGCCCGCGCCAGGGCGACCCGTTGCTGCTGGCCTCCCGAAAGCTGCGAAGGCAGGCGGTCGGCATAGCTGGTCATGTCGACCAGTTCGAGCAGTTCATTGGCGCGTCCGTGGCGGGTGGTGCGGTCGATGCCCTTCATCCGCAGGGAAAAGGCGACGTTGTCACGCACGTTCAGATGCGGGAAAAGTGCATAGTTCTGGAACATCATCGCGGTGCCACGCTGGGCCGGGGACAGGGGGGAAATGTCCTGCCCGCTCATCAGGATGGAGCCTTCGCTGACCTCTTCATGTCCCGCGATCATCCGCAGGGTAGAGCTTTTGCCGCAGCCCGATGGCCCCAGCAGGCAGACATAGCTGCCCGGCGCGAAGACGTGGTTCAGGTCCTTCACCGCCAGCGCATCGCCATAGCGCTTGGTCAGGTGAACCAGTTCCAGATCGTAGCCTGTCCGCATGATGTCCTATCCCCAATGTCCCGGAAACTCTGTCCCGGCGGGCGGCGATTCCCGCAGAGTTTTTTCGACCCTCAGCGCGCGAAAAACATGGTATGGGCAAAATTGAAGCAGTTTCGACAGTCGCGTGCACAAATTTACATGCAAAGTTGTATACAATAATGGCCGGGCAGATCCGCCGTGGCGAAACCTTGCATCAGCGCGCCAGATGCCACAGAACGAATACGTGTCCGGGCAACGGAACAGAACGGGGATCATGGCGAAGACGGCAGCGAAAAAAGGGACGAGCGACTGGGTGGCGGCCGATCTGGAGCAGGCCATTCACGAACATCGCCTGCCGCCCGGCACCAAGCTGGGCGAGGATGAGATCGCCGAGGCCTATACCACCAGCCGAACTACCGTGCGCGCGGCGCTGCAGGCGCTGGCGCACCGAAGGCTGGTCGAGTTGAAGCGCAATCGCGGGGCCTTCGTCGCCCAGCCGACGGTACGCGAGGCCCGCGAGGTCTTTGAAGCCCGCGCCATGCTGGAACCGCGCACCACGCGCTCTGCCACCCAACGCATGACCGACGACGCCTTCGCCCGCCTGCAGGCCCATATCGACGCCGAACATCAGGCGCTCGACGACGGGGATTCCGGGCGGGCGCTGTACCTCTCGGGGCATTTTCATATCGAGATCGCCCGCATTGCCGATCAATCGACCATCGAAGCCTTCATTTCGGAACTGGTCTCGCGCTCTTCGCTGATCATCGCGCTATACTGGCATCGTCGCGCTGCCCTGTGCGAAAGCCAGGCCCACCACGCGCTGATGGAGGCCTTTCGCACCCGTGATGCCGATCTGGCAGAGGACCTGATGAAAAGCCACCTGCTTGACCTCGTCGCCTCGCTTGACCTGCGCAACAGAACCTCGATCCCGGCCAGCCTGAAAGAAGCCCTGGGGCGCTGAACCCGGCCCGCGCCGTCCATTTCCTGCCGGCGGGCATTTCCTGTCGCGGGTCCCAGACGGTTAACCGTACAGCGCGTCGGCCTCGTCGCCCGTCTCGCCTGACGGCAGCGGAACGAGATGGGGGAGTTGCGGGCGGATCAGGTCCGCCGCGCCAGAGATATCGGCGCGGATCGCGGCCTCGGTCGCCGCCCCGTCGCCCTGCGCCAGCGCCTCGATCATGGTCGCATGCAGGGCGACGATGGTATCGGGGGCGCCGGTATAGGGATGTTGGTGCAGCGCGGGACCAGCGCGTACCCAGAGGTTGCGGATCGTCGCCAGAAGATGCGGCCGATCAGCACTGAGGTAGATCGCGAAATGGAACCTGTGGTTCAGCGTCAGCTTCCAGCTTGTATCGGGGCGATCAAGGTAGCGGGCGTTCAATTCGCGCAGGAGCCCGAGCCGTTCAGGCGTGATCCGCGTTGCAGCCAACCGCCCGGCAAGGCCTTCCAGACGTACCCGGATCTCGGTGATCTCGGTGAATTCCTGCTGGCCGATCTCGCGCAGGTAAAAACCGCTTTGCGGGCGGCCCTCCAGCACGCCATCGGCCTCCAGCCGTTTCAGCGCATCCCGCACCGGCTGGGTCGAAACATTCAACGCTTCGGCGAGGGACCGGCTGGTCATGGTCCCGCCCGGTGGGATCCGGCCCTGCATCAGGGCCTGCCGGAGACTGCGATAGACCTGACGTTCGACAGGCTCGGTCCGGGCCGGATTGATCGGTGTCAGCTCGGGTGCCACGGTCTTGACGCGACCACGTCGTGATCGGGGTGCCTCGCATTTTTCCATTGTCCCCAACCCCCATGCGGGCGGCATTCCTGCCGGGAATCCGCAGGTGCACGCCTAAATATAATTTTGCGTATATGATGCATCCATATGCAAAAAAATACAAAGCTTTCTGACTGTTCCGCCGGGGAAGCGTCGTGGGCGGGCAAGGTCTTCGCGACGTGCCGGCCCGCAGAGCCGGCTACCCGGGGGGAGGCCCTGGGCAAAAGGAAAGGCCGCCGAAACGGGTTCGGCGGCCTTGCAGACTTGGCGTTGCGACCTGTCAGCCGAAGATGGCGTTCAGCGTTGCACTGGGGCGCATGGTCGTTTCGGTCTTGGCGTCATCGGTGGCAAAATAGCCGCCCAGGTCGGCCGGCTTGCCTTGAACCGCGGCCAGTTCAGCGGTGATTTCCGCCTCCTTTTCGCTCAGTGCAGACGCGATGGGGGCGAAATGGGCGGCCAGGTCCGCGTCGTCGGACTGGGCGGCCAGCGCCTCGGCCCAGTACTTGGCAAAGTAGAAGTGGCTGTCGCGGTTGTCCGGCTCACCCACCTTGCGCGAGGGCGACTTGTTGTTGTCGAGGATGCCTTGCGTGGCCACATCGACGGCATCACCCAGCACGCGGGCCTTGGCGTTGTCCTTGGCGTCGGCCAGGAATTTCAGGCTTTCGCCGAGCGCGCAGAATTCGCCCAGGGAATCCCACCGCAGGTGGTTTTCCTCGACCAGCTGCTGCACGTGCTTGGGAGCGGAGCCGCCGGCGCCGGTTTCGAACATGCCGCCGCCGTTCATCAGCTTGACGATGGACAGCATCTTGGCCGAGGTCGCCAGTTCCAGGATCGGGAACAGGTCGGTCAGGTAGTCGCGCAGCACGTTGCCCGAGACGGCGATGGTGTTCTCGCCCTTGGTGATGGTCTCGAGGCTGGCGCGGGTGGCTTCGCGGGGGGCCATGATCTCGAACTTGTCGGCGACGCCCTTGGCCTCCAGCAGGGGCTTGACGTAGGAAATCAGCTCTGCGTCATGGGCGCGGTCGGCATCCAGCCAGAAGATCGCGCGGAAGCCGGTCGCCTTCTGGCGTTCGATGGCCAGGTTCACCCAGTCCTCGATCGGCGCCTTGCGGGCCGAGGAAGACCGCCAGATGTCGCCGGTCTCGACGCCGTGCTGGTGGATCACGGTGCCGTCTTCCAGCACCATCTTGACCACGCCGTCGGCGGGGATCTCGAAGGTGGTGGGGTGGGAGCCGTATTCCTCGGCCTTCTGGGCCATCAGGCCAAGGTTCTGCACGGTGCCGGCGGTGGCCGGGTTCAGCTTGCCGTTTTCCTTGAAGAACTTGATCGTCTCTTCATAGATCGGGGCGTAGCAGTTGTCGGGGATCACGCAGTTGGTGTCGTGTTCCTTGTTGTCCGGACCCCAGCCCTTGCCGCCCGCACGGATCAGCGCCGGCATCGAGGCGTCGATGATCACGTCCGAGGACACGTGCAGGTTGGTGATGCCCTTGTCGGAGTTCACCATGTACATGTCGGGGCGGTCAGCACTGACGGCTTCGATGGCCGCCAGGATCTCGGGCTCGCCCTTCACGCGTTCCAGCAGCGCGCCGAGGCCGCCGTTGGGGTTCACGCCCAGCTCGGCCAGCTTGTCGCCGTATTGGTCAAAGACCGGCGCCAGCCAGGCCTTGACCGCGTGGCCGAAGATGATCGGGTCCGAGACCTTCATCATCGTGGCCTTCAGGTGAAGCGAGAACAGCGTGCCCGCTTCCTTGGTCTTTTCGATTTCCGACGCCAGGAAGGCATCCAGCGCCTTGGCCGACAGGAAGGTCGCGTCGACCACGGTGCCGGCGGGGTAGGACAGGCCGTCCTTCAGCACGGTTTCGCCATCGGCGGTTTCCAGGACGATCTTTGCCTTGGTCGCGTCGGCCAGGGTCACCGAGGTCTCGTTGGCGAAGAAGTCGTTGCCGGGCATCGAGGACACTTCGGTCTTGCTGTCGGCGGTCCATTCGCCCATGCGATGCGGGTTCGCCATGGCATAGTTCTTGACCGCGACAGCGGCGCGACGGTCCGAGTTGCCTTCGCGCAGCACCGGGTTCACGGCCGAACCCTTGATGCCGTCGTAGCGGGCGCGCACGGCCTTTTCGTCTTCTGTCTCGGGGGTATAGGGGTAATCGGGCAGGGCATAGCCCTTGGCCTGAAGTTCCTTCACGGCGGCGACAAGCTGGGGTTCGGAGGCCGAGATGTTCGGCAGCTTGATCACGTTGGCTTCGGGCTTCTTGACCCATTCGCCCAGCAGGGCCAGGTCATCGGCCTGCTTCTGGTCGTCGCTCAGGTAATCCGCGAAGACCGCGATGATCCGGCCCGCCAGCGAAATGTCCTTGGTGCCGACCGTGACACCTGCCGTCCCGGCGAAGGCCTGGATGATCGGCAGCAGGGAGGCGCTCGCCAGCTGGGGCGCTTCGTCTACCTTTGTATACACAATGTCGGGGAAGTTCGATTCAGCCATGTTTCAATACCCTTTCCGAATTCTGGAAAATTTCGCCGCCGGGGCGACTGCCTGATGGTGCGGGCGGTGTGCCCTGCAGACCTGTGACGTATGGATCCGTGTCAAAACTCGTCCCCTTTTCCCTAAGGCGGCTTTGCCCCGATATCAACCTCGCAGAGGTGGGGCGCGGAAATATGGCGCGCACTCGCATGGGTGAACCCGAAGCGATTCTTCGGCCGGACCGTTTTTGCTTGCGCTGACCTGCAAGGCGCGGATCCTGTGCCTGATTGCGAAACCCGAGGCCCCGATGACCCAGTTCCCCTGCTCCGATCCCGTGATGTTGTCCTATTGGCACCCCGTGGTGTCGCTGGACGAATTGCAACGCGCCGGCGCCTGCGACACTCGTCTGCTTGACCGGGCGGTGCAGATCCGCGCGCTGGCGGGCGGCGGCGCCGGGGTCACCTCGGACGGGGTAACGGTGCTGTCGCAGACCCGCTACGGCTATGTCTGGGCCAGTTTCGGAGACGACCCGCGCCCCCTGTTTCCCTTCCCCGAATTCCTGGAAAACGACCGTCGTTTCGTGGTGACCGGAGTCTTCGGGGTCAATGCCTCGGCCGGGCGGGTGATCGAGAACTTCCTCGACATGGGGCATTTTCCTTACGTCCACACCGGTATCCTGGGCGAGGAACCCCATACCGAGGTCAAGGAATACGATGTCGAGGTTTCAGAGGCACGGGACGAGGTGCTGGCGACCAATTGCCGCTTCTTCCAGCCCCAGGCGGCGGTGTCGTCGAGCGAAGGCATGGACGTCGAATATACCTACCGCGTGCCGCACCCCAATTGCGCGATCCTTTACAAATCCAGCCCGGTGGCCGGGCGGCTGGATGCGATCTTTATCTTCGTGCAGCCGATGGGCGAAGATCAGGTGCGGGCGCATTCGGGCATGTGCATCCTCGACGAGACCAGCAGCGATCTGGATATCCGGCGCTTTCAGCAGGTGATCTTTGCCCAGGACAAGCCGATCCTGGAAAACCAGTATCCGCGCTGTCTGCCGCTGGATCCCCGCGCAGAAACCCCGATCCGCGCCGACAAGAGCGCCATCGCCTATCGCCGCTGGCTGGCCTCCAAGGGGCTGGGCTGGGGGGTCGTGCCGGTGGCGGGCTGAGGCCCGGAATTTCGCCGCGCATCAGACGTCTGTCTGGATCCGTTTGCAGCGATCATCCACAAACCGATCAGGATAGCGCCATCGGTGCGAAAAAGTGTCTTCGGAATATGCACCGGCGCGAAGATTGCCCCCATACCGGGCAGGTTCCGTGGCGTCGCATCTTTCCGGTCAGGACGGGTTTCGGGCATCAATGACCTCAAGACATTTCCGGTTCTCGGCCTGCCGAATGCGACATCCAGTTGGATCAGCAGGACGACCTCCTTCTTTGCCCGCCTCCTCCTTTAGGGCGAAGACCTACCGGCCGGTGCGCTTTCACTCCTCCTCCCGAATGCGTTCCGGCCGGTTCATCCGGCGAGACGGGTCATTCCGCGAAAAAGCTTAGGCGTGTGGTGTTGCAATAGGCCGCGCCGGCGGGTTTCACCGGATCGGGAAAGGCGGGCTGGTTCATCGCGTCGGGCCATTCCTGGGTTTCCATCGCGATGCCAGCATGGGGGCCATAGGTCATCCCCGTATGCCCCTGGGTCCCGGCGGACAGATGCGCCAGATCATAGACCTGAAGCCCCGGCGCGTCGGTTTCCAACTGCATGAACACCCCGTTGCGCCCCCTCAGCGTCGCGACCGGGCGCAGGCCGCTGCCATCGAGACAGAAGTTGTGGTCGTAACCGGCGGTGCCGATCGGCCGTTCCGCGCGGAAATCAAAGGGGGTGCCGGCTACCGGGATCAGGTCTCCGGTCGGGATCTGCTGCGCATCGACGGGGGTATAGCGCTGGGCCGCGATCTTCAGGGTATGATCGCGGGCATCTGCGCTGCCATCAAGGTTGAAGTACGCGTGATTGGCCAGCGAGATCGGGCAGGCGGCGGTGCAGGTCGCCTCCATCGTGATTTCAAGCACGGCATTGGCGATACGGTAGGTGCAACTGGCCTCCAGCGCGCCGGGAAAACCCATGTGGCCATCGGGCTGGGTCAGCGCAAAGCGGGCCATGTCGGCGCGGGCCTCGGTCAGGTGCCAGTTGGCACCGCCCATGCCCCGGCTGCCGCCATGCAGCGTGGTGCGCCCGGCTTCGTTCCGGTCCAGCTGCCAGGTGGTCCCGTCGATGCTGAAGCACCCGCCTGCGATCCGGTTGGCATAGCGCCCCACCGTGGCGCCGAAATAGCGCAGCGGGCCAAGGTAATCCTGCAGGCGCGGGCTGCCCAGCACCAGCGGATGCGGCACGCCATCGAGGCGCAGGTCGATCAGGCTGGCACCAAAGGTCATCAGGTCGGCGCGCAGCCCGTCGCCCGCGATGGTGACGGTCCGAACAGCCTCGCCGCCCGGCAATGTCCCGAAGGTCGTCACAGGATCACCCGGTGTTCGGCCTGACCGCGAATGCCGGTCCCGGCCTGGTAGACAAGGCCCTGGGCCGCATCGGGATTTGCGATCCCTTCCTGCGCGGTGGTGACGAAAAGACGCGACAGGTCCGGTCCGCCGAAGGCGGGGCAGGAGGCATGGCGCCCGCCCACCGACACGACCCGGTCCAGCCTGCCATCCGGGGCATAACGCGCAACCCGCGCCGCGCCCCATTGGGCGTTCCACAGGTAGCCTTCGCCGTCCACGACCGCGCCATCGGGAAACAGCCCCTCGGCGGCAAGATCCAGAAAGACCGTCGCGGGGCCAAGGGGCCAGCCGTCTTCGTCCAGCGTCTGGCGGCGGACCACCTGGCGCGCCGTATCGGCGAAATAGGCGGTGCGGCCATCGGGGCTGAAGCTGATGGCATTGGGGATGGTGATGTCCTGAAACACCGGTTCAAGCTTGCCGCGATAGAGGCGGTAGATCGCCCCGGCGTCGGGCTCCGCCGCCTTGCCCATGGTGCCGATCCAGAACCCGCCTTGCGGGTCGGCGCGCCCGTCGTTGGACCGGGTTTCCGGCATGTCGGCTTCCAACGGGACGATCAGATCCCGGTGCCCCCTGTCGACATCGAACAGCCAGAGGCCCCGTTCCGAGGCGATCAGCAACCGGTCATGATCAACCCAGCCGGCGGCAGAGTGGTATTCGTCGAATTGCCATTCCAGCGCCTGACCGTCCTTCTGCGACCGCATCCGGTTTTCGAGGATGTCGAACCAGAAAAGCTGCTGTCGTTCAGGGTGCCAAAGGGCGCCTTCTCCCAGATGGCAGGGCCGGGTGTCGAAGGGCTGGCTGTCGATAGGCTTATTGGCGCAGCTCGAAGGATCGTGGGGGGCGGCCGGAACGGGGCCGCCGGTCATTCCGGCGCGCTTTCGTCATAGGCGGCGACGATCTCGCGGGCGCGCTGGATGACCAGATCGGCCGTGTCGCCCGGGCGGTAAAGCGCGGTGCCGATACCGAACCCGTCGGCTCCGGCTGCGAACCATTCGGCGAAATTGGCCGGGCTGGCACCGCCGACCGCAAAGACCGGCACCTTGGCCGGGATCACCGCACGCATTGCCTTCAGGCCGGCGGGTCCGATCAGCGAGCCGGGAAACAGCTTCAGCCCGTCAGCCCCGGCGCGCAGGGCGGCGAAACATTCGGTCGGGGTCATCACACCGGGGTAGGAGACCATGCCGAGCGCCTTGCTGGCCTCGATCACCTGCGGGTTCATGTCGGGCGAAACCACAAGCTGGCCCCCGGCGGCGCGCAGGTCCTTCACGTCGTCGACGCTCAGCACCGTGCCGGCGCCGATCAGGGCGCGGTCGTGAAAGGCCTCGGCCATGGCGCGGATCGACACCATGGGACGTGGCGAATTCAGCGGCACCTCGATCATGGTGATGCCCGCGTCGATCAGCCCTTCGGCAATCGGAAGGGCGTCTTCGGGGGTGATCCCGCGCAGGATGGCGACGATGGAACGGGTCATGTTTTCTCCTTGGCGAAACGCGCATGGGCGGCGCGCAGGCCTTCCAGCGCCAGCGCCGGGTGGTCGCTGATCGCGGCCTCGGCGCCAAGACGGTGCAACCCTTCGCGGTAGCGTTGCGACAGGGCGGCGGTGCCGATGACGACCACCGGACAGCCGTCCCAGAAATCCCGGACCGAGGCAAGCTCGGCCCCGATCAGCAGGCCCGACAGGCGGGCGCGGCTGGCTTCGGGCGCGGTATCGGCCAGCAGCGATGCCGGGCGGATCGAGAACAGGTCCAGCGCCAGGGTCAGCGGGCTGGCAGCCGCCTGATCGAACCCGTCGAGAAAGGCCGCCTCGCTGAAGCCTTCGATCGAGACCGAGTGGCGCAGCACCGAGGCGGTGGACAGAAGGGCGAACAATTCGCCGGTCATGGCGGTGCGGAATCGGGTGATCCGGCCATCGGCGACCCGGACCCACTTGGTATGGGTGCCGGGCAGGCAGAGGGTACCGTTGAAATCGGGGTGACCGGCAAGGAAGCCGGCGATCTGGGTTTCCTCGCCGCGCATCACGTCGGCGGGGCCAGCCTGGCTGAGGCCGGGCAGGATGCGCACAGACAGGCGCGAATCCCGGGCGGGGGCCGGGGTGGGCGCGCCGCCGGCGGGGGCGCAGGGCACGGCGGCATAGGGCGCTTCGACCCAGCCCTGCCGTGCCCCCGCCATGCCGCAGATCAGCACGTCGGTCTTGCGCTCCGGCGCCAGCAGATCCCCTGCCAGCGCCAGAAGGGCGGGTTCGAACCTGTCCGGCTCGAGCCCGCCCATGCCATCAGCAGAACTGCGCTCGGCCAGCACCTGCCCCTCGGGGCCGATGGCCCAGAGACGCAGGTTGGAGGTGCCCCAGTCTACGGCGATCCAGCTGGCCTGCTGCATCGCCTCAGTCCTTCAGGTCTGCCGGCAGGATCGCCGCAGGCAGGTTCTGGTAGCTGACCGGACGCAGGAAGCGCCGGATTGCCATGGTCCCGACCGAGGTCGCGCCAAAGTTGGTCGAGGCAGGGTAGGGTCCGCCATGCACCATGGCCGAAGAAACCTCGACCCCGGTGGGGAAGCCGTTGGCCAGGATCCGGCCTGCCTTGCGTTCCAGCACCGGCAGCAGCTTGCCCGCGACCTTCATGTCACCATCATCCATCTGCAGCGTGCAGGTCAGCTGACCGTCAAAGCCATGTGCCACGGCCAGCATCTCGTCCTGGTCCTTGACCTTGATGACGATGCCGAGCGGGCCGAAGACCTCATGCGCAAGGTCCTTGTTGGACAGCCATTCCTTGCCTGTGGTGATGTAGACATAGGGCGTCGCGTCACGCTTTTCGCAGGAGCTGGCGAGCAGTTCCTCGACACCTGCATGGGCGGCGATCTTGTCGCGGCCGGCGCGATAGGCATCGGCGATGCCCTCGGTCAGCATGATCTGCGCCGGGGCGTTTGCCAGCTCGGACACGGCTGCGTCGACGAAGGCATCGGTTTCCGCGCCTTCGACCGTCACGACGACACCGGGGTTGGTGCAGAATTGCCCCGCGCCCATGGTCAGCGATCCGGCCCAGCCCGCGCCGATGGAGGCCGCGCGGGCCTTCATCGCCTCGGGCAGCAGGAAGACAGGGTTGATCGAGCCGAGTTCGCCGAAGAAGGGGATCGGCACGTCGCGCTGTGCGCAAAGGTCGAACAGCGCCTTGCCACCCCGGAACGAGCCGGTGAAGCCGACCGCGTTGATCAGCGGATGGGTGACCAGTGCACCGCCCACTTCGTAGCTGCCGCCATGGATCATCGAGAAGGTGCCGGGATGCAGGCCGCAGGACTTGATCGCGGCATGGATGGCCTCGGCGACGATTTCGGCGGTGCCGGGATGGGCTTCGTGACCCTTGACGACCACCGGGCACCCGGCGGCCAGCGCGGCGGCGGTGTCGCCGCCCGCGGTCGAGAAGGCCAGCGGGAAGTTCGAGGCGCCGAAGACCGCGACCGGACCGATGGGGCGTTCCACCAGGCGGATTTCGGGGCGCGGGGCGGGCTGACGGTCGGGCAGGGCTTCGTCCAGGCGCTTGTCGAGGTAATCGCCTTTCAGGATCTCGGTCGCGAACAGGCGAAGCTGACCGGTGGTGCGGCCGCGTTCGCCCTGCAGGCGTCCGGCGGGCAGTCCGGTTTCCAGCGTGCCGATCTCGGTGATCGCATCGCCGCGCGCTTCGATTTCATCGGCGATGGCATTCAGAAAGGCCGCGCGGGTTTCGCGCGAGGAATAGCCGTAGTCCCAGAAGGCCTCTTCTGCGGCGAGGCAGGCGGCATCGACCAGATCGGCGTTCCCGGCCGAGAATTCCTGGCCCGCACCGTTGGTCGGGGTCGAAGTGAACTTGGCGTCCGCGGCGACCCAGTCACCGGCGATCAGATGTTTTCCGTGGGGGGTAAAAGTCATTATCGATACTCGCTTACTTGCCCCAGCGTAATGCAATCAGGTCCAGCTCTTCTGCCAGGTGCAGCAGCCGATCCGTCGTACGCTGGGACATCGGTTTCAGGGGATGGCGTACATGATCGGACTTAATCACGCCGCCAGCTTTGTAAACCGTCTTGCAGGCACGCAGCCCGCATTGGCGGTTTTCGTGATTGATCAGCGGCATGCAGAGTTTCCAATGCTCGAGCGCCGCTTCCTGGTCTCCTGCCAGATAACTTGTGACGATTGGTCGGATTTTTTCGGGGAACATGCCAGACGTCATCGTCCCTGTGCAACCCGCATCGAGATCCGCAAGCAGGGTGACCGCTTCTTCGCCGTCGAAGGGGCCTACAATGTGATCACCGCCCTCGGCAATCAGCTGGGCCAGCTTGTCGGCGGCAAAGGGCGTCTCCATCTTGAAGTAGGAAACATTCTCGATTTCCCGCGCCATGCGCACCAGCAGCGGCACCGGCAGGGTGACACCGGACAGCGGCGCGTCCTGGATCATGATCGGGATGTCCACCGCGTCCGAGACGGCGGCGAAGTGTTCATAGATGCCTTCGGCCGCCGGGACGAGGCCGACACCGTGGTAGGGGGGCATCATCATCAGCATGGAAGCGCCGAGGCTTTGCGCATACTTGGCGCGCTCGATGGCGATCCGGGTAGAGAAGTGGCTGATCGTCACGATGACCGGCACGCGACCGGCGCAATGGTCAAGGCTGACCTTGGTCAGCAGGGCGCGTTCCTCGTCCGAGATGACGAATTGTTCGGAATAATTGGCCAGGATGCAGATCGCATCGACGCCCTGGTCGATCAGGCAGTCGATGACGTTCTTCATGCCCTCGACGTCGATGTTGCCATCGTCAAGGAACGGGGTCGGGGCGACAGGCAGGATACCTGTAAGGGGGGATTTCAAGGGTCCGGTCCTTTTCTCAGAAGTCAAACGGCGCGACCGTCTCGCGGCGGCCAAGCAGGAAAGCGTCGGCGACATGGCGCATCGGGCTGAGGTCCATGTCGATGCCGCCCTTGCGCACCAGCGCTGCCATCGCGGCATAGAGGCGGGGGTATTCGCCGGCCAGACCGACCTCGGTCTCGCCGGTGGGCTGGCCGTCGATATACATCTGCCCGCCGCCATGGGTCAGCAGCAGGGTGCCTTCATCGCAGACAGCCTCGATGGTCCAGGTCTGTTCGCCTTCCTGACGGAAGTCGAATTCGCAGGCGACCCTGGCCCCGCCCGGATGCGCAAAGCTGAGCGCGGCGGCAATCGGGGCCTGGCGATTTTCGGGGATACGCAGCACCGCGCTGGCCAGGTGGATCGGGACGGGCAGGATCTTGGTCACGATCGACAGGGCATTGATACCGGGATCAAAGACGCCAAGGCCGCCGGGTTCAAAGATCCAGTCCTGACCCGGATGCCAGCGCCGCACATCCTCGCGCCAGGTGACGGTGAGGCTGCGCAATGTCTTGTCCGCCAGCCAGGCCTTTGCCGCATCGACCTTGTCGGCCTCGCGGGAATGCCAGGTGGCGAACAGGCTGAGACCCTGCGCGCGGGCCAGGTTTTCCAATTCGCCGCATTCCGACAGGGTGGCGCCGGGGGGCTTTTCCAGCATGACGTGCCGACCGGCCTTGAGGGCCCGTGCGGCAAAGTCGAAGCGCGGCACCGGCGGCAGGCACAGGGAAACCACGCGGATGCCGGGGTTTTCCTCCAGCATCCGGTCGAAATCGTCGAAGGCGGGGACGCCTTCGACCGATCCCTGGCGGCTGACCGTCGCCGTCAGGTCCCAATCGGGCGATGCCGCGATGCTGGGGACATGCTGATCGACGGCGATTTTGCCGATCCCTACAAGGGCGATATCCATCAGTGCGCATCCTTTCCGACCGCATTGCCCCGGCAGCCCTTGAGAAAGTCGAGGTCGGCGCCGGTGTCGGCCCCTTCGACGTGGGTCTGATGCAGCCAGGCATAGCCCGAGGCGGGTTGTTCGTGCCGGGGTGTCCAGGCCGCCAGACGCGTGGCCAGTTCGGCATCGGAGACATCGAGGTGGATCGAGCGGTTGGCCACGTCCAGTTCGATGAAATCGCCGTTCTGCACCACGGCCAGCGGGCCACCGGCGGCGGCTTCGGGCGAGGTGTGCAGGACCACGGTGCCATAGGCTGTCCCTGACATGCGGGCGTCCGAAATCCGCACCATGTCGGTGATGCCCTTCTGCAGGACCTTCGGCGGCAGGCCCATGTTGCCCACTTCGGACATGCCCGGATAGCCCTTTGGCCCACAGTTCTTCATGACCATGATGCAGGTCTCGTCGATGTCGAGATCAGGATCGTCGATCCTGGCCTTGTAGTCGTCGATGTCCTCGAAGACCACGGCGCGGCCCCGGTGCTGAAGCAGGTGCTCGGACGCGGCGGAAGGTTTCAGAACCGCGCCAAGCGGGGCAAGGTTGCCCTTCAGTACCGCGATGCCCCCCTGTTCCTTCAGGGGCTTGTCGGCGGGCAGGATCACGTCCTCGTTGTGGTTCATCACGTCCTTGACCTCGTCCCAGATGGTTTCGCCGGAAACGGTCAGGGCGTCCTTGTGCAGCAGCCCGGCTTCGCCGAGACGCTTGATGACGACCGGAAGGCCGCCGGCATAGAAGAATTCCTCCATCAGGTACTTGCCCGAGGGCATCAGGTTCACGATGGTCGCCACGTCGCGGCCGCAACGGTCCCAGTCGTCCAGCGTCAGGTCGACGCCGTCCATGCGCCCGGCGATGGCCAGCAGGTGGATCACCGCATTGGTGGACCCCCCGATGGCGCCATTGGTGCGGATCGCGTTCTCGAAGGCCGCCTTGGTCATGATGTCCGAAGGCTTCAGGTCGTCCTTCACCATCTGCACGATGCGGCGGCCCGACATCTGCGCCATGACGCGACGACGGCTGTCGACGGCCGGGATTGCGGCATTGCCGGACAGTGCCATGCCAAGGGCTTCGGCCATCGACGCCATGGTGCTTGCGGTGCCCATGGTGTTGCAGGTGCCCGAGGACCGCGACATGCCGGCTTCGGCTTCCAGGAATTCTTCCTGCGTCATCTCACCGGCCTTCACGGCTTCGGAGAACTTCCACAGGTGCGTGCCGGACCCGACACGTTCGCCGCGGAAATAGCCGTTCAGCATCGGCCCCCCGGTGACGACGATCGAGGGCACATCGCAGGAGGCAGCGGCCATCATCAGCGACGGGGTGGTCTTGTCGCAGCCGACCATCAGAACGCAGCCGTCGATGGGCTGGCCGCGCATCTGTTCCTCGATCGACAGGGCGGCGAGGTTGCGGAACATCATCGCCGTGGGGCGGAAGGTGTTTTCCGAGGCCGAGAAGACGGGCACTTCGACCGGGAACCCACCGGCTTCCCAGATGCCGGCCTTCACCTTTTCCGAGAGCTCGCGCAGGTGGCCGTTGCAGGGGGTGAGGTCGGACCAGGTGTTCATGATGCCGATCACCGGGCGACCATCGAACAGGTCATGGGGGTGGCCCTGGTTCTTCATCCAGCCGCGGTGATAGATCGTGTCGCGGGAATTGCCGCCGTACCATTCCTGGGAGCGCAGCTTGCGGGGCCATGGGGCGGGTTTGAACGTCATGGTGAAACAGCCTTGTCTCTTGCTGGTCGCCGTTTCCGGCGATGTTGGCGCGCGGGGCCTGGCCAGCCCATGGCGCGGGGCGCGTGCCAGGCGGGGAGGTCGGCCAGGCAGTGCCGCGAAATCCGGGGAACCCCTGTCGGCGGTCCGGGTCGGGGGGCGGCCCGAAGGCCACCCGAGGGGGCGTTAGCCCTTGTTCTTCTGGTAGACGTCGAAGAAGACGGCCGCCAGCAGCACGAGGCCCTTGATGACCTGCTGGTAATCGATGCCGATGCCCATGATCGACATGCCGTTGTTCAGCACGCCCATGATAAAGGCGCC
The DNA here is from genome assembly GCF_003590145.2 of Pseudooceanicola algae. Taxonomy (NCBI): domain Bacteria; kingdom Pseudomonadati; phylum Pseudomonadota; class Alphaproteobacteria; order Rhodobacterales; family Paracoccaceae; genus Pseudooceanicola; species Pseudooceanicola algae. The sequence continues at coordinate 2,235,963 of NZ_CP060436.1, read as the reverse complement.
GACCACGGCCCCGATGATCTTGCCCGAACCGCCCGACATGGACGCGCCGCCGATGAAGACGGCCGCGATCACGTCAAGCTCTACGGCAAAGCCCGCCTTGGGCGTCGCGGTGTTCAGGCGGGCGGCAAAGATCAGCCCGGCCAGGGCCGCCAGCATCCCCATGTTGACGAAGGCGAGGAAGGTCAGCTTTTCGGTCTTGATGCCCGACAGTTTCGCGGCCTTCTCGTTGCCGCCAAGCGCATAGATCCGCCGCCCCAGAACGGTGTTCTCGGTAATGAAGGCGTAGATCACCGTCAGCACGGTCATCGAGATCATGACGTTGGGCAGACCACGGAAACCGGCGAGCTTGTACATGACGTAGAACAGCGCGCCGCAGACGACGAAGTTGCGGACGATGAAGAAGGCCATGGGTTCGTCATCCATGCCGTACTTGGCATTGCGCGCCCGCTGTTTCAGCCCCATCCAGAGGATCAGCATCACCGCGATGACCCCGGCGGCCAGCGCCGTGCCGTTGGGACGGCCGATGCCGAAGACATCGGGGATGAAGCCCGTGGAGAGGGACTGGAAGCTGCGCTCGAAGGGGCCGACGGATTGCCCTTCCAGCAGCCAGAGGGAGAGGCCCCGGAACACCAGCATGCCGGCCAGGGTCACGATGAAGGCCGGGATCTTCCAATAGGCGACCCAGTAGCCGTGCCAGGCCCCGATCAGGATGCCCGACAGCAGACAGGCCGGGATCGCCAGCCAGACCGGCCAGCCCCAGTTGACCATCATGACGGCGGCCAGCGCCCCGACGAAGCCCATGACGGACCCCACCGACAGGTCGATATGCCCCGCCACGATGACGATCAGCATGCCGAGCGCCATGATGATGATATAGCTGTTCTGCAGGAACAGGTTGGTGATGTTCACCGGTTTCAGAAGGACCCCGTTGGTCACGATCTGGAAGAAGGCCATGATCGCGATCAGCGCGACCAGCAACCCGTATTCGCGAAGGTGGCCGGCAAGGTAGGCGCCGATGCCCTTGCTTTCGTTGTTGTTTTCTGCGGTTTCCACTCGTCCCACTCCCTATTCCGTGACGATCATGGACATGATGCGCTCCTGGCTCGCGTCCTCGGCGGACAGCTGACCGACCAGCGCGCCCTCGTTCATCACGTAGATCCGGTCACACATGCCCAGCAGTTCGGGCATCTCAGAAGAGATCATGACAACGCCTTTTCCTTGCGCGGAAAGGTCGTTGATGATCCCGTAAATCTCGAATTTCGCGCCCACGTCGATGCCACGGGTCGGCTCGTCCAGGATCAGCACCTCGGGGCCGGAGAACAGCCATTTTGACAGGACGACCTTCTGCTGGTTGCCCCCCGACAGGTTCATGACCTTCTGGAAGACACCCGGCGTGCGGATGTTCATGGCGCGGCGATAGGTTTCCGCGACCTCGGTCTCCTGGCCTTCGGAAATAACCCCCTGATGAGAAACACCCTCCAGGTTGGCCAGGGTGACGTTCCGGGCAATGGTTTCCTCGAGGATCAGGCCAAGGCTCTTGCGGTCCTCGGTGACATAGGCCAGCCCGGCCGCAATGGCCTTGCCGACGTCCGTGGTATCGGCGTCCTGCCCGTGCATCCTGACGCTGCCCGATATGTTCTTGCCGTAGCTTTGCCCGAAGATCGACATGGCAAGCTCGGTCCGCCCGGACCCCATGAGGCCCGCGATCCCGACCACCTCGCCGGCGCGGACGTTGAAATCGGCGTCGCGGATCACCTGGCGGTCGGCATGTTCGGGATGCCAGACGTTCCAGCCCTGCACCTCCATCAGCATGTCGCCGGCCACGCGGGGCCGTGCCGGATAGCGGCTGGCCATGTCGCGGCCCACCATGTCGCGCACGATGCGGTCCTCGGTGATCTCCTCGACATGGGCATCCATCGTCGACACGGTGGCCCCGTCGCGGATGACGGTCACGCTGTCGGCGACATGGCGCACCTCGTTCAGCTTGTGGCTGATGATGATCGAGGTGACGCCTTGCTTCTTCAGCTCAAGCATCAGTTCCAGCAGGGCCGCGCTGTCGCTTTCGCTCAGCGCCGCGGTAGGTTCGTCCAGGATCAGCAGGCGCACATCCTTGGACAGGGCCTTTGCGATCTCGACCAGCTGCTGCTTGCCCACCCCGAGGCTGTCGATCAGGGTCGATGCCCCTTCCTTCAGGCCGACCTTGGCCAGCAGGCCCTCGGTCAGGCGGAAGGTCTCGCGCCAGTCCATCACGCCCTTGCTGGCACGTTCATTGCCCAGGTAGATGTTCTCGGCGATGGACAGCAGCGGGACAAGCGCCAGCTCCTGGTGAATGATGATGATCCCGAGCGCTTCGCTGTCCGAGATATTGCTGAACTGCGCCAGCTTGCCGTCATAATGGATCTCGCCGTCGTAGGATCCGGCGGGATAGACGCCCGAGAGCACTTTCATCAGGGTGGATTTCCCGGCGCCGTTCTCGCCGCAGATCGCGTGGATCTCGCCCTCGGCCACCGTCAGGTTGACGTTGTCGAGCGCCTTGACGCCGGGAAATTCCTTGGTGATGGAGCGCATTTCAAGCAAAGTAGTCATGGCTTTGCCCTATCGCTTTCTGGGGGGGGAGGGACCTGCCCGGAAAGGCAACCGGGCAGGTCGTGCGACCGAAAAGGGGCCGCGCTGTTTCGGATCAGAATTGTTCCGCGTCGTGATAGCCGCTTTCGACCACGACCTCTTTCCAGTTCGAACTGTCCACAAGGACCGGTTCCAGCAGGTAGGAGGGGATGATCTTGACGCCGTTGTCGTAGGTCTCGGTGTCGTTGATCTCGGGGTCGGTGCCTTCCAGAACCGCTTCGGCCATATCCACGGCAACGCCTGCCAGAACGCGAGTGTCCTTGAAGACGGTCGAATACTGCTCGCCGGCGATGATCGACTTGACCGAGGGCAGCTCTGCGTCCTGGCCCGAGACGATGGGCATGGGCATGTCGCCCGAGCCATAGCCGACGCCCTTCAGCGACGACAGGATGCCGATGGACAGGCCGTCATAGGGCGACAGGACGCCGTGCACGGGCTGGTCGGTGTAATAGGCCGACAGCAGGTTATCCATGCGCGACTGGGCGACGGCGCCGTCCCAACGCAGGGTGCCGACCTTTTCCATGCCGGTCTGGCCCGAGACGATGTTGACCGTGCCGTCCGCGATCAGCGGGTCCAGCACCGACATGGCCCCGTTATAGAAGAAATAGGCGTTGTTGTCGTCGGGCGAGCCGCCGAACAACTCGACGTTGTAGGGGCCCTCGCCAAAGCGGTCTTCCAGTCCGGCGACCAGCGACGAGGCCTGCAGCACGCCGACCTGGAAGTTGTCGAAGGTGGCGTAGTAGCTGACGTATTCGCTGTCCCGGATCAGGCGGTCATAGGAAATCACCGGGATGTCGGCGTAGTGGGCGTTCTCAAGCGCGTTCGACAGGGTGGTGCCGTCGATCGCCGCGATCACCAGCACGTCCACACCACGGGTGATCATGTTCTCGATCTGCGCGACCTGGTTGGGAATGTCATCTTCCGCATACTGCAGGATGGTGTCGTAACCGGCCTCTTCGAACTGGGCGACCATGGATTCCCCGTCCGAGATCCAGCGCGCCGAAGACTTCGTGGGCATGGCGATGCCGACGGTCTCGGCGTAGGCGCCGGACGAAAGGATGAGAGCGGCAGCCGTGCTGGCCGCGAGAGTTCTGAGAATCATAGTGCTCCTCCACTATGTGCGATCCGGGCAGGGGATCTGCCGGTCACGCACGCTGTTTCCTGGTGTCTGGTCTCCTCAACCGCCTACTGGGTATGCGCCATCGTCATGACTGTAAAATTCTATTTAAGCTAGAAGTCATACCAAAAATGGTATCATATGACTCATGGACCTCATCCGCCGCCTGAAACCCATTCACCTGCGCCTGGTGACCGAGATCGCCCGGCAACAAAAGTTGCAGCTTGCGGCAGCGGAACTGGCGATCTCGCAGCCCGCCGCCAGCCGGATGCTGGCCGAGATCGAACAGGAAGCCGGCGCGCCGCTGTTCATCCGCCATCCGCGCTGGATGGAACCGACGGCGGTCGGCACGGTCTTCCTGCGCCATATCCGGGTCATCCTGGCGGAGCTCGACAGCCTGCAGACAGAGGTCGAGAACCTCAACATCGGCCAGTCGGGCGAGGTCCGCGTCGGCGCGGTCACCGGCCCCGCCATGGGCTACCTCATGCCCGCCATCCGCCGGATCAAGGAACAATCCCCCGACGTCGAAGCCACGATCGAGGTCGGCCCCTCGACCCAACTGGTCCGCGGCCTGAAGGAGGGACGCTTTGATTTCATCATCGCCCGGCTGGCCGCGACCGAGGAACATGGCGAATTCCACGTCTACCCGGCCCGGTCCGAAAATGTCGCGCTGATGGTCCGATCGGCCCATCCGCTGGCCGGGCGCCGCGCCCTGTCGCTGGAAGACGTGGCGCGATACGAATGGGTTGTGCAGGAACGCGGCTCGCCCATCCGTCAGGCGGTCGAGGATGCCTTCCTGCAGATCGGCCGCCCGGTGCCGCGCAATGTCAACAATTCCTCCTCCCTGCTGGTGGTGCTGGCGCTGCTCTCTCGCTCCGATGTGATCTCGCCGCAATCCGAGGAGGTGGCAGAAATCCTCACCCATGAAAGCCTTGGCGCCAAGCTCGCCGTGCTCGACCTCGACCTGGAAATCCGCGTCTCGCCCTATTTCGTCCTGCACAATCGCGGCCAGCAATTGCCCCGCATCGCCGACCGCGTCCTGCAGGAGGTCCTGCGCCGCCTCTGAACGGCTCTCCTCATCTGGCCGTAAATACTCGGACAGGACCTCACAGCCGCCGCGACCCCTCCTCTTCATCCCGTCGGAAACACATCGAGGGCGGACGCCCCGGCGCCCTGAGGAAGGCCCCCGCTTTGCGAGAGCCGGCGCAAGCCGGCGTCACATCTGAAGGGGGCCGAAACCCCATGACACCAGCCCCTGACATTTTACAAAACCGTCACAAATAATGGCACGCTTCTGCGCGTCCCCTGCACCCCCATCCGATAAAAGCCAGGCGAAGGCCCCCAAAATCAACGCATTTCTTGAGGATTTTGAAAGCCATCTGTCGCGTTCCGGTTACATTCCCGTGTTAAGCGCAGGCTGACCTGTCCCGATTTTCGGGACGATACGCGCCGAATTCCCTGATGCGGCACATTGCGAGGAAGGGGGGCGTTTCGCATAGCTATGGCGCAACGACCCCACACAAGCTTCTTCCTTCCCGATATCTCAAAGGAGATTTCTCATGATCCGCAAGCTCGCGATCTCCGCCTTCGCCCTGCTGGCCGCCAGTGGCGCACATGCCGAAGATCTGACCGTCTACAGCGCTGGACCAAAGCCGCTCTCGGCCGCGCTGGCAGAAGCCTTCACCGAAAAGACCGGCATCACGGTCAACCTTTTCCAATCGAATTCCGGCAAGGTGATGGCCCGCTATGAGGCGGAAAAATCCAACCCGCATGCCGATGTGCTGATCTCGGCTTCCTGGAGCCACGCCATTTCCCTGAGCGAGGCCGGCGAATTGCTGGCCTATACCTCGCCCAATGCCGAAAACGTGCCGGCCTCGCTGAAGTCCGACGACTACGTGGCGCAGGGTGCGGCCGCGATTGCCATGGTCTACAACACCGGCCTCGACATGCCGGCACCGGCCGAATGGTCAGACCTGACCGATCCGGCCTACAAGGACATGGTGACCATGCCCGATCCGGCCGCATCCGGCGCGGCGCTGACGCTTGTGCAGGGTCTGGTCAGCAAGGACGGCGATGCCGCCTGGAGCCTGTTCCGCGACCTGAAGGCGAATGGCATGATCGTGCCCGGCGCCAACAGTGCTGCCCTGAACCCGGTGCTTTCGGGGGCGCGTGGCGTGGTCTTCGGCGCGGTCGATTACATCGCGCTCGGCCAGAAGGCCGCAGGCGAGGCGATCGAGGTCGTCTATCCCGCCTCCGGTACCGTTCTGACGCCGCGGGCCCTGATGATCCCGGCCTCCACCGATCAGGCTGAAGACGCCAAGAAGTTCATCGACTTCGTCCTGTCCGAAGAAGGTCAGGCGCTGGTCGCCGACCGCATGATCCTGCCCGCGCGCACCGACATCAAGGCCGATCGCCCCGGCTGGGACGACCTGACCCTGATCGAATTCGACGACGCCCAGGCCGCGGCTGATGCAGAGAAGACGATGGCCGCCTTCAAGGCCGCTGTCGAGTAATCGCGATGTCCGCATCGGTCACAAAGACATCGGGAGGCGCCATCCGCGCCTCCCTTTTCTTCGCGACGATGGGGCTGGCCTTCGTGGTCGTCGCATTGCCCATCCTGTCGATCATCCTTTTCGCTATTTTCCCGCAACTGAACGAACTGTCCCTTGCCGGTGCTTTCGGCAACCTCACGCCGCACCTCGGCGATCCGCGCCTCGTACAGGCGGTGTTCAACTCGGTCGCGCTGGGGATCTCGGTCTGCGCCCTTTCCACCCTGCTCGCGGTCACGGCCGCCATCCTGCGGGGCAAGCTCGGGCGTGGCGGCGCGATCTGGGACCTCTGTTTCCTCGTGCCCTTCCTGATCCCCCCCTTCACCGGGTCCTTCGCCTGGATCCAGTTGGGCCAGCGCAACGGGTTCATCGAACAGATCCTCGGCTTCAACATCAGCGCGGTGCTTTATACCTTCTTCGGCATCGCCGCGGTGATGGCGCTGAACCTGTTCCCGATCATCTATTTCACCACCTCCAGTGCCCTGCAGATCGTCGGGCAGCGCTATGACGAAGTTGCGCGGGTCTTTGGCGCCACGCCCATGCGCCGGCTGTTTCGTATCCTGCTGCCACTGGTGGGGACGGCCATCGTGTCCAGCAACCTGCTGGTCTTCATCATGACGGTCGAGGAATTCGGCACCGCCGAGATCCTCGGGCGCCGGGTCGGCATCGATTTCGTCGTCACCTATATCCACGAAAAGCTGACCGACTGGCCCATCGACCTGCCGGGTGCCTCGGTTCTGTCGCTGATCCTGATCCTGATCGCCCTCGGGGCCTATTCCCTGCACATGCAACTGATGCGCCGCACCGCGATCTCGGTCGACGAGGTGCAGACACCTCCCGGTGCCTCGCAGCGCGACAGCCTCGGCACCGCTCTGTCCCATGTGGCCCTTGGCATACTGGCGCTGGTGGCCGTCGCTCTGCCGCTCCTGTCGATCCTGCTGAGCGCCATGATGCAGCGCATGTCGGGCGGGCTTGTCTGGTCCAACCTGAACTTCAATGCCTTCATCGAGCTGTTCACCACCCACGAAGAGGCCCTGGGCGCCATCGGCACCAGCCTTCACCTGGCGACCGTCACGGCGCTGGTCACGGTGACAATCGGCGTGCTGGCGGCCTTCTTCATCGTGCGCTGGCGCTCGGTGCTTTCCGGGCCGCTGGATTTCCTGCTGACGCTGCCGAACGCGCTGCCGGCGATGACGGTCGCCGTGGGTCTGATCCTGGTGTGGAATCAGGTCTTCTGGCCCTGGTCGCCCTACAACACCTGGTGGGTGATGCTGCTGGCCTATACCTGCATCATGTTGCCCTATCCGGTGCGCATGATCACCAGCACGCTGCGCCAGTTGCCTATGTCGATGCAGGACGCCGCCGTGGTCTATGGCGCCAGTGACCTGGGCGTGATCCTGCGGGTCAACGGCCCGGCCCTGCTGGGGGTTTCGGTGGCCTCGGGCTTCATCGTCTTTTCCATCGCCTCGCGCGAACTCGTGACCTCGCTGCTGCTGACGCCGCCGGGGTTCGAGACCGTCTCGACCTTCGTCTTCCACCAGTTCGACCAGGGCTCGGTCAATACGGCCATGGCCATGAGCCTGGTGTCGGTGATGATCTCGGGCAGCTTCATCGCCCTGGGGAATTACCTGAACGGCCTGCGCTTCAAGAAAGGCCAGTAAGCCATGATCACCATCCAGTCCCTGCGCAAGAGCTTTGGCACGACCCAGATCCTGAAGGGCATCGACCTCGACATTGCCGAGGGCGAATTCATCACCCTGCTGGGCGAATCCGGCAGCGGGAAATCGACCCTGCTGCGCATCCTGTCCGGGTTGGAGCGCGCCGACAGCGGTGTTCTGTCCTGCAACGGCACCGTCCTTGATGAGGCCGCGAAAAGGACCTTCGTGCCGACCCAGGCGCGGCGCTTCGGTTTTGTGTTTCAGGATCATGCGCTGTGGCCGCATATGACCATCGATGAAAACATCGCTTTTCCGCTGCGCAGCGATGGCTGGCGCAAGGCCGACATGGCGACCCGCGTTCAGGAGGTGCTGGCGCAGGTCCAGATGTCGGCCCATGCGGGCAAGTATCCGCGCCAACTGTCGGGCGGACAGCGGCAGCGGGTGGGTATCGCCCGTGCCCTTGCCCTGTCGCCCAGGGTGATCCTGCTGGACGAACCGCTGGCGAGCCTCGATTCCAACCTGCGCGATGATCTCGGCCATGAGATCCGCAAGCTGGCCAGGCAATTCGGACTGACCTGCATCAACGTGACCCATGACCGGCGCGAGGCGCAGATCCTGTCCGACCGGATCGCCGTCATGGTCGATGGCCAGATCCAGCAGGTCGGTGCGCCGCTCAAGGTCTTTACCCGGCCCAGCACAGTGGGCATCGCCCGTTTCGTCAACGCGGGCAACATCGTGCCGCGCGACTTTCTGGGCAACACGCCCTGGACTGACGACTGGCTTCTGCTGCCCCGCAACGCCCTGCAGATCGCGCCCGACCGGGGCGAGGTGACCGCGCGCGTGCAGGATGTCGTCTTCATCGACGGCAGGTTCGAGGTCAAGGTCGAAGTCCAGGGGCAGGATCTGACCTTCTTTTCGGAAACCCGCCCGGTCGACACCGGCCAGGTCGAGTTGAACATCCTGCGCGACAATGTCGTGCCCCTGTCGGCGTAAGGGCGGCGGTCCCGATGCAAAGTCTCAACGATCTGAAGATTCTCGATGCCATCGAACGCTTCCGCTCCATCCGCAAGGCGGCGGATCACATGTCCCTGACCCCCTCTGCCCTGAGCCGGAAGATCCTGGCGTTGGAAACGCAATTCGGGGTCGAGCTGTTCGAGCGCACCTCGAAGGGCTTGCGCCTGAACCGGTCGGGGCAATACCTGACCGTCTATGCCCGCAGCCAGCTTGCCGAGTTCGAAAAGGTCCGGGGAGAATTGCAGGCGATCAAGAAGACGACCAGTGGGCACGTCCGTATCTGCGCCAGTCAATCGGTGCTGGAGAGCTTTCTTCCCGTCCACCTGGCGCGGTTTCAGCTGAACAATCCCAAGGTCACGGTCTCGATCAATCATTCGTCCTCGGCGCGGGCGATGACGGACCTGCAGGAGTATCATTCCGACATCGGCCTGTGTCTGAACTTGTCCGATCATACGGATCTTTCCGTGCTCGGCGACGCGGATCAGGAAATTTACGCCGTGGTCACGACCAGCCATCCGCTGGCCGCAGAGCGCGAGGTCAGTATCGCCGAGATCGCCCGGCATCAGATCGTCCTGCCGCCGCAGGGATCAGGGTTGCGGTTGATGCTGGACCAACATGCGAACCGCGAAAACACCTTTCTGACGCCGGCCGTTGAAAGCAATACCTATGCCTCCATCGCCAGTGCCTGCCGCAATGCCGGCCTGGTGACCTTCGGTTTGTCGCTCTACGAACAGACTGAAGACGGGGCGGGGAATGTCGCGCTGATCCGCATCAGGAAAATGCCGCCGGCGAACGTGCGCCTGGTCAAGCTGCACGGGCGCACCCTGTCCCCGGCGGCCGACAAGCTGGCCCGGTATCTGGGCAACAGGATGCGCGGACGCGCCGTGGCAGATGCGGGCCAGACCACCCCACAGGCTACCCAGGGCTGACAGCCCGATGATCGACAGTGGCAGCGTCCGACCCATATTCAGGGTGCCGGGCAAGCGCGTGTCGAAACCAACAAGGAAACGAACATGACAACATGGATCATCTCGGACACGCATTTCGGCGACAGAAATCTTGTGGGTACCGAACTGGCCGAGGGGAAATCGACGCGACCCTTCGCGACGGTATCCGAAATGAACGAATGCCTTGCGGACAACTGGAACGATCACATCGCGGCCGGGGACGTGGTTCTGCACCTCGGGGATGTCTATACCGGTACCGGCTGGGAAATGCTGGCCCGGCTGAATGGGCAGAAGCACCTGATCCTCGGCAATCACGACAATCCACTGGACGGCAACCTGGCCGCCGCCTTCACGTCGATTGCTCTCTGGAACGTCGAGGTTGCAGAGAAGATCGCCCTGACGCATGTGCCGATTGACCTGTCGCGGGGCAGGGGCCTTGCCGACCGGTTCGATTTCAACATCCACGGCCATCTGCATGGCAGGCCCGCACCGACAGAGAGGCACCTTTGCGTGAGCCTTGAACAGACAGATTACAAGCCGGTCGGGTTGGAGGATCTGGTGGCGCGTCTACGGGCAGATGAGGGCTAGGCCAGGGGCGCCGAGACAGCGCAGCGATGACCTGAAAGGGATGTTGCCGCGGTTCCGGGGGCGGTCGCCTGCGCAAGCTGCCTGCTTGAACAGCTTCCTTGCTGAAGCCGCGTAGAGTATTCAGGGTGCGACGGACTGGAAACTGCGATGAATGGAGCACGAGATGCGTTGGACCATTACCCTCTCGGCGCTGGCCTTCGGCCTTGTCACAGCGACCTCGCCCGCAGCCGCGCAAACGGCGGCACAGCAGGCCCGGTTCGACCAGCTTGTCGATCTTTACAAGGATGCCGGGGTGATCGGCGAGCCCGATATGGTCGACTGCACCCTGTCGGGGGGTGAACAATCCCTCTGCATTCGGATCACCACGGGGCCGGCCCCGTCCAATCACCCTACGGGTCCCTACTGCCCCAGATCCATCGACACCCCGCCCGAAGAGGCCGGTACATGGTTCTACAATGACGAAGTCGTGGTCGCCGATGGCAGCTTTGTCGAAAGGCTCGCGGTCCTGTTCCGGGATGACGCCTGGCAAATGTTCGACCCCGAAACCGGCGATGTCATTCTTGTCGAGGGCGAGCTTGGCTGCGAGGTGGCGGGCGATCCCGACAGCGCGGCGGACTATACGAACTACTGTGTCGAATGCGAGGTCAAGTACCTGAGCGAGGACACCTCGGAAACCTACGTGATCCCGCTTGTACCCGTCCGGCTGGAGGGCGAGGCCACACGTATCGGCCCCGCGCCGGGCGTCGGGCTGGCTTTCAACGGCGTGAAGCTGGATGCGCCGGCGCCGCTGGACCTGATCGAGGGCAACCATACGCTGGGTCTGATGGACAGCTGCGTGGGGCATGTGAATCCCCACACAGGCTATCACTACCATGGGTTGGTCGGTTGCGAACCGCAGGTCGCGGCATCCGATGTCGACCACGAAGCCCTCGTGGCCGTGGCGATGGACGGGTATGATATCTACGCGGCCCTGAGCGACGCGGAGACCACTGATGTGGACGTCTGCAATGGGCATGCCGAGCAGGGTCTGGGGTATCACTATCATTCCGACGTGGCAGGGACGAACCAGTTCATCGGCTGCTTTGCGGCGCAGTACGGCTGCGCCCTGGGGGATCCGACAGCGGTCTGCGACGCCTCCGCCGATGCAGGTCGCGGCCCGCCCCCACCCAGGGAATGATTGTGCCTCAGCCGTGAGGGCCAGACCGGATCAGGCAAGCAGCAACATCGCGCTCGTCAACGCGACACCGCCAGACGGTTTGTGCATGGCGTGGCCTTGCCACCATGACGCTCCTTCCGCCGCTGATCGCGCCGGCTGACGCCCTGCACCTGTGCGCGGGCCTTGACGCCCGTGTTGAAGGCAGGCGACAGGAATTCCCGGAACAGGACGTGGTGGATCTCGGTCGCGATGTCGCGATCCTCGGCGGCAAATCCGGCCAACCGCTCCGGCGACATTTCCTCGCGCAGGCCGTCTTCGACCATGCCGCGCAGGACGATCGTCTCAAGATGGTTCCGACGCGCCTTTTCGTCGGTCAGGCTGCCGTCCATCCGCTCGACCAGGCGGACCTGCCGCACCTGCGCCACGCAACGGCGCAGCTCCGCCTTGAAAAAGGCGGCCACGTCCGTCGAGGGCAGGGTCTTGTGCAGGGTCTCGTCGAGCATGCGGTCCATCTGTGCTGTCAGTCGGACACAGACTCTATGCGCTAATTTTCGATCCACAGTCCCCAGGGACACCATCAGGGGTGTCTTAGATGTGGATAACCCCGGAATTCTCCGGCGGAAATAGAAACGATCTGCTCTTTCGCAGAGGTATGGCGTGGTGCCCATGACGACCGTTCTCCGACTCGGTCATCTTGTCCGGCTTGAGACACGGCGCGACAGGCCCGGCGAAGGGCTGTGTCACGTCATGTGTAAACGCCTGTGTAACCTCCCCCTCGAAGCACCCCACACGGGTTGTCGATGGGTCTGAAAACATTCACTTTTCAAGAGAAAATGGCTGGGATGGTAGGAACCCGACACCAGCCAGAGTCTCGATGTGAAGCTATTTAATTTCAGTGGCTTGCAGTCGTTCCTGTCGTCCGGAAAGATGCGCCGTGTGACCTTTTGTGCAACTTCGTGTGCCAACGATAGTCCGGCGTTCATCCTATGTCCATTGGCCTCAAGGTGGTGCCCTGATATGGGTCGCAGATCGCCGGTCAGCGAAGGGTCAAGCGAGCGCCTGTCCGCAGCGGCCATCTCCGAAAGCTTCCGAACAATATGGACCGCGAGGAGGTTGCCGACTTGAAGCGGGGCAACCGGAGACGTGTTGCGTCAGTCCGCCAAGCGAACAGAGCGGTATGGCGACAAGGGTTCAGATCGTCGCGATCGTCAGCCGTTCCGGCCCACACTAGACTTGGACAATCGGTACTGCCCTGTACCCGGATATTGCCATCCCGCTGACTTGCCGCCGGGGCCTCCTGAGAAGATTCCTTGGCTGACAAGGTGGCGCAACCGTCGTTCGTCTGAGAGACCCGCCCTAGTTGTTTTTTTCCAAACGGCCACTAGTCAGGAAAACTGTGCGCAAGCTACGGTGGGCGTGCAGTTTTCTTTCAGAAATGTTTTCAAGGCCCTTTCTCATGTCCGCACCTTTTTCAAACGTTCTTCGGTACTGGCGGACCTCACTGGCAGATGGCGCACTCGGCGAGGGGACGTTTCGTACGACGGATCGAAAGCGTTTCCTTGAGCTCCCGAATGAGGCGCTCAGGACAGGCTGCCTGCCAAGGCCGCTGGTTCAAAAGCTGTTTCAGGGTAAGGATGGTGCCGGTACAGTTATGGTGCGCTTCTGGCCTTTGGTGACTGTCCGAAGGGCCTCGCATGCTGCCTCGCGCGCTGATGGCATGCCGGAGATCGTCGCGCCTGTCGTCACCGAAGGCTTTGTGGATCGAGCAGGAAGACTCGTGCCGACGCGCAATGCCATAGCGCGCGATCTGCTGACACCGTTACCCCGCGGTGCCTTTGCCCTCGGATCGGTGGAGGCGCTTGACGCATTCCTGACGACGACACCCCTGCCGGACATGACGATCGCCGACGGCTGGCAGGACTACCGCCAGCATTGCCGACAGATGGTCGACGCCCTTTCGCCGGGCTGGCCCTCGGAGGAAACAGATTATCTGTATTCCGGGAGTGGCTTCATCGAAGCGTCTGAAGGCGCTGCGGCAACGGTGCGCGGAATACTGGATCTTTATGACAGTCTTCTGGCTGATGAACCTGATACGCCACTTCTGCGCCGAATTGCCAACCCTACCAGGTCAGACGGGAAGCTGGATGACGTGATCGAGCAGGAATTTGCCCGGCGTCTCGGACATTCGAATCCGCATTTCCCGCTGGCGGAAAATCAACGGCAAGTCTTGTCATGGCTCGACGTCGCAAAACCCGGCGAGGTGATCGCGGTGAACGGTCCGCCTGGGACGGGCAAGACCACCATGCTGCTCTCGGCCGTCGCGGGGCTATGGGTGAAAGCCGCGCTGAAGGGAGGCGACCCGCCGGTGATTGTGGCGGCGTCGTCCAACAACCAGGCGGTCACCAACATCATCGACGCCTTCGGCAAAGACTTCGCGGTGGGCGAGGGTGTGTTCGCCGGGCGATGGTTGCCGGACATCAAGAGCTTCGGGTTGTTCCTGCCGTCACATGCCCGCCGCATGGAAGCTGCGCAGCGCTATCAGACGGAGGCCTTTCAGGCGGAATGCGAGTCCGTAGCCTACTTCGAACGCGCCAAGGCCGCCTGGCTGGGGGCTGCAGGAACGGCATTCCCGGCTTTTGAGGGATCGGATGTTGCCGGGTTTGTTGCAAAGCTCCGGCATCGGCTAGCCGAAGAGACCAACAAACTCCGTGACCTCGATACTGCATTTGTCCAACGCAAATCCTCGGCCGCCGCCCTCAAGTCGGAACTTGGCGAAGATCCGGAAGCGGAGCATGCCCGACGCACAAAGACAGTCTACGCCCGCCGCATGGAAGCCGATCGACTGACGGCCGCACACATGGCTCTGACCCGATACCTCGCCTCGGAGTCCTGGCTCACGGGTCTGTTCGGGTTCATTTCATCGGTCAAGCGCAAGCGCGCCATGCGGGCGCGCCTGGCAGTCGGAGAGGATCTTAACCTGTTGCGGGGCGCGACCAACGTCGATGATCTCGAAGCGCGTGTCGCGCATGGCCTCAGAGATCGCAAGCAAGCTTTGTCCATCGCCGAGCAGCACCTCTCCCGCGCCAAGAGCCTGAGGGAGCAAGCGTTGGCCAGCGAACTTGCGTGGCGTGAGGCGGCGGAGCTCTTTGGAGGCTCGGAGGATGTGGGCGAACTGGAACGGCGGGTGGACGTCGATACCCGTTTCCACCTCTTCCTGCTTGCGACCCACTATTGGGAAGGACGGTGGCTCATGGCGATGGGTGCCGATCTCGGCTCTATCACCACCTCGCATGAAAAGACCGGGCGAAAGGCCGTGGAGCCTCGCTGGAAACGACGGATGATGCTGACTCCCTGCGCCGTGGCCACTTTTGCCAGCCTCCCTGGGAAACTTGCCTGCAGCCGGTTCCAAGATGGCAAGTTCGCGAAGGACAGCCTCTACAACTTCATCGACCTGCTGATCGTCGACGAGGCCGGGCAGGTTCTGCCCGAGGTTGCCGGAGCCTCCTTCGCCCTGGCCAAACGTGCGCTGGTCATAGGCGACACGCAGCAGATTGAGCCGATCTCGGCCGTGCCCGGACCCGTCGATATCGGCAATCTGAAAGACAATGGCTTGGTCGACGGTGAAGAGGTGCCGGACCAGGTCGACGTCAGTGGTATTCGGTCGACAAGCGGCAGTGCCATGCGTCTCGCGCAACAAGCTTGCAAGATCTCCCCATGGCCTGAATTGGATCGTGGCCTCTACCTGTTCGAACATCGCCGCTGCCATGACGAAATCATCGGGTTCAGCAACGCCCTGTGTTATAAGGGAATGCTGCGTCCTATGCGTGGTCCGGCACCAGCGGAGGCTCCTCTTCCGGCACTTGGCTACCTGCATGTCGAAGGTCGTGCGTTCACGAGTGGCGGAAGCCGCGCCAACCCCGTCGAGGCCAAGACAATCGCTGCCTGGCTCGAGGAAAGCCGAGCATTGCTCGAAGGCCGCTACGGTCGCCCACTGGAGCAGGTTGTTGGGGTCGTCACCCCATTTGGGCAGCAAATGCGCGCCATCCGCGATGCCTGCGCCGCGCGTGGCATCACCGTGTCAGGTCGCGACTGCATGACCATTGGCACCGTACACGCGCTGCAGGGCGCCGAACGGCCCGTGGTGATCTTTTCGCCAGTCTATTCCAAGCACGCCGACGGAGGCTTTATCGACGCCTCGCCCAGCATGCTGAACGTGACCGTTTCGCGGGCCAAGGACAGCTGCCTCGTCTTCGGCGATTTGGATGTTCTCGCAACGGCCCGTAGCGGCTCCCCCCGCGCATTGCTATCCGAATTCCTGGCAGCAAATGGCAAGGCGTTGGATTTCGCCATGGAACCCCGCGAAGATCTGGCCCGAGGCGAAGCAAGGTTCGAGATGCTTCAGCAGGCCGCCGAGCATGACACCTTCTTGCTGGATGCTCTGCGAGGTGAAGGTCGCAGGTACATGATCGTCAGCCCTTGGGTCGTTGCAGGAACGATCAAGAGGACCGGTCTAATGGATGCAATGTCAGCGGCACGGCAGCGCGGGGCCGAGATCGAGGTCTTTTCCGACCCGTTGCTGAACACCGGCGCTGCAGCGGGCGGGTTCAGCCAGATGGAAGTCGTTGAACGCATGCTTTCCGAAATTGGCGTTGTGCTGCACAGTGTACCGAAGCTGCACAGCAAGATTGTGACTATTGACAAGGATCTTCTCTGCGCCGGATCGTTCAATTGGCTTAGCGCGGATAGAAAAGGTCAATATGCCCGTCACGAGACTTCATTTGTCTACCGCGGCAACCACCTTGAAGAAGAAATCAAGTCCATTCGGGAGGGGCTTGTGCGACGCGCGAGGTAACTTCGGCGCAGAGCCGTCATTCTTGAGTCTTGCAACGAGGCTCCCCTTTCGGTCATTCGTGTATTATGCAGCATGAGGATAACTTTTCAATCACAGGCACGATCTCAATGAGTTTTAGGGGCCGGATCGAAGAAGCATATCAGCGGAGTGGAAACACCCTTGGATGGCGCTTTCTCTACAGCCCTCCCGAAACTCTAGCGAGAGCCTCAGTAGCATTCATAGGTCTGAATCCCGGAGGTTCGGTCGAAGAAGACATACACGGCAGATACGCAATGGAGCGAGGAAGTGCGTACAGTCATGAAAGCTGGGCCGGATGCGCACCTAGCCAGCACCCGCTACAAAAGCAGGTCTTATCCCTCTTCGCCAAGCTCGAAATAGAGCCAGAAGAGGTCTTGGCCGGAAACCTCGTCCCGTTCCGTTCACGAGACTGGAAAAGTCTGAAAAGCCGAAAGCAATCTGTTCAGTTCGGGAAAGAGCTTTGGACAGAGGCGCTGCAAACGTCACAGCCACCGCTGATTGTTACGATGGGCGCATTGACCACCAAGATCCTATCAGAAATGCTCGACATTCGCCACTTGGAGAAGCATCCAACGGGCTGGGGCAAAGTGTCTGCGTTCCGCGGCGAGTTTGAAGGAGGCCGCCTTGTCGGACTGCCGCATCTATCGCGGTTTAGCATCATGACCCGACCTCAAAGCTCGTTCTATACCGACAGAGTGCTCACTTGACCTGATGACAAGCTCCCGTAGGCGTGAACCTTTGAATGCCCTTCTCCAAGCGAAGGAAAGTCGGCCCAAAGCCGCCCTTCGCGCCATGCGCAGTGGCTGGCCGGTTCCAGCCCGAAGTGGACATTTTTCTACTATCGGCAGCAAGCCGTGCTCTTAAATACGCTTCAGATAAGAGACCAGCGGGATCAGCTCTGGAGGCAGTCAAGATAGGATCGAGATGCGGAAGGAACCGTTCTTGCTTAGGGACGAGATATGTCCTTAACGTATTCTTCTAGGCTAGGCGGCCTGACTTCGGGCAAAGTAACGAAAGGAAGAACCCCAGAAAAACCCGGAAAGGGGAGGTCCTGACTAGACCAAGCCGCCAATTGCATGCTCCATTCGCAATGATGGTAAACTCACAACAAGAGGTCAATGCATTGAACTTTCGAATTTTTATATCAGCACTGTTCATTTCTTCACCCATTGGCGCAATGTCTCAGACCCTGTCGCCGGAAGAGATTGCGGCCATGGTCGATCAGAAGATGAGAGACATGAACCCTTATCAGGAATTGCTCAACAATCCCGATCCTGCGCGAAGCCTCGCGGCGATGGAAATCATGCTTGGAACTGGTGATGAATCACTCGTCCGAATGGCGCTGGAGTACGGTATTCTCTCGCCAAACCCGACGGTCAAGCGTGTTGCGTTTGAAACCTATCTTCAAACCGGTCCAATCTTCAGTATTCGTTTCGACGGGTCAAAGGTGGAAGATGGTGATTTCCCAAGAATCGTGCGCGACCTTTGGAACGGCACCCTTGATGCCGACATGGTTGGATACTGGCGGATCCCTGTCGGACAATACTATGAAGTCAAACGATGCTACGGAGTCGCGGGAGACAGCGAAGAAAATTGCTTTGTCACAGTTAATAGCGACGGCATTTTTCTCACGCCATATTACATGAATGGCCGGGCCATAGTCGCTGATGATGGATCACTGTCGGGCACTGCCAATTTGCAGAATGTACATGAGCCCTTGCCCTTTACTATTAGCCTGATCGACTAAACCTACCAGGCCGACACGTTGTCGATAGCGATCAGCCCGTCGCCCCAGGCATCCAGTACGATGACCCTGAGGCGGCGGACAAATCTCTGCGCGATATTGCCTGTATCCAGCACACCATCAGGTCCTACCTGGCGGCGTTGATATGTCCGGAAAGAACTGCCCTCCGCATCAATCGCGACCTGAACCAGCACGTTCTTCGGCACCGCATAGTCGCCATCAGATGGCGAGGTTATGCGCAACCGAGAAAGCGGATGTGCTTCATCCGGTTCGAATCGAAAATCGAAGATCATGCGCTGAGACGGTGCAAAGACGAACAAGCCGTCACTCAGCATATTTTCGGGTGCTTGCGATGGCCCAATTGCAGGTACGCTCGCGGAAACCAAGGTAAGAGGCAAAGCCCCCTCGCTGAGCTGAGAGGTCTCAGATGGGATTCCAATTCTCTCGGGCCGAGTTGCACTACCGCTTTGCGAAAGGTAGCGCCCGATATTGAGCCGAATTTCCTCGGCACGCATGAAAGTTGCCCGTTGCGTATCATCCGAGGTGATGGCCATGCCGATGGGATCGGTCCCGGAGAAGGCGAATGCACCAGACGTACCCTGGGCAATCTCGGCGCCGTCTGTGTCGGATACTTGTCCGTCAAAGGTCAGATAACTTCGGTCTTTGACCAAAATTTGCACCCTTTCTTCCGATCCGTCAGGCATCAGACGTAGGAGCTGAGCTATCGAAGCAGCTTGTGCCGCACGTGAAGGCGTCAGATCTTCCAACTCAGCCGTACACCTTGGGCGCATCGCTTCGGAGGCTACGGCGAGTGCCAGGTCGATGCCTTCCCAGAAAGGGCGGATCACGGTCCCAGTTCCGCTGACGACCGGCGCAGACGTTGAGAGATTGATCCTTGGAAAGTAATCCGCACCGGCAACATGGCGCGGCAGAACGACATAACAGTTGCCCAGATGCATGAACATGAAGCCGTGTCCATGTTCGCCGTCGCCATTGAGGACGCGAACTGTTTGCGCAGATCCCAAAGTCGGGTAGGCTATTGCTATTTGCATTAACACCAAGAGGGCTGAAATGATCCGGACCATATGCTCGCTTCTCCTATTGCCAACTCTGGCTGTGCCTGTTGCAGCACAAACCGGCAGCTCGGACAACACAGTTGTCTTGGCGAACGAGCCAGTGAACGGCACTGTGCCATTCTTGGAGCAATTGACCGAAGCTGCACGGATTTCCGGAGCGGTTTTCGCAGGCATTCAGGTCCAGCAATCGGACACTGAAAACATCGATCTTCGCGCGCATATTCCACTTAGCTGGCGCGGGAAGGAAATCTGCGCGCGCGTTGTTTCGGCGAACGGTTTGTATGAAGCCGTTAACACTTACCGTGTCTCCGACTATCTTGGTATTCAAGAAGAAGATGAAACCAAAGTCGCAATTCCGTTCGACACCCAATACGAGGAGATTTTGGCCACGGCGCCAAAAGACTCGCTGGCGATCAAAATATCCCTCGGCTCCTGTTCTTCCGGGCAATCGTCGGATACCACTGTGGCTTTTTGGAATGGTAAGGATAGCAGCAGGGTCTCGCTTCTGGTTAATTCCTTCCGAGCCACCAAGGTTTTTGTCTATATTGGCGACAATCCCCAGCTTCCAACTGTTTGCGAACCAGTCGAGGCTCCGGCTCGTACCGCGTATGATACCCTCTGCCAGATGGCTGATCTTCCGCCCGGGGAGCGGCTTAAGTTGAGCGTTTTTAGGGTGCGCGACAACGGAAGCACTTCGCAGGATGAAATCTATCTCGCGGTTCCGGCAAGACCCTGAATATGAGTGATCAAAACCCGAAAAATCTATTGCGCAAGATCACGGCCTGGATTGCGGGGCTGATTGTCGTTTCTTTCTGTATTGCTGTGATCTGGGGGTCCTGGACACGCACCTTCCTCGTAGAGGCCCGCACCTTCGGCGCCATTCTGGCACTGCGCGGAGACACGAACACTTGGGAACTTGAAAACGCTGTGCTCTGTGAGGCAAAGGCGCCGGATCCTACAGCCAAACCAAATGAGTACTGTCCCTCGGTTATTTTCACGGTTTCTGAAAGCGGACCTCGAATATTGGATTGGCCGCCAGGCGCCGTAGTTTCGGTGCGGCTGCGACCCGACAACAGCCTTCAGGTCGAAGCCATATCTGGAGCTGCGCCGGTCTTGGACGACGGCGACCGACTTGTCATTCCTAGCGAAACTTGGATGCGGCATGGCGTCCTCGCCGTAAACGGGGCGATTATCTTTGGCGGTAACATAGCGTCAGGCGCACGCGATTATCTGCTTTCAGGCCATTGGGAGGCGCGACAGGAGAGCCTAGCCTCTTCTCTGTTCCGACCAACGATGGAGACCGTGAAACAGGGAAAGCTGTCACGAGGTGCTTCAATCGAAATCTGGCGTAGTGGCTGGCTATGGGGACAAAGAGGAAAAGCTGTTCAAGCCACAGTTTTCGGGCACATCACACCATCTTTCAACCAAGATGAACCTGGCCTGATCATATCAGTTCTTTCTGAGGCCGCGCGGCTGGAACTCCACTTGGCATACTATGGCCTTGAGAACCCGGCAGTAATCCGGCCTGACATGCTGGACACAATTATGACCAGCCCGGTAATACTGGCAGCCGCCGCTATTCTTGGGGTTTTGGTATTAGCCCTAGACTTGGGGAATGGCCTGCAAGGTGGATCGCAAACAAGCAGCCCGAAGCTCTCAGTGATCAAGAGGCTGCGGCTCAGACCGCCGAAACGCTAGTCGGTCTTCGGTTCAGGCCATGACCAAAGCTCGGTCCGCTATCTGCGTACTGTGGTCATTCGTGTCTGGCGCAGCGAAGGTCGGCTCTCCGCCCTTCAAGTCTAAGCCTGATCCTATGTTGAGCGTGCCAGCAATGTCACGGCGGGGCTGCCCTCGAAGAGCGTGGCCCACTGTGCGGTGTGTCCCGCACGTATGGCCTCGACGATACGGAGAGTGCGCGCACCGGCCTGCTTCCTAGGTTTAGGCTGAATGAGGGGGAAGGTGTCTGAAGAGGGCATGCCGGGGTCCTTTCGGCTTCGTTTCCTCGGGTGTGACAGCTCATCCGAGAATCACTCCCAATTTGGGAGTGAATGCCTATGTGGGCTACCTCGGCGTGTCCAGTGGTCTCAGGCGGGAAACAGGTGGCCGGCGCAGCATATTCAGATACCTATCGCCTGATGCGGGAGCAGCTGGTGGCGCTGCGCAAGGATGCGGGGTTGTCTCAGGCGCAGCTGGCCGGGCAATTGGGCAAGCCGCCGTCCTTTGTGGCCAAGTACGAACTGGGCGAGCGGCGGCTGGATGTCGTCGAGCTGCTGGTCATACTCAAATGCATCGGCGCACCGCCCGAAGGTCTCATCGACCTGCTGGGGCGGGATGCGCCGGCAAACCTGTAGCAGCCTCTCCTAGAACAACCGTGGCAACGACTTGATCGCCTCATGGAGCGGCCCCAACGGTCTGTCCGGGCGCCTGTAGGTCGTCAGGTTCACCCCGGAAGCCGTATGCCCCAGAAGGTCCATCCGGTCGATCTCTGAAACGGCGTGCGTGGTGCCGTCGGCGCGCCGCAGGTTGACGAGGTGGTCGTTCACGTAGTGTCGGAAGCCATGACCCGACAAGCCGCGAGGGTTGCCGTTGAGGCTGTACTGGAAACTCATCCGAAGAGGATGATCCAGGCAGTTACCAAACTGCTTGTCATAGGTCACCTCCCCGGGGCGCGCGGTCCGTGACAGATGCCGGCGCGATTTCGACAAGACCTCGGGGAAGAGGGCAATCAGGCTTCGCTTGCGACAAGTGCGGACGTGATCGGCAAAACCGAGTTCAAGGATATGCGGATGCAATGGGATACGGCGCGTGCTTGAGGCGTTTTTCAAGCCGCGCAGGTGATTGGGGCGCAGGTCGATGAAGGGAATGCCGTCCTCTTCGCCGAAGTCATCGACAAGCAGGCCAGCGATCTCGCTTCTGCGGGCCCCGGTATAGGCGAGCAGCAGGCTGATCCAATAGTTGTGGTCCTTGAGCACCAGATCACCGGGCTGGTGCCGCCGCCCGCGAGACTTGCAGCCCTGCCACAAGGTATGGCTGAACAGCCTCTGCAGCTCCGTCAGCGTGGGCACGGCGCGCATTTCGCTCGGGGCGCGGGTGTCTTCCGGGATCAGACCGCGCAGGTTCGGGGTGAAGTCCTTCACGTTTTCCTCTGTTTTCGCATGGTGCAGCAAGGCGGAAACCGTGTTGATGTGCCGCTCGATCGTGCCGGCGGCAAGGCCGCAGGGCAGCCCGAGGCGCTTGGCCTGCGCCATGGTTTCCGGCCCGGTCAGGTGGCGGTCCGCCTCTTTGCGCCAGTACTTCGCAGGCATGCGGTTCCGCATCAGCTTGGCGAAGCTGTCGAGATTGTGTTGCCGGATCTCGGACACGCGCTGCACCCCTGTGAGATACATGAAGAGCGCGACCGAGCTCAGTCTCTGGTCGCGGGTGTTCTCGTTCCCCTTCATGCGCCAGGTCATGCGGACGGCGGTGCCGGCAATGTCGTCCCCGTAGGTGCGATCCACCTGCAGGGAGGCCGTGGAGCCGTCGAAATCGGCTTCTTCCGGCTGTGCCCGCGCGGCGTCGATCTGGGCGAGGATGGCGGCACCGGTCATGCGGCCTTCGATGAGAGACACACCCGGTGTCAAACCTGTCCGGGGTGGCAACGCCGGGACCGCGTGGACAGCCGCTTGATCCGGCGCGGAAGCCACCTCGGCAGACGGCTGCGATGGTGGCGCTGGCACCGTGGAGGTACCACCAACTGCTTCCTCAACCATCTCGCGCAGCATCGACACCGCCGCTTCCCGCGCCTGATCCCCGGAATGGAGCGGCACCGCCTCAGCGGCCTCATGGGCAGCTGTCCGCGCTTCCACGGCGGCCCAACGAAGGTGCAGGGTGTCGAGTTGCGACAGCTTGCCCTGCACCTGTGCGCGGGCCTTGACGCCCGTGTTGAAGGCAGGCGACAGGAATTCCCGGAACAGGACGTGGTGGATCTCGGTCGCGATGTCGCGATCCTCGGCGGCAAATCCGGCCAACCGCTCCGGCGACATTTCCTCGCGCAGGCCGTCTTCGATCATGCCGCGCAGGACGATCGTCTCGAGATGGTTCCGACGCGCCTTTTCGTGGGTCAGGCTTCCGTCCATCCGCTCGACCAGGCGGACCTGCCGCACCTGCGCCACGCAACGGCGCAGCTCCGCCTTGAAAAAGGCGGCCACGTCCGTCGAGGGCAGGGTCTTGTGCAGGGTCTCGTCGAGCATGCGGTCCATCTGTGCTGTCAGCCTGACACAGACTCTATGCGCTAATTTTCGATCCGCAGTCCCCAGGGACACCATCAGGGGTGTCTTAGATGTGGATAACCCCGGAATTCTCCGGCGGAAATAGAAACGACCTGCTCTTTCGCAGAGGTATGGCGTGGTGCCCATGACGACCGTTCTCCGACTCGGTCATCTTGTCCGGCTTGAGACACGGCGCGACAGGCCCGGCGAAGGGCTGTGTCACGTCATGTGTAAACGCCTGTGTAACCTCCCCCTCGAAGCACCCCACACGGGTTGTCGATGGGTCTGAAAACATTCACTTTTCAAGAGAAAGTGGCTGGGATGGTAGGATTCGAACCTACGGTACACTGTACCAAAAACAGTTGCCTTACCACTTGGCTACATCCCAACGTGGTGCGCTGATTACTCCGGGTCGGCGCGGGGTTCAAGCCCTTTTTCGGTGAAATCGGCGCGGAATTCGCAGTGAAATTTCAAGGTCTCGGCCGGCGGCGCCTGCGCCACCCAGCGGACCTTGGGTCACTCTCTGATTTCGTCGGCTCCGACACCCCAGAGCGCGGATTTCTCGGCCCAGCCGGAATAGCCCGCGACCGAGACACGGCACCAATCGGGTTCGCAACGACCAAGGTCGGCGATCACGCCGGCTTCGAGCTTGGCGACGACACGGGCTTCGGGGCCGGGACGGAAGCGCAGTTCGAGCAGGTTCTTTTCGACCAGCACCGTGCGATGCCCCGAGATCAGCGCGTAGTGCACCCAGCCGCCCATGCCGTCGTGATCGCGGATGCGGCGCCAGTGGCCGTATTCGGCCACCACCTGCACCGGCAGGCCCTTGCGCAGGAATTCCCAGTCGATGCGATGGGTCTTGCTGGGGCCGCGGCGCACGTTGGCGCGGCTGGATTTCATCGACAGGTAGCGGGGCAGGGGCAGCTTGGTTACGGGGCCGACCGACAGGCCTGCCTCGGACCCGGCTTCGGTCACCGCATCAAGGCCTTGCAAGGGCATCGCCAGCGCGGCGCTTTGGTCGCCCGACGCGTTCGGCGCCGTGGCTGCGGCGGGCAGCACCGGATCGGCGCCTTCCTGCCCGGGTATCTCGGTCGCCGACAGAACACCGGTGCCGGAAAACAGGAAGAACGCCAGCGCGCATGCGCCCCTTCGCCAAGTATCCATGATCATAGCCTGCTCTGCTCTTGCGACCGGAGTTCTTGTGCCCCGATGCTGTTTGCGTCACTTTGCCCCTGCGCGCAGCGTTTGGAAAGATGCAGGAGCCAATGAATGCCATATCGACGCCTGACTGTTGTCGTTACGCGACGCTTGCCCGAGGTGGTAGAAGCCCGCATGGCCGAGCTTTTCGATATACAGACCGGCCCCGAAGACCGCCCCATGTCCCGTGAGGAGCTGGTTGCGGCCGTCAAGACCGCCGAGGTCCTCGTGCCGAACCTGCGGGACGAGATCGACCAGTCGCTGCTGGCGCAGGCCGGCCCACAATTGAAGCTGATCGCGAATTACGGCGCCGGGGTGGATCATATCGATGTGGCGACGGCCCGGCAGCGCGGCATCCTCGTGTCCAACACGCCCGACGTGGTGACCGAAGACACCGCCGACATGTCCATCGCGCTGATCCTTGCGCTGCTGCGCCGGATTCCCGAAGGGCTGGCCAGGATGCAGACCGAAGGCTGGGAAGGCTGGAGCCCCAATGCCCTGCAGGGCGCGCGGGTGGCGGGCAAGCAGCTTGGCATCCTCGGGATGGGGCGCATCGGTCAGGCGCTGGCACGGCGGGCCAATGCCTTTGGCATGCAGGTGCATTACCACAACCGCCGCCGCCTGCGCGAAGAGACCGAGGCCGATCTGAAGGCCCGCTACTGGGACAGTCTGGATCAGATGGTGGCGCGGATGGACGTGATCTCGGTCAATTGCCCGCATACGCCGTCGACCTTCCACCTGCTGAACGCGCGGCGGCTGAAGCTGATGAAGCCCGAGGCGGTGATCGTGAATACCTCGCGCGGCGAGGTGATCGATGAAAACGCCCTGACGCGGATGCTGCGGGCGGGCGAAGTCGCCGGGGCAGGGCTTGATGTCTTCGGTGGGCGGCGCGATGCCAACCCGCGCCTGCGTGAGATGTCGAATGTCGTCCTGCTGCCGCATATGGGGTCGGCCACCCGTGAAGGGCGGATCGAGATGGGCGAGAAAGTGATCATCAACATCAAGACCTTTGCCGATGGCCACCGGCCGCCGGACCAGGTCGTGCCGGGCATGTTGTGAGCCGCGCCGGACCGGGGGCCATTGCCCTGCTGCTGGCGCTGCTTTGCGGCTTCCTGGCGCTGAACCCGCGGGCCAATCCGCTGGTCACCGTGGCCGAGAAATACCAGCAGGACATCGCCGTCGCCAGCGGGGCCACCTATATCTCGCTGCGCGCGATCAACGCCGCGCTTTCCTTCGCGCAGGATGTCGAGGTCGGCGGCTCCATGGGTCTGTCGGCCAACGTGCAGCCGCTGAAATGGCTGGAACCCATCGACGACACGGTCGAGCGGATCTCCGCCGCGATCTTCGCCGTGGCGGTACTGACGGGCGTGCTGTCGATGTCGCTGGCCCCCGTTGCGTCGGTCGGGTTCGTGCTGCTGGGGGTGGCGCTGCTGACCCGGTCGGGCTGCGATGTGGCGGTCGGCTGGCATCGCTCTCCGGCGGGGCTGCGGCGGTTCGGCGGGTCCTGCGGGATGCTGGGCTTTGCCTTCGCCATCGGGCTGCCCTGCGCCTATGCGCTCGGGGTCTGGGGCGGCGACATCCTGACCGCCGACAAGGCGGCCGAAGCCAGCGCCGTGCTGGATCATATCGCCGACACCGCCCGCCTGCTGGTCGGCATCGACGACGGCAATATCGAAGACCGTGGCTGGCGCGAGACGATCGACGCCTATCGCAACGCGGCCGGAGACCTGTGGGACAAGGCGGACGAGATGCTGGCGGCCTCGCTGACCCTGGTCGGGATCTTCGTGCTGCGCATGGTGGTGCTGCCGCTGGTGCTGTTGCTGGCGCTGGTCGCGATCACCCGCCGTATCCTGGGCGCCTGAAAAGGGGGGGGACGCCTAGCGCGTCGCCCCCGGCACCCACAGGACATCGCCCGCGCCGCCGTCATTGGCCGCGCGCGAGGCGACGAAGAACCAGTCGCTGAGGCGGTTCAGGTACTTGACCGCCGCCGGGTTGCAATCGCCTTCGCCCATCAGCGCCACCGACAGGCGTTCGGCGCGGCGGCAGACTGTACGGCACAGGTGCAGATGCGCCGCCAGCGCAGACCCGCCGGGCAGGACGAAGCTGCGCAGGGGGGACAGGTCGGCGTTCATCGCGTCGATCTCGGCTTCCAGGCGGTCAACCTGCGAGGCCACCATGCGCAGCGGCGTGTATTCGGCGGCGGCGTCGCTGGCCATATCCGGGCGGCACAGGTCGGCGCCGAGGTCGAACAGATCGTTCTGGATGCGCGCCAGGGCCGCATCCATGTCGCCATCGGCATGCAGTCGGGCCAGCCCCAGGGTCGCATTGGTTTCATCCACCGTGCCATAGGCCTCGACCCGCAGCGACGGTTTGGGCACCCGGCTGCCATCGCCAAGCGCGGTATCCCCGGCGTCGCCGGTACGGGTGTAGATTTTCGACAGAACGACCATGTCAGCCCCCTTTGCGCAGCAGCACGAACAGCAGGATTCCCGCCACGGCAGCGAATTGCGCGATGATCCGCGCCTGCATCAGCTTGTTGGACCGCTTGGGGTCTCCGCTGCGGGCGAAATTGGCGATCCCCATGACAAGGATCACGGCCACCAGAAGCACGGCGGCCCCGGCAACCAGGAAAAGCGGATCATTGCCCATGGCGGTCTCCTTGGTTTTTCTCTGCCCCCGGATGTAAGGGGGCGGGCGGTGAAAGCGAACCGGAAAATCCGGTCCGATCGGCTTTCGGCGCCTCTCAGGCGTTGCGGACCAGCCTGTCGATCATGCGCGCGGGCAACAGGCGGCGCATCGCCGCAGCGGCGTAGGTCGGCGTGGTGACCATATAGCGCGCGCGGGGCCGGGGGTCTTCCAGCGCGCGGATCAGCTTGGCGGTGACCGCCTCGGGGCCCAGTTCGAACCGATCGGCCTTTTCGCTGCCCGGGCCCCGCTTGTAGAGCTTGTCGAGCAAACCGTTGCGGTATTCCTCCACCCGTTCCGAAGCCTCCCAATCCACCCATTTTTCAAAGGCGGCGATGGCGTTCTTGCGGAAATCGGTGCGGATCGGCCCCGGTTCTATCAGGATCGCATGGATGCCGGAGCCTTCCAGTTCGACCCGCAGCGTATCCGTCAGCCCCTCGAGCGCGAATTTCGACGCATTGTACGGTCCGCGCCACGGGGCGGCGACCAGCCCCAGGACAGAAGAACAATTGACGATCCGGCCTGTCCCACGCCGCCGCATGGCGGGCAGGACCGCCCGGGTAAGGGCGTGGGGGCCCAGGAAATTGGTCTCGAACTGGGCGCGCATGGCGACGCGGCTGATATCCTCGACCGGGCCGGGGATCGCATAGGCGCCATTGTTGAACACAGCATCCAGCGCGCCGTCGCAACGCTTCAGCACTTCGGCAACGGCGGCTTCGATGCTCGGCTGATCGGCGTAATCGAGGCGCAAAGCTTCGAACCCCGCTTCG
This sequence comes from Pseudooceanicola algae, assembly GCF_003590145.2. Taxonomy (NCBI): domain Bacteria; kingdom Pseudomonadati; phylum Pseudomonadota; class Alphaproteobacteria; order Rhodobacterales; family Paracoccaceae; genus Pseudooceanicola; species Pseudooceanicola algae. The sequence goes on along the minus strand of NZ_CP060436.1, from coordinate 2,207,720 downwards.
GCCAGCTGCGTGACATCTTCCGCCTTGCGGGCCGAGGCAAAGACCCGCCAGCCCTGAGCTTTCAGCCCGCGGGCAGCGTCGTGCCCGATGCCCGACGAACAGCCGGTGATGAGGATCGTCTTCCGGGGGGTATGGGTCATGCCCCGTTGTGCATGGCGATGAACGACGGGGCAAGGGGGAGAGGGGCAAGAGGGCGGGCGCGGGGCGCTATGGTCAGCCCGCGTCGGTCACCAGGGAATTGGCCATCCAGCCCGTGCGCCCGGTTTCCGGCACGCGCAACTGCACCCAATCGCCTTCCGAGGCGATGACCTCGACCTTGTCGCCTTCTTCAAGCGTGGTGAGGATCGAAAACCGTGTGCCCGGCCCGTAGCGCAGGTTCACCCGGTCGCCGCTGACCTGCCGCATGTCCGCGCCCTGCGGTGCGTCTTGTTGGGAAGCAAGCTTGGCCTCATGCGCCGCTTCGGCGGCGGCCTGCACGCGTTCCACGGATTGGCGGCGTGCCAGGCTCTGGCGTTCGATGATCGCCTGCGTGCGGGCCGAAATCTGCAGTGTGGGTTGTTCCGGTGCAGCCCCTTCGCTGTGCTGAACCGCCTGCACTACCTGTGCATTGCCGGACGCAGCGGCGAAGCCAACGGTCTGGACCATCGCCGGTTCGGCGGCCGGGGTTGCGACCGGAGCGGCGGTAGCGGCCCTAATGGGCTGGGAGACTTCCGGGGACGGAGAATCGGCCTGCGCCAAGGTCTCGACCGCCGGATTGAGGGATGCGGGACCGATGGAACCGGGACCTGTGCCTTCGGGCCATCCGGGCTGGAAATCCGATCCTCCGCTCAGTTGGTAGAAGGCGGCGAACAAGGCGACTGTAGCGAGGATGGCGAATTGCGGCATATTTGGCTCCCTTGATTGTGAACATAACCGGTTGGGGCTCGGCTGGTTCCCGCCAGTACGTAGGAAATGCGCCTGCATCGCGCGCCGATTGCGGGCTGGGGGCCTCAAGGCGATGGTTCACAGGCCGGCAAAGGCCCGCGTTGCGGCACCGGGGCGGGATGGCTACGGAAAATGCGGCGCAAGACCCGTTGGGCCCATCTCGCCGCTTTACCCGCCCCGACGCCGCAGGTATCACACCATCTATGACGGATACGCCCGAAGACCCCAAGATCGGCCCCGCAAGCGGCCCCGGTTCCAGCCCCGACTCCGGTTCAGGTTCCGGAGGTGGCGAAGCCTTGCTGGCCGAACCGCTGCGCCGTGCCATTGGCGACCGCTACCTGACCTATGCGCTGTCGACGATCATGCACCGCGCCCTGCCCGATGCCCGCGACGGGCTGAAGCCGGTGCATCGGCGCATCCTATACGCGATGCGAGAGCTGAAGCTGGCGCCGAACGGGCGGTTCCGCAAAAGCTCCAAGATCTCGGGCGACGTGATGGGGAACTACCACCCCCATGGCGACACGGCGATCTATGACGCGATGGCCCGGCTGGCGCAGGATTTCAACGTCCGCTACCCGCTGGTCGACGGGCAGGGGAACTTCGGCAATATCGACGGGGACAACCCGGCGGCCTCGCGCTACACCGAGGCGCGACTGACCGCCGTCGCCGAGGCCCTGATGGAGGGGCTGACCGAAAACGCGGTTGATTTCCGCGACAATTACGACGGTACCCTGACAGAGCCGGTGGTGCTGCCCGCGTCCTTCCCGAACCTGCTGGCCAACGGCTCCTCTGGGATCGCGGTGGGGATGGCGACCAATATCCCGCCCCATAACATCGCCGAGCTGTGCAATGCCTGCCTGCATCTGATCAAGACCCCGGATGCGCGGGACGAGACCCTGTTGCAATACGTGCCCGGCCCTGATTTCCCCACTGGCGGCGTGCTGGTCGAGGCGCCCGAGAACATTGCCAGGGCCTATGCCACGGGGCGCGGCTCCATGCGGCTGCGCGCCAAGTGGGAAAAAGAGGACCTTGGCCGCGGCACATGGCAGATCGTGGTCACCGAGATCCCCTACCAGGTGCAGAAATCCAAGCTGGTGGAGCGGATCGCGGATCTGATCCAGACCCGGCGCATCCCGATTCTGGCGGATGTGCGTGACGAAAGCGCCGAGGACATCCGCCTGGTGCTGGAACCCCGCGCCAAGACCGTGGATCCCGAGGTTCTGATGAACCTGCTGTTCCGCAATTGCGATCTGGAAACGCGGTTCTCGATGAACATGAACGTGCTGATCGACGGGCTGACGCCCAAGGTCTGCTCGATGAAGGAAGTGCTGCGCGCCTTCCTCGACCACCGGCGCGACGTGCTGCAGCGGCGCAGCGCGCACCGGCTGGCCAAGATCGACCACCGGCTGGAAGTGCTGGAAGGCTTCATCACCGCCTTCCTGAACCTCGACCGGGTGATCGACATCATCCGCTATGACGACGAACCCAAGACCGCGCTGATGCTGGAAAACTGGAGCCTCAAGCGGGGGCGTGCACGGGACGAGGCCGATTACGTCACACCCGTCGGGATCGATACCGAAGGCGAGTTGACCGAGGTCCAGACCGAAGCCATCCTGAACATGCGCCTGCGCTCCCTGCGGCGGCTTGAGGAACTTGAACTTGTCCGGGAACGCGACGCGCTGATGGCCGAACGTGCCGGTCTCGAAGACCTGATGGCCAGCCCGGAGCGCCAGTGGACCCGGATTGCCGAGCAGATCCGCGAGACCCGCAAGAGCTTTGGCAAGGATTACTTCGGCGGTGCCCGCCGCACCCTGATCGAAGCCGCCGCCGAGGCCGAGGAAGTCCCGGTCGAGGCGATGATCGAGCGGGAACCGATCACCGTGGTCTGCTCGAAAATGGGCTGGATCCGGGCAATGAAGGGGCATATCGACCTGTCTCAGACCGAAAAGCTGAAGTTCAAGGACGGTGACGAAGGACGGTTCCTGTTCCATGCGGAAACCACAGACAAACTGCTTGTCTTCGGCTCCAACGGGCGCTTCTACACGATGCAGGCCTCGAACCTGCCCGGCGGGCGCGGCATGGGCGAACCCCTGCGTCTGATGATCGACCTGCCTAACGAATCCGAGATCGTCGAGATCCGCATCCACCGCCCCGGCGCCAAGCTCGTGGTCGCCTCCACTGCCGGGGACGGCTTCCTCGTGTCCGAAGATGAAGTCCTGGCCCAGACCCGCACCGGCCGCCAGGTCCTGAACGTCAAGGACGGCGTCCGCGCACTGCTTGCCAAACCCGTCTGGGGCGATCACGTCGCCTGTGTGGGCGAAAACCGCAAGGTGCTTGTCTTCCCTATTGAAGAGCTGCCCGAGCTTGGCCGCGGCAAGGGCGTGCGGCTGCAGAAATACAAGGACGGCGGCCTTTCGGACCTGACCACTTTCCCGCTGGCCGACGGCTTGTCCTGGCACGACCCCGCCGGCCGAACCCGCACGGAAACCGAGCTTGGGGAATGGATCGGCAAGCGCGCCGGAATTGGCCGCATGGCGCCCCGCGGCTTCCCACGGGACAATCGCTTCAACTGATCCGCGAGGCGCACCGGTCCGCCTCGCGCCCGTTTCCCTGTTTCAAATATCCCCCGCGGAGCGTTGCCCCGGACCTTGTCCGGGGCAAGTCGTTCCTTCGGAACGAGCCTTCGGCGAGGATATTTGGGACAGGGAAACGATGCAGGTCAGTGTCGGGGGCTGACGTTCAGCCAGACACCGCCTTCGGCGCGCAGGGTGAGGATCATCACCGGATTTGGGCTGCGGCCGGGGATCTCGGAAAAGCGGAATCGTGACAACAGGGTGGCGAGAAGGATGACCGCTTCCTGCAGGGCGAAGGTGGCGCCGATGCAGACGCGGGGGCCATCGCCGAAGGGCAGGTAGGCAAAGCGCGGGATGGTCTTGCGATCCGCAAAGCGTGCGGGGTCGAAGCGGTCTGGATCCCTCCAGAGTAGCCGGTTGCGATGCAGGGCGTAGATCGGGAGGATGATCGTGTCTTTGGGGCGGATGTCGCGGTCGCACAGCCTGTCAGGTGCTTGCGCACTGCGCGAAATGATCCCGGCGGGCGGGTAGAGGCGCAGGGTTTCATCTATGATCTGGCGGGTCAGGGGCAGGGCGTCGAGGTCAGCGGGGGTGGCGGCGCGGTCTTGCAGGACGGCGATGGCCTCGGTCGCGGCCGCCTTCTGGATCGCGGGGTCGAAGGCGCAGAGGTAGAGGGCCCAGCCAAGGGTCAGTGCCGTTGTCTCATGTCCCGCGACAATGAAGGTCAGCAGATTGTCGGCCAGTTCGCGGTCATTCATGCGCCGCCCGGTTTGCGGGTCCTCGGCGGCCAGTAGCAGGTCCATCAGATCCGGGGTCCCTGGCGGGGTGTCGCGCGCGCGGCGACTGTCGATCGCGTCGTCGGCCACCGCTTTCATCTGCCTCAAGGTTCGCGAAGAGAACAGCCGTCCCGGTCGCGGGATCCAGCCGGGCAGGCCGAGGATGTCGAACAGGCTGACGCGCCCGGCTTCGGCGATATAGGTTTCGATCGCGCGGTGGACGGCGTCGCGGTCAAAGGCCTTTCCGCCGGAAAAGGTCACATCGGCTATCACTTCATAGGTGGCACGTACCATCTCGTCCGCAAGGTTCACCGGGGCCGTCCCCTGGGCGGCGATCCGTCGGCAGGCATATTCCGCTGCCCGGGTCATCACCGGGCCGAGGCCGGCGACATTGCGGTGCGAGAAGACCGGCGCGGCGGCCCGGCGCTGCCAACGCCAGTGGGCGCCTTCTGAAATGAACAGGCTTTCCCCGATAGCGGGGCGCAGCAGGTTCTTGGTGACATCGGATTTCGGATAATCATCGAGCTTTTCGATCAGCACCCGGCGCAGGGCCTCCGGATCCATCACCATGTGCCAGCGGATCCCCATCCTTCCGGAGACGATGGGTTGTTTCACCGCAAGCTCGGGCAGGATTTCCAGCACGTTGCGCCGGGCAGCACGCAGCGAACCGAGCAGCCCCAGTGGTTGTGTCACCAGTGGAACGCGGACAGGCAGGCGTGGGGCGTCACCCATGTCCCCGGCAACGGTCGAGGCATCCGGGCGGTCGTTCTCTGCATCGTGCGGGGCCGCTTTGTCGGACATGGGGCTTTCCTTCCATCGCGTTCACAGCAGCCTAGGCCGGACGGTCCGGCGGGGCAATTCCGGGCAGGGGCGCGCGCCGCGCAGCAGGTTCCTGAAGCGAGCAGGACATGACGGCGGAGATCCTGCGCGATTGACGTCCCATTCAATTGAAAAGGGTACGCCTATCGGCTATGCCCGACGGACGCGCAAACACTTCCGGGGGTCCAATGCACCGCATCCGCTCTGTCCGTCGATTCCCTGCTGCCATCATGGCCGCGACGCTGCTTGTCCTGAGCGCCTGCACCAATGCGAACGACCTGCATGAGCCGATGGTGGATCTTGGGGATTTCCGACTTGGCCATGACGTCGTGGTGGCTTCGAAGATGCGCAAGGGACCGTTTTCCCGCGATGTCGGCGAAGAGGAGATGATCCAGGCGCTTACCGGCGCAATGGAAGAACGTTTCCGCCGCTATGACGGCACGGGTCTTTACCACATCGGGATTTCCGTCGAAGGCTATGTTGTCGCCATGGCCGGTATCCCGCTGCTGCTGAAACCACGTTCGGCGCTGATCACCAAGGTGACGGTCTGGGACGATCAGGCCAATGCGAAGCTGAACGAGGTTCCCAAGACCATCGAGGTGCTGGAAAGCTTCGGTGGGGATTCCTTCATCCTGGGCACCGGGCTGACGATGTCCAAGGAAGAACAGCTGCACGAGTTGACCCGCAATGTCGCCAAGGAAATTCAGAACTGGCTGCAGGAAAACCCCGAATGGTTCACCCCCGAACCCGGCACAGAGGCGATAGCCGCGACGACGGCAGATGTCGAAGTGGCTGAAACACCACGCTATTTCGGCGAGGGCGTGGTCTATGACGTCAAGGAAATGGAAGCCGCCAATGCCGCAGCCGAAGCCACTGAAAGTGGCGCGGTGGTCCCCGAAGAGGGCAGCCTGACCGATGCCGGTGATCTTGCGGCTGCTGCGGCGGGCGTCGATGCCCCGGCGCCCCTGGCCGAGACCGTGAGCCCGGACGTGTCCGACGAAGCGGCGGGCGCACTGGCGAACTAGGCCATCTGGTTGGTGCCACGGCCGGACCCCAAGGCAGGACTGCCGCTGGGGTCCCGCGTGTCGGACCGTGACAGACAAGGCCCAGGAGACCGGAAAGCGATCAAGAGACGCTTGATTTTCCTGCCCGGACTTAATAAATCGCGCCCGGAGTGAAATCGGGCCGATGGCCCCCAAGCATAGAGGCGCCTCAGTATGGGCAAGGCAAAGTTCGAACGCGGCAAACCGCACTGCAACATCGGCACGATCGGTCACGTTGACCACGGCAAGACGACGCTGACGGCTGCGATCACGAAATACTTCGGCGACTTCCAGGCCTACGACCAGATCGATGGCGCGCCGGAAGAAAAGGCCCGTGGCATCACGATCTCGACCGCGCACGTGGAATACGAGACGGAAAACCGTCACTACGCGCACGTCGACTGCCCCGGCCACGCCGACTACGTGAAGAACATGATCACCGGTGCCGCCCAGATGGACGGTGCGATCCTGGTCGTGAACGCCGCTGACGGCCCCATGCCGCAAACGCGCGAGCACATCCTGCTGGGTCGCCAGGTGGGTATCCCCGCCATGGTCGTCTTCATGAACAAGGTTGACCAGGTCGACGACGAAGAGCTTCTCGAGCTGGTCGAAATGGAAATCCGCGAGCTGCTGTCGGCCTACGAATACCCGGGCGACGACATCCCGGTCATCGCCGGTTCGGCCCTGGCCGCTCTGGAAGGCCGCGACAACGCGATCGGCGAAGACAAGATCCGTGAACTGCTGGCGGCCGTGGATGACTACATCCCGCAGCCCGAGCGCGCGATCGACCAGCCGTTCCTGATGCCGATCGAAGACGTGTTCTCGATCTCCGGTCGTGGTACGGTTGTGACCGGCCGTGTCGAGCGTGGCGTTGTCAACGTCGGCGACGAACTGGAAATCGTCGGCATCAAGGACACCAAGAAAACGACCTGCACCGGTGTGGAAATGTTCCGCAAGCTGCTGGATCGTGGGGAAGCGGGCGACAACGTCGGCGTTCTGCTGCGCGGCATCGACCGTGAAGGTGTCGAACGTGGTCAGGTTCTCTGCAAGCCCAAGTCGGTGAACCCGCACACCAAGTTCGAAGCCGAAGCCTACATCCTGACGAAGGATGAAGGCGGCCGTCACACGCCGTTCTTCGCCAACTACCGCCCGCAGTTCTACTTCCGGACCACGGACGTCACCGGCACCGTCAACCTGCCCGAGGGCACGGAAATGGTCATGCCCGGCGACAACCTGAAGTTCGAAGTCGAACTGATCGCCCCGATCGCGATGGAAGAGCGCCTGCGCTTCGCCATCCGTGAAGGTGGCCGGACCGTCGGGTCGGGCGTCGTCTCGAAAATCATCGAGTAAGGCCTCTGGCGCGCTCCGGTCCCGGAGCGCGTGCCTTTGCCTGGCAAGATCAGACGAGCGTTCCTGAAAAGGGCCGCTCGTTTTCTTTTCGCCGTCTTGAGCGCGGCCCTCGATGCCGGATCTTCCCATTTTTGCGCGGCCAGGCGATCGGGGGAGATTTTCGCGTACCGACATGGAATAAGCCCGCGATTTCGGGGCGGTCATGCGATAACTTGCCGCAAATTGCGTTCCGCATCAGGGGGCGTCCCGCAACCGGGGCGGAGGAATATGACCACAGAAAAGTCTTCCGACGACCGCAGGGCGGATCCCGAAACCGCCGATGCCGATACCGCCGAAAATCTGGTGTCCGGCGACACATCGACACCTCGGCCGCAACACACGATACCCGAAGCCCCAGACGGCCTGCCGCAGGACTGCCTGCATTGCGCCTATGTGCTGGCCGGGCAGGACAGGGGGCGGGCGCTGGATCCCATCGGCATCGGTTCGGACCTGGCCAGCCCGGTCTTTACCTGGGCACATCTGGACGACCGGTCTCCGGGTGCGCGCGACTGGCTGCGCGCCCATCTGCCGGATCTGGAGGATTGGGTGATCGACGGGCTGACCCGTCCCGATGCCCATTCCCGTGCGACACGGGTCGGCGGTGGGCTGTTCATCGTCCTGCGCAGCATCAATGTCATCGCCGGGGCTGATCCGCTCGACATGATCGCCCTGCGTATCTGGGTCGACGACAAGGCAATCGTGACCCTGTCCAACGACCCGGTGCATGCCCTGGACGAAGTAACGCATCTGGTCGCCCATGGCGATGCGCCGACCACGCCGGGGGCCTTCATCGCCGCGATCGTGCGTCGCCTTGCCGACCAGCTGGAACCGGTGGTCGAGGCGCTGGAAGATCAGGTCGACGCGCTGGAGGCCAATGTGGTCGAACAGCCCGACCCGGCCCTGCGCCGGGAGATCGCCGCACGCCGCCTTGGCGTGGTGAAACTGCGCCGCCATGCGCCGTCTCAGGCAGAGGCGCTCGGGGCGCTGCTGTCCAGCGGCAGTCCGCTGCTGCTGGATCGCGACCTGCGCCAGATATCAGAGAATCACGCCCGCATGCGCCGCCTGTCGGAAAACGTGGACGAGCTGCGGGATTCCCTTGTCGTGCTGCGCGACGACCTGACCGGGCAGTTGTCGGACCGGCTGAACCGGCACATGTACATCCTCGCGGTGATCTCGGGGGTATTCCTGCCGCTGACCTTCGTGACCGGCTTGCTGGGGATCAACGTCGAAGGCATTCCCGGCGCCCGCGAAGTCGATGCCTTCTGGTTCGTGACCGCCGGGCTGGTGGCCTTTGCCGGCGTGCTGGTGGTGATCCTGCGCTGGTTCCACTGGATGGAGTGATGATTGGCGCGAGGGCAGGCGAAAAATCCGGGGTCCGGGGCGTGGGGCCTCTTGATCTTCGCGCGCCGCTGGCCTATCCCCGGCCACGGACTAGGGGTTTAGCTCAGTTGGTAGAGCATCGGTCTCCAAAACCGAGGGTCGTGGGTTCGAGTCCCTCAGCCCCTGCCAGTCCGCCTCCTTCAAGGCATTGTTGAACGCACCGCCCTCCGGGGGATGTTGCCTTGTGGCGCAGGGGGTGTTTTCCGGTCCCGTTGCGCGCGGCACCTCGTCGCGTCCCCGTCACCGTAGCGGATGGCTTGAAAAGCGCGGGCGGGCGGCGTATGTCACCCCGAACCGCGCGGGCCGGCCCCGTGCCCCGAGATTTAATGATCCGAGGATGCCACCCATGGCGAACCCGTTGCAATTCATCCAGCAGACCCGTGCCGAGATCGGCAAGGTTACCTGGCCCACCCGGCGCGAGGTGCTGCTGACGACGATCATGGTCTTCGTCATGGCGGCGCTGACGGCGGTCTTCTTTGCCCTGGTCGACGTCGGCATCCGCGCCGGTCTGCAAGGTATCCTGGGCCTGTTCGGCTGACACCGGGCAACAGGCAGGCCGGCTGGCGCGGTGATCACCGGTCGACAGGCTTGCAAGCGGCGGCGCATCTTTGTATGTGACGCCCTGTTCCCTCAATATGGCGCGCGGCGATTCGAGCCTCGCGCCGATTTTCTATTGGGGCAAGGCAGATTGCGGATGGGGTGACCCGTTCGGGACAGGACGGGAACCTCTCGTCCGACAAGACAGAAACCGGCCGCAGGGCCGAACGGAATACAAGGGTCGTTGCGACATGGCGAAACGGTGGTACTCGGTCTCGGTCCTCTCGAACTTCGAAAAGAAGATCGCCGAGCAGATCCGGACGAGCGTCGAGGAGAAAGGTCTTGAAGACCAGATCGACGAAGTGCTCGTACCGACCGAAGAAGTGATCGAAGTGCGCCGCGGCAAGAAAGTGACCGCAGAGCGCCGCTTCATGCCCGGCTACGTGCTGGTGCATATGGAGATGTCGGATCAGGGCTATCACCTGATCAACTCGATCAACCGCGTGACGGGCTTCCTTGGTCCGCAGGGGCGCCCGATGCCGATGCGTGATGCAGAGGTGAACCAGATCCTGAACCGTGTCCAGGAAGGCGAAGACGCCCCCCGGACCCTGATCCACTTCGAGATCGGCGAAAAGGTGAAGGTCAACGACGGGCCGTTCGAAGGCTTCGACGGCATGATCGAAGAGGTCGACGAGGACAACCAGCGTCTCAAGGTCTCGGTCTCGATCTTCGGCCGCGAAACCCCGGTCGAACTGGAATTCACGCAGGTCGGCAAGCAATGACCTGCGTCACGACGCGTCCTCAGTGACGCGTCCCGCCGGGGCAGGGCCGGCATCGTTCGCGGGAGGCGAGGGCACGCGTGTCCGGACCGCACCGCGCTAGCAGACGAGGCGCCGACGCGTCGGTTGCCTCGTAGGGTGCGTGATTTCATGCACCGATGACAAAGGAGATGGCTCATGGCCAAGAAGCTCGTAGGCAGCCTCAAGCTGCAAGTGCCTGCCGGTAAGGCAAACCCGTCGCCGCCCGTGGGTCCCGCCCTCGGTCAGCGCGGTATCAACATCATGGAATTCTGCAAGGCGTTCAACGCCAAGACGCAGGAAATGGAGCCCGGCGCGCCGTGCCCGACCGTGATCACCTATTACCAGGACAAGTCCTTCACCATGGAAATCAAGACGCCTCCCGCGTCTTATTACCTGAAGAAGGCCGCCAAGCTGAAGTCCGGTGCCAACACCCCCGGCAAGCAGACCGCCGGTACGGTGACTGCAGCCCAGGTGAAGGAAATCGCCGAGGCGAAAATGAAAGATCTGAACGCCAACGACATCGAAGGCGCAATGCAGATCATCCTGGGCTCCGCCCGCTCCATGGGCATCGAGGTTAAGTAAGATGGCAAAGTTCGGTAAACGTACCCGCGCCGCTCGCGAAGCCTTCGCCGGCAAGGAAGACATCACCGTCGAGGAAGCCGTGGCCCTGGTGAAAGCCAATGCCACCGCGAAATTCGACGAAACCGTTGAAATCTCGCTGAACCTCGGCGTTGACCCCCGTCACGCGGACCAGATGGTCCGTGGCGTGGTCGGTCTTCCGAACGGCACCGGCAAGGACGTGCGCGTTGCCGTCTTCGCCCGTGGCCCCAAGGCAGACGAAGCCACCGCGGCTGGCGCAGACATCGTCGGCGCGGAAGACCTGATGGAAGCCATCCAGGGCGGCAAGCTCGATTTCGATCGTTGCATCGCCACCCCGGACATGATGCCCGTCGTCGGTCGTCTCGGCAAGATCCTCGGCCCGCGCAACCTGATGCCGAACCCCAAGGTCGGCACCGTGACCATGGACGTCGCTGACGCCGTGAAAGCGGCCAAGGGCGGCGAAGTCCAGTTCAAGGCGGAAAAAGCCGGTGTCGTGCACGCCGGCGTCGGCAAGGCCTCCTTCGACGAAGCCAAGCTGGTCGAAAACATCCGTGCCTTCGTGGATGCAGTGTCCAAGGCCAAGCCGACCGGTGCCAAGGGCGCCTATCTGCAAAAGGTCTCGCTCAGCTCCTCGATGGGCCCGGGCGTCTCGGTCGACATCAGCTCGGCCACCGGCAACTGATCCGACCCGGATAGAATTGGAAAAGGCGGTCCTTTGGGGCCGCCTTTTTTCGTTTCGCGGGGGGAAGGGTTCCTGAATGGGCGCGGGACGGCTGGCTGTGCGGGGCAAAACTGAGAGCCGGTACATAGCTTTCGTAAAGTGTCGGCCTTGTTGATCGAATGCAGGCAGTCGGGTAATCCCAAGTAAAGATGATGCAATTTCGGGAAATCCATCCTTTGGTGCAGAAGGAGCGCTTTGGAGGGAGGTTTATTTGAAAAGGAACTCTGATGATTAATCGACTTTCGTGTGCGTTTTTTCTTGGCCTAGCAGCGTGTTCGACAACGGCGAACCTGTATCCAGTCTCGGGACCTCTGACCGAAAAAGACCCAGTGCCAACTCTGGTCGCGACGGTTGACGGAATAGCTGGAAACACCGGGAACTTTAACTTTTCGATGCCAAACGGAGCTGCTTGTTCGGGGAAGTGGTCCTCCGTGGCACCCCAGTATGCGAGCGTGTCAACCGGAACGCTCTTCGCCCAATATGGCGCAGTAGCTGGCTACTCCACGACCGTCGGAAGCGTGCCGGGCGTGAATAAAGGACAGGCTTTCGCTACCTGTTCTGACAATACAAGGTTTGACGTTGAGTTTTTCACCGGTAGTGGCACCGCCAATGGGTATGGGATCGCCAAGGACACGAACGGTAATGTCTACAAGATGTTATTCTAAGAGCCGGGTCGGCGTTGCGCAAAAGGGGGGACGGGCTCCAAGCTGACACTGATCGAACCTGAGGAGAATGGCTTTAGCTCTGTTGCGGTGATGAATAGGCGGAGAGGCCAAGGGGCAGGGGCCGCCCAGTTCACCCCGTCAACTTGGCGAATTGCCAATATCCGCGCAGGTATCTTCCAGTTCGCTACTCTTGTGGCGGGCGCGCTTCATGGCCGTGTCCAGAGGAGCTCCGTCCACGGCGGCCGAAGTGATCTGCTGCATGCTGTAGGTCGTGACAAGCGCGGTGCCCCGCATCAGGTCGCGGGACAGGGCCAGCACGGCGAGGTAGTCGAGGTGATTGCCCAGCATCCCGGATCCGTCCTCGTCGCCGCCCTCGGCGTTTTCGCGGCAGGCGTCGACATCCACACTGATGAAGGACCGGCAGACCGTTGGCCGGGCGTCATAGGCGCGGCACAGACGGGTTTCGGGGTCGAGCGCGGCGCAGGCATGGGCGTTCCAGGCACGACCATCGGGCTGTCCGGTCAGCGGGGCCAGGGCGGTGTGCAGGGTGGTCGCTTCGGCTTCGGTGATCAGCCCGCCATCGCCTTCCAGCAGGATGCAGCAAAAGGCGCAGCCCGTGGTGCAGGCGGCGTTTTCCAGCTCCTCCGGGCGTTCGGACCGCAATTGGGCGCCCGTCATCGCGGCCAGCTTGCGCGCCGCCTCGCCTGAGGCCAGTTCGCCCAGCATGGCGCGAAAGGGGCGGCCATCGGTATCCGAGGTGGCAAGATAGGCATCCAGCAACCGGCGCCCCCGGTCTTCGAGGAACTTCGGCATGCCGCGGGCGCGGGATTTCGCCAGCTTGCGCCGCAGCGCCGCCATGTCGGTGACCTTGCCCTTGGAGCCTGTGGTTTTCCTCATGCCCGTGTCCCCTTTGGCTGCGGTGCCCCGCGCCGCTTGCTTGTCGCATCCTGTTGTCCATCATACCGGGCGGTGCCGGGGGATGCACTGCCGCTTGTCTCGCGCGGCGAAGCGGATTACACTGATCCCGGTTCGACAGAATAGACATCATGGCGACGCAGTCCAGCGTGGCCGTGGGTCCGGTTCGTATCGGTCATCCAAAATTTACACTTCACATCTGCCGATAAAGCGCTTAGATACGCGCTCTGTCAGGCCATCCGGGATTCGGTTGGCTTGGCGATTCGTCCAAGACGGTGGGTGGCTGCGCTTTTGCATCCATAATTCCTGCCTGAGACGGGAAAGAACCAGATTTCTTCAGGTAACCGCATGCGGCACCTGGGGCGACCTTGGACGGACCCGTTACGGACCCGCTTGCCGGGACGTTCGTTCCGGCAAAATTGAGCCGGAGGGTCAAACCTCCCTACTTGGAGTGAAACTGTGGATAGAGCCCAGAAAGAGAAAGTGGTCGACGATCTCGGCCAGATCTTCGAAAGCTCTGGCGTTGTGGTGGTTGCCCACTACACCGGTCTCACGGTTGCCGAGATGCAGACACTGCGTGCCAAAGCTCGTGAGCAAGGTTCCAGTGTTCGTGTCGCCAAGAACAGGCTCGCCAAGATCGCCCTGGAAGACAAGCCCTGCGCAAGCATTGCTGACCTCCTGACGGGCATGACCGTGCTTACCTTCTCCGAGGACCCCGTGGCAGCAGCCAAGGTGGCCGAGGACTTCGCCAAAGAGAACAAGAAGTTCGAAATTCTTGGCGGCGCAATGGGTGAGAACGCTCTGGACCGGGCCGGTGTTGCGGCCGTGTCGAAAATGCCGTCGCGCGAGGAGCTTATCGCTTCCATCGTCGGCTGCATCGGCGCACCCGCTTCCAACATCGCCGGTGCCATTGGCGCCCCTGCTTCGAATATCGCCTCCATCTTGTCCACGATCGAGGACAAGGCGGCGGCGTAAGCAATCAAGAGACCGGCGTAGGGTTGCACACCCATACGTTGGAACACATCTAGATATACGGAAAGAGTCACAATGGCTGATCTGAAAAAACTTGCTGAAGAGATCGTTGGTCTGACGCTGCTCGAAGCACAAGAACTGAAAACCATCCTCAAAGACGAATACGGCATCGAGCCCGCTGCTGGCGGCGCTGTCATGATGGCCGGCCCGGCAGACGCCGGTGGCGCTGCCGAGGAAGAGCAAACCGAATTCAACGTGATCCTGAAATCGGCCGGCGCTTCCAAAATCAACGTCATCAAAGAAGTCCGCGCCATCACCGGCCTGGGCCTCAAAGAAGCCAAAGAGCTCGTTGAAGCCGGCGGCAAAGCCGTCAAAGAAGGCGTCTCGAAAGAAGAAGCCGAAGAAGTCAAAGGCAAGCTGGAAGCAGCTGGCGCCGAGGTCGAAGTCAAGTAATTGGCTTCCCGAAGCTCTGCTTACGGGATTGTCACCGCAGGGGTTCTCCTTCTACGGTAGCAAAGAAAGGGCTGAACGCGGAGATTCCGCGTTCAGCCGAACCTTTCTCAGCAAGGGCCAGTCGCTATCCGATGTCGGAGCGGCCGGGTTCTTCCTCAGGGAGGTTCGGAATCGGGAGACCACCATTGGGCCGGTGGTCAGGCATTGATCCGAACTCCTGTCTCGCAGGGACGTGTGCGCTGGTGCCCCGACGGCGCGCGCTTCCGATGAGAAACGAAAGGTGACTTCTGTCATGGCTCAGACCTATCTTGGTCAGAAACGTCTTCGCAAATACTACGGTAAAATTCGCGAAGTTCTTGAAATGCCGAACCTTATCGAGGTTCAGAAAAGCTCCTACGAACTCTTCCTGAAATCCGGAGACCAGATTGACCCCGCCGATGGCGAAGGGATCAAGGGTGTTTTCCAGTCGGTGTTCCCGATCAAGGATTTCAATGAGACGGCTGTTCTGGAGTTCGTGAAATACGAGCTCGAAAAGCCCAAGTACGACGTCGAAGAATGCATGCAGCGCGACATGACCTACAGCGGACCGCTGAAGGTCACGCTGCGTCTGATCGTCTTCGATATCGACGAAGATACCGGCGCCAAGTCGGTCAAGGACATCAAGGAACAGGATGTCTTCATGGGCGACATGCCCCTGATGACCCATAACGGGACGTTCATCGTGAACGGCACCGAACGTGTGATCGTGTCCCAGATGCACCGTTCGCCCGGCGTGTTCTTCGACCATGACAAGGGCAAGACGCACTCCTCGGGCAAGCTGCTGTTCGCCTGCCGGATCATTCCCTACCGTGGCTCCTGGCTCGACTTCGAATTCGACGCCAAGGACAATGTCTATGCCCGGATCGACCGTCGTCGCAAACTGCCGGTGACGACCCTGCTCTATGCTCTCGGGCTGGACCAGGAATCGATCATGGACGCTTATTACAACACGGTTGACTACACCTACCGTCGCGGCCAGGGCTGGGTGACCAAGTTCTTCCCCGAGCGCGTTCGTGGCACGCGCCCGACCTATGACCTTGTCGATGCCGACTCGGGCGAGATCATTGCCGAAGCCGGCAAGAAGGTGACCCCGCGCGCCGTCAAGAAGCTGATCGACGAAGAAGCGGTGAAGAACCTGCTGATGCCCTTCGACCGCATCGTCGGCAAGTTCGTGTCCAAGGACATCATCAACGAAGACAACGGCGCCATCTACGTCGAAGCCGGGGACGAACTGACCCTGGAATACGACAAGGAAGGCGAGATCATCGGCGGGACCGTCAAGGACCTGATCGATGCCGGGATCACCGAGATCCCCGTGCTGGATATCGACAACATCACCGTGGGCCCGTACATGCGGAACACCATGGCGATGGACAAGAACATGAACCGCAACACCGCGCTCATGGACATCTACCGCGTCATGCGTCCGGGTGAACCGCCCACCGTCGAAGCCGCGTCGAACCTGTTCGACACGCTGTTCTTCGACAGCGAGCGGTATGACCTGTCCGCCGTCGGCCGCGTCAAGATGAACATGCGCCTGGCGCTTGAAAAGCCCGACACCCAGCGGACCCTGGATCGCGAAGACATCGTCGCCTGCATCAAGGCGCTGGTCGAACTGCGTGACGGCAAGGGCGAAATCGACGACATCGACCACCTCGGCAACCGTCGTGTGCGCTCGGTCGGCGAACTGATGGAAAATCAGTACCGCGTCGGTTTGCTGCGCATGGAGCGCGCGATCAAGGAACGTATGTCCAGCGTCGAAATCGACACGGTCATGCCCCAGGATCTGATCAACGCCAAACCGGCGGCCGCGGCCGTCCGCGAATTCTTCGGCTCCTCGCAGCTGTCGCAGTTCATGGACCAAACCAACCCGCTGTCCGAAGTGACGCACAAACGCCGCCTTTCGGCGCTTGGCCCGGGTGGTCTGACCCGCGAACGTGCCGGCTTCGAAGTGCGTGACGTTCACGCCACCCACTACGGCCGGATGTGCCCGATTGAAACGCCGGAAGGCCCGAACATCGGTCTGATCAACAGCCTCGCGACCTTCGCGCGGGTGAACAAGTACGGCTTCATCGAGACCCCCTACCGGGTCGTCAAGGACAAGCAGGTCACCGACGAGGTGCACTACATGTCCGCGACGGAGGAACAGCGTCACGTGGTGGCCCAGGCCAACGCATCGCTGGATGACGGCGGCGTCTTCACGAACGAGATGGTCAACACCCGTCAGGCCGGCGAATACACGCTGACCCCGACGGAAAACGTGGACCTGATCGACGTCTCGCCGAAGCAGCTGGTCTCGGTCGCTGCCTCGTTGATCCCGTTCCTTGAAAACGATGACGCCAACCGCGCTCTTATGGGCTCGAACATGCAGCGTCAGGCGGTTCCGCTTCTGCGGGCCGAGGCGCCGCTGGTCGGCACCGGGATCGAGGAAGTCGTGGCACGGGATTCCGGCGCGGCCATCATGGCCAAACGCGGCGGGATCATCGACCAGGTGGATGCGCAGCGGATCGTGATCCGTGCAACCGAGGATCTCGAGCTTGGCGATGCCGGGGTCGACATCTACCGGATGCGCAAGTTCCAGCGGTCGAACCAGAACACCTGCATCAACCAGCGTCCGCTGGTGAAGGTGGGCGACAAGGTCGTGAAGGGCGAAGTGGTTGCCGATGGTCCGTCCACGGACATGGGCGAACTGGCCCTGGGCAAGAACATCATCGTCGCCTTCATGCCGTGGAATGGCTACAACTACGAAGACTCCATCCTGATCTCCGAGCGTATCTCGCGCGACGACGTCTTCACCTCGATCCACATCGAGGAATTCGAAGTTGCCGCCCGTGACACGAAGCTGGGTCCGGAAGAAATCACCCGCGACATTCCCAACGTCGGTGAAGAAGCGCTGCGCAACCTCGACGAGGCTGGCATCGTCTACATCGGTGCGGACGTGGAACCGGGCGACATTCTTGTCGGGAAGATCACGCCGAAGGGCGAAAGCCCGATGACGCCGGAAGAAAAGCTTCTGCGCGCCATCTTCGGTGAAAAGGCTTCGGACGTTCGTGACACCTCGCTGCGCGTGAAGCCGGGCGATTACGGCACTGTCGTCGAAGTGCGGGTCTTCAACCGTCACGGCGTCGAAAAGGACGAACGTGCCCTGCAGATCGAGCGCGAAGAAGTCGAACAGCTGTCGCGTGACCGCGATGACGAACTGGCGATCCTGGACCGCAACATCTATGCGCGTCTGAAGGACATGCTGCTTGGCAAGAAGGCTGTCAAAGGCCCGAAAGGCGTCAAGGCCGGGTCCGAGATCACCGAGGACCTGCTGGGCATGCTCAGCCGTGGTCAGTGGTGGCAGCTTGCCCTGGAAGACGACCAGGAAGCCCAGATCGTCGAAGCCCTGAACGAGCAGTACGAGGCGCAGAAGCGTGCCCTGGATGCCCGTTTCGAGGACAAGGTCGAAAAGGTCCGTCGTGGCGACGACCTGCCGCCGGGTGTGATGAAGATGGTCAAGGTCTTCATTGCCGTGAAGCGCAAGCTTCAGCCGGGTGACAAGATGGCCGGTCGTCACGGGAACAAGGGTGTTGTTTCCCGCGTGGTTCCGATGGAGGACATGCCGTTCCTCGAAGACGGGACCCCGGTCGACTTCTGTCTGAACCCGCTCGGCGTGCCGTCGCGGATGAACGTCGGTCAGATCCTCGAGACCCACACCGGCTGGGCCGCGCGTGGCCTCGGCCTGAAGATCGACGATGCCCTGCAGGACTACCGTCGCTCGGGCGACATGTCCCCGGTGCGTGAAGCGCTGCGGATTGCCTACGGCGACGATGTCTACGAAGAAGGCTTCTCGGTCATGGACGACGACCAGATGCTGGAAGCGGCGGGCAACGTCACCAGCGGTGTGCCGATCGCGACTCCGGTCTTCGACGGCGCCAAGGAAGCCGATGTGAACGACGCGCTGCGCCGCGCCGGGTTCGACGAAAGCGGCCAGTCCGTTCTCTTCGATGGCCGGACGGGCGAGCAGTTCGCGCGCAAGGTGACCGTGGGCATGAAGTACCTGCTGAAGCTGCACCACCTTGT
Source organism: Pseudooceanicola algae (assembly GCF_003590145.2). NCBI lineage: Bacteria > Pseudomonadati > Pseudomonadota > Alphaproteobacteria > Rhodobacterales > Paracoccaceae > Pseudooceanicola > Pseudooceanicola algae. The sequence goes on along the minus strand of NZ_CP060436.1, from coordinate 2,189,049 downwards.
CGACGACAAGATCCACGCACGCTCCACCGGCCCGTACTCGCTCGTCACGCAGCAGCCGCTGGGTGGTAAGGCGCAGTTCGGTGGTCAGCGCTTCGGTGAGATGGAAGTCTGGGCCCTCGAGGCCTATGGCGCCGCCTACACCCTGCAGGAGATGCTGACGGTCAAGTCGGATGACGTGGCCGGCCGGACCAAGGTCTACGAGTCGATCGTCAAGGGCGAAGACAACTTCGAAGCGGGCGTTCCCGAGAGCTTCAACGTTCTCGTGAAGGAAGTCCGCGGCCTCGGCCTGAACATGGAACTCCTGGACGCGGAGGAGGAGGAGTAAGCGCCTGGCGTTACTCCGGGGCGGCGAAGGCCGCCCCAACCTCTCTCCCCGCCCTGTCATTTAGGAAGACGACATGAACCAGGAACTGACGAACAATCCGTTCAACCCGCTGACCCCGCCGAAAGTCTTCGACGAGATCAAGGTATCGCTGGCCTCTCCCGAGCGTATCCTCTCGTGGTCCTACGGCGAGATCAAGAAGCCGGAAACCATCAACTACCGGACTTACAAGCCCGAGCGCGACGGCCTGTTCTGCGCCCGGATCTTTGGCCCGATCAAGGATTACGAATGCCTTTGCGGCAAGTACAAGCGGATGAAGTATCGCGGCGTCGTCTGCGAGAAATGCGGCGTTGAAGTCACGCTGCAAAAAGTCCGCCGCGAACGCATGGGCCACATCGAACTGGCCTCGCCTGTGGCGCATATCTGGTTCCTCAAGTCGCTGCCGTCGCGCATCGGCCTGATGCTGGACATGACCCTGCGCGACCTGGAACGCGTGCTCTACTTCGAGAACTACGTCGTGATCGAACCCGGTCTGACGGATCTGACCTATGGCCAGATGATGACCGAAGAAGAGTTCATGGAAGCTCAGGATGTCTACGGCATGGACGCCTTCACGGCGAACATCGGCGCCGAGGCCATCCGCGAGATGCTGGCCCAGATCGACCTGGAATCCGAAGCCGATACCCTGCGCGCGGATCTGGCGGAAGCCACCGGCGAACTGAAGCCCAAGAAGATCATCAAGCGTCTGAAGGTCGTTGAATCCTTCCTCGAGTCGGGCAACCGCCCCGAGTGGATGATCATGACCGTGATCCCGGTCATCCCGCCCGAGCTGCGCCCGCTGGTGCCGCTGGACGGTGGCCGCTTCGCGACCTCTGACCTGAACGACCTCTATCGCCGGGTCATCAACCGGAACAACCGTCTGAAGCGTCTGATCGACCTTCGTGCGCCCGACATCATCGTGCGCAACGAAAAGCGGATGCTGCAGGAATCCGTCGATGCCCTGTTCGACAACGGCCGTCGTGGCCGGGTCATCACCGGTGCCAACAAGCGCCCGCTGAAGTCCCTGTCGGACATGCTGAAGGGTAAGCACGGTCGTTTCCGTCAGAACCTTTTGGGCAAACGCGTCGACTTCTCGGGTCGGTCCGTCATCGTGACGGGCCCGGAGCTGATGCTGCATCAATGCGGTCTTCCAAAAAAGATGGCGCTGGAGCTGTTCAAGCCCTTCATCTACTCGCGCCTTGAAGCGAAGGGTCTGTCTTCGACCGTGAAGCAGGCCAAGAAGCTGGTCGAAAAGGAACGCCCCGAAGTCTGGGACATCCTGGACGAGGTGATCCGCGAACACCCTGTCATGCTGAACCGTGCGCCCACGCTGCACCGTCTCGGCATCCAGGCCTTCGAACCGATCCTGATCGAAGGCAAGGCGATTCAGCTGCACCCGCTGGTCTGCTCGGCCTTCAACGCCGACTTCGACGGTGACCAGATGGCTGTTCACGTGCCTCTCTCGCTGGAAGCCCAGCTGGAAGCGCGCGTCCTGATGATGTCGACGAACAACGTCCTGTCGCCCGCAAACGGCGCACCGATCATCGTTCCGTCGCAGGATATGATCCTTGGCCTCTACTACACCACGATTGCCCGCGAAGGCATGAAGGGTGAAGGCATGGTCTTCTCCTCGATCGACGAAGTGCAATACGCGCTGGATACCGGTGCGGTGCACCTGCACGCCAATATCACGGCGCGCATCCAGCAGATCGACGAAGAAGGCAACGAGATCACCGTCCGCTTCGAGACGACCCCCGGTCGTGTCCGCCTCGGGGCCCTGCTGCCGATGAACGCCAAGGCACCCTTCGCCCTGGTGAACCGTCTGCTGCGCAAACGCGAAGTCCAGCAGATCATCGACACCGTCTACCGCTATTGCGGTCAGAAGGAATCGGTCATCTTCTGTGACCAGATCATGCGCATGGGCTTCCGCGAAGCGTTCAAGGCCGGGATCTCCTTCGGCAAGGACGACATGGTCATCCCCGACAACAAGTGGGAGATCGTCGAGGAAACCCGCGGTCAGGTCACCGACTTCGAACAGCAGTACATGGACGGCTTCATCACCCAGGGTGAGAAGTACAACAAGGTCGTCGATGCCTGGTCCAAGTGCAACGACAAGGTCACCGAAGCCATGATGTCGACGATCTCGTCGACCAAGTACGACGAGTCCGGCGCCGAAATGGAACCGAACTCTGTCTACATGATGGCGCACTCCGGTGCGCGTGGCTCGGTCACGCAGATGAAGCAGCTGGGCGGGATGCGCGGCCTGATGGCGAAGCCGAACGGCGACATCATCGAGACGCCGATCATCTCGAACTTCAAGGAAGGTCTGACCGTTCTTGAATACTTCAACTCGACCCACGGCGCCCGTAAGGGTCTGTCGGATACCGCTCTGAAGACCGCGAACTCGGGTTACCTGACCCGTCGTCTGGTCGACGTGGCGCAGGATTGCATCATCCGCGAGCATGACTGCGGCACCGACCGTGCGATCACCGTGTCCAACGCGGTCAACGACGGTGAAGTCGTGGCGACGATCGGCGAACGGATCCTGGGCCGTGTCACGGCAGATGACGTGCTGCGTCCGGGGACCGAAGAGGTCCTTCTGAAGAAGGGCCAGCTGATCGACGAACGGATGGCGGACATGATCCAGGACGCAAGCGTCCAGTCCATGCGCATCCGGTCGCCGCTGACCTGTGAAGCCGAAGATGGCGTCTGCGCGGCCTGCTACGGTCGTGACCTTGCGCGCGGGACCATGGTCAACCAGGGCGAGGCCGTCGGCATCATCGCGGCCCAGTCCATCGGTGAACCCGGTACACAGCTGACGATGCGGACCTTCCACATCGGCGGCGTTGCACAGGGTGGCCAGCAGTCCTTCCTCGAGGCCTCGGTCGACGGGATTGTCGAGTTCGAGAACGCCAACCTTCTGGAAAACGCCGCCGGCGAGATCCTGATTGTGGGCCGGAACATGAAGCTGCGCATCATGGACGAACATGGCGAGGAACGCGCCAGCCACAAGCTGGGCTACGGCACCAAGCTGTTCGTCAAGCATGGCGAGACGATCAAGCGCGGCGACAAGATGTTCGAATGGGATCCCTATACCCTGCCGATCATCGCCGAGCGTGCGGGTTCCGCGCGTTATGTCGACCTTGTCTCCGGGCTTGCCGTCCGGGACGAGACCGATGACGCGACGGGCATGACCCAGAAGATCGTGATCGACTGGCGGGCTGCCCCGAAAGGGAACGAGCTCAAGCCCGAGATCCTGATCGTCGATGCGGAAGGCGAACCCGTCCGCAACGATGCGGGCAACCCGGTGACCTACCCGATGTCCGTGGATGCGGTCCTGTCGGTCGAAGACGGCCAGGACGTCAAGATCGGTGACATCGTCGCGCGGATCCCGCGTGAAGGTGCGAAGACGAAGGACATTACCGGTGGTCTGCCGCGTGTGGCCGAACTCTTCGAGGCGCGTCGTCCGAAGGACCACGCCATCATCGCGGAAATCGACGGCTACGTCCGCTTCGGTCGCGACTACAAGAACAAGCGCCGGATCACGATCGAGCCTGCGGATGAGTCCATGGATCCGGTGGAATACATGGTGCCCAAGGGCAAGCACATCCCGGTTCAGGAAGGCGACTTCGTTCAGAAGGGCGACTACATCATGGACGGCAACCCGGCGCCGCATGACATCCTTGCCATCATGGGTGTCGAAGCGCTGGCGGACTACATGATCGACGAGGTCCAGGACGTCTATCGACTGCAGGGTGTGAAGATCAACGACAAGCACATCGAGGTGATCGTTCGCCAGATGCTGCAGAAGTGGGAGATCCTCGACAGCGGCCAGACGACGCTGCTGAAGGGCGAACACGTCGACAAGATCGAATTCGACACCGCCAACCAGAAGGCCGAGGACAAGGGTCTGCGCCCTGCTTCCGGTCAGCCGATCCTGTTGGGGATCACCAAGGCCTCGCTGCAGACGCGGTCCTTCATCTCGGCGGCCTCCTTCCAGGAGACCACGCGGGTCCTTACCGAGGCTTCGGTACAGGGCAAGCGCGACAAGCTTGTCGGCCTGAAGGAAAACGTCATCGTCGGGCGCCTGATCCCGGCGGGTACGGGTGGGGCAACCCAGCGGGTGCGTCGGATCGCTTCGGAGCGCGACAATGTCGTCGTCGAAGCGCGGCGGGACGAAGCCGCGGCGGCCCTTGCGGCCCCCTCGGCAGAAGAACCGCAGATCGAAAGCGCCTCCGCGACTTCGGAAGCCGGCGAATAAGCCGACCTTCACGGATGAAGACACGAAAGGCCCCCGCATGCCGGGGGCCTTTTACGTTGCCGGGCCCTGGCCCGGGGGGATGCCGTCGCGCGGGCCCGGGCATGCTGACTCAGGGTCTGCGCAGGGTAGTCGTTGCCACGGCGCGACTGAGGCATTAGAGGGAGCGCGTGACAGGGCCGGTGAAGAGCGGCTCTGCCTGCGGCCCGCTACCTGGGCGGGATCGCCACGGGATCGCCCGCTGTGACCGCCTGTTGCCGGGCAGGGGCTGCGATCCCCGGAAGCCGGGGCAGGGCACGGCGACGTTACGGCAGGAGCGCACCGCAGCGGCCCGCCCGATGGCTCGCAGGCGCGCGTCACGTTCAGGTCTTGTTGACAACCCTGCCGACTCCCCCTATACGCGCCCCAATCAGGCGAGGGGGCCGCCCCTTTGCCTTCCAGGTTTGAAGTGGTCAAGATCCGGGTGTACGCCCCGATCCTCTGGAAAACCCACCGCGTCGATCCCCGTGACCAAGGGGCGGATGCGGTTTTTTACGTTGCGCGCAAGTGTGGCGTAAGTTTCGTGGCGTGATGAGCGCCACAGGAACATCTCGCGTGAAAACGCGAAAGGAACCGGTCCCGGCGGACGCGCCACGGGCCATGGAAGGAACCGCATGGGGCCGCCCCTCATGCAACACATGTGTTAGAGACGGGAAGTTAACCCTATGCCTACGATCCAGCAGCTGATCCGCAAGCCGCGGCAGCCCAAAGTGAAACGCTCGAAATCCATGCACCTGGAGCAATGCCCCCAGAAGCGTGGCGTCTGCACGCGCGTCTACACCACGACCCCGAAGAAGCCGAACTCCGCTATGCGGAAAGTGGCCAAGGTCCGTCTGACCAATGGCTACGAAGTCATTTCCTACATCCCGGGTGAAAGCCACAACCTGCAGGAGCACTCGGTTGTGCTTATCCGCGGCGGCCGGGTGAAAGACCTTCCGGGTGTCCGTTACCACATCCTGCGCGGTGTGTTGGATACCCATGGGGTCAAAGATCGTAAGCAACGCCGTTCGAAGTACGGCGCGAAGCGTCCGAAGTAAGAGGATCAACAGATGTCCCGCCGCCACGCCGCAGAAAAACGCGAAGTCCTGCCCGACGCCAAATTTGGCGATCGTGTGCTGACCAAGTTCATGAACAACCTGATGATCGACGGCAAGAAGTCGGTCGCAGAGAGAATCGTCTACAATGCGCTCGGTCGCGTTGAAGACAAGGTCAAGCGCGCTCCCGTGGAAATCTTCCACGAAGCCCTCGAAAACATCAAACCCTCGGTCGAAGTCCGTTCGCGCCGTGTGGGTGGTGCCACCTACCAGGTACCCGTTGAAGTGCGTCCCGAGCGCCGCGAAGCCCTGGCCATCCGCTGGCTGATCATCGCCTCGCGCAACCGGAACGAAAACACGATGGAAGAGCGCCTCGCAGGCGAGCTGCTCGACGCCGTGAACTCGCGCGGTTCTGCCGTGAAGAAACGTGAAGACACCCACAAGATGGCCGACGCGAACAAGGCGTTCAGCCACTACCGCTGGTAATCTCCAAAGCCCGAAAGGCAGAGGCACAAAATGGCACGCGCATATCCGCTCACGCGTTACCGTAACTTCGGCATCATGGCCCACATCGATGCCGGCAAGACGACGACGACCGAACGTATCCTCTACTACACCGGCCGGTCGCACAAGATCGGTGAAGTCCACGATGGCGCCGCCACCATGGACTGGATGGAGCAGGAGCAGGAACGCGGGATCACGATCACGTCCGCTGCGACCACCACCTTCTGGCAGTGGCAGGAAGATCCGACCGAAGAAGGTACCGATGACACGAAGTTCCGCTTCAACATCATCGACACCCCCGGTCACGTCGACTTCACCATCGAAGTCGAACGTTCGCTGGCCGTGCTCGACGGTGCTGTCTGCCTTCTGGACGGCAACGCCGGTGTCGAGCCGCAAACCGAAACCGTCTGGCGTCAGGCCGACCGGTACAAGGTTCCGCGGATCGTCTTCGTCAACAAGATGGACAAGATCGGCGCCGACTTCTTCAACTGCGTGAAGATGATCAAAGACCGTACCGGTGCGATCCCCGTTCCCGTGGCAATGCCCATCGGTGCGGAAGATCAGCTGGAAGGCACGATCGACCTCATCACCATGGAAGAATGGGTCTGGACTGGTGAAGACCTCGGCGCAGGCTGGGTTCGTCAACCAATCCGTGAAGAGCTGAAGGATCTCGCCGACGAGTGGCGCGCCAACATGATCGAGAACGCCGTCGAAATGGACGACGCGGCCATGGAAGCGTACCTGGAAGGCGAAGAGCCCGACGTTCCGACCCTGCGCAAGCTGATCCGCAAGGGCTGCCTCTCGCTGTCCTTCGTGCCGGTTCTCGGTGGCTCCGCGTTCAAGAACAAGGGCGTCCAGCCCCTGCTGAACGCCGTCATCGACTTCCTGCCCGGTCCCCTGGACGTGCCGGCCTACATGGGCTTTGCACCGGATGATGAAACGGAAACCCGTAACATCGCCCGTTCGGCAGACGATGCGGCACCCTTCGCGGGCCTCGCGTTCAAGATCATGAACGACCCGTTCGTCGGCACCCTGACCTTCACCCGGATCTACTCCGGCGTGATGAAGAAGGGCGACGGCATCCTGAATGCGACCAAGGGCAAGAAAGAGCGCGTCGGTCGTATGATGATGATGCACTCGAACGATCGCGAAGAGATCGACGAAGCCTTCGCAGGCGACATCATCGCGCTGGCTGGTCTGAAAGAGACCACCACCGGTGACACGCTCTGCGCACAGAACGCTCCCGTCGTGCTCGAAACGATGACTTTCCCCGATCCCGTGATCGAGATTGCCATCGAGCCGAAGACCAAGAACGACCAGGAAAAGATGTCTGCAGGTCTGCAGCGTCTGGCAGCTGAAGACCCCTCCTTCCGCGTGGAGACCGACATCGAGTCCGGTCAGACCATCATGAAGGGCATGGGCGAACTTCACCTCGACATCCTGGTCGATCGTCTGAAGCGCGAGTTCAAGGTCGAAGCCAACATCGGCGCCCCGCAGGTTGCTTACCGCGAGACCATTGGTCACGAGGTCGAGCACACCTACACCCACAAGAAGCAGTCGGGTGGTTCGGGTCAGTTCGGTGAGGTCAAGCTGATCATCACCCCGACAGAGCCGGGCGAAGGCTATTCGTTCGAATCCAAGATCGTCGGTGGTTCGGTGCCCAAGGAATACATTCCCGGCGTCGAAAAAGGGATCAAGTCGGTCATGGACTCCGGTCCGCTGGCAGGCTTCCCGGTGATCGACTTCAAGGTGATGCTGATCGACGGCAAGTTCCACGACGTCGACTCCTCGGTCCTGGCGTTCGAGATCGCAGCCCGTATGTGCATGCGTGAAGGCATGCGCAAAGCTGGCGCGAAACTGCTGGAACCGATGATGAAGGTCGAAGTGATCACGCCGGAAGAATACACCGGTTCGATCATCGGCGACCTGACCTCGCGTCGCGGTCAGGTGTCCGGTCAGGATCAACGCGGCAACGCCGTTGCGGTCCAGGCCTTCGTGCCGCTGGCCAACATGTTCGGCTACATCAACACCCTGCGCTCCATGTCCTCGGGCCGCGCGCAGTTCTCGATGCAGTTCGACCACTACGATCCGGTTCCGTCGAACATCTCGGAAGAGATCCAGTCGAAATACGCATAAGCAGCGGTGCGGGGTTGATCCCCGCACCCTACACCATCCAGTAGGGTGCGTCGCTGACGCACCGCCAGAAAGACAGGAGTCCTATAATGGGCAAGGCAAAGTTCGAACGCGGCAAACCGCACTGCAACATCGGCACGATCGGTCACGTTGACCACGGCAAGACGACGCTGACGGCTGCGATCACGAAATACTTCGGCGACTTCCAGGCCTACGACCAGATCGATGGCGCGCCGGAAGAAAAGGCCCGTGGCATCACGATCTCGACCGCGCACGTGGAATACGAGACGGAAAACCGTCACTACGCGCACGTCGACTGCCCCGGCCACGCCGACTACGTGAAGAACATGATCACCGGTGCCGCCCAGATGGACGGTGCGATCCTGGTCGTGAACGCCGCTGACGGCCCCATGCCGCAAACGCGCGAGCACATCCTGCTGGGTCGCCAGGTGGGTATCCCCGCCATGGTCGTCTTCATGAACAAGGTTGACCAGGTCGACGACGAAGAGCTTCTCGAGCTGGTCGAAATGGAAATCCGCGAGCTGCTGTCGGCCTACGAATACCCGGGCGACGACATCCCGGTCATCGCCGGTTCGGCCCTGGCCGCTCTGGAAGGCCGCGACAACGCGATCGGCGAAGACAAGATCCGTGAACTGCTGGCGGCCGTGGATGACTACATCCCGCAGCCCGAGCGCGCGATCGACCAGCCGTTCCTGATGCCGATCGAAGACGTGTTCTCGATCTCCGGTCGTGGTACGGTTGTGACCGGCCGTGTCGAGCGTGGCGTTGTCAACGTCGGCGACGAACTGGAAATCGTCGGCATCAAGGACACCAAGAAAACGACCTGCACCGGTGTGGAAATGTTCCGCAAGCTGCTGGATCGTGGGGAAGCGGGCGACAACGTCGGCGTTCTGCTGCGCGGCATCGACCGTGAAGGTGTCGAACGTGGTCAGGTTCTCTGCAAGCCCAAGTCGGTGAACCCGCACACCAAGTTCGAAGCCGAAGCCTACATCCTGACGAAGGATGAAGGCGGCCGTCACACGCCGTTCTTCGCCAACTACCGCCCGCAGTTCTACTTCCGGACCACGGACGTCACCGGCACCGTCAACCTGCCCGAGGGCACGGAAATGGTCATGCCCGGCGACAACCTGAAGTTCGAAGTCGAACTGATCGCCCCGATCGCGATGGAAGAGCGCCTGCGCTTCGCCATCCGTGAAGGTGGCCGGACCGTCGGGTCGGGCGTCGTCTCGAAAATCATCGAGTAAGGACGGGTCTTCGCCGCAAGGCGAACCCGCCCGGTACAGGGCAGCGGCACAGGGTCCCGGATCAGGTGCACAGGCCAGGTACAAGGGTTTTGAAACGGCGGGGGAAACCCCGCCGTCTCTCATCCCGCGAAAAAGGAAAATAGGGTCTGGACAGCGCGCCGGATCCCCATTATTCCGCGCCAATTCCAAACGGCGGGCCGCCCTTGTTTGCAAGGGTCCGCCGTGGGTTCGACGAGGGGCAGAGATGACCTCTGCTCGTCCTATCAACTCCTACGCCGCGAAAGGCTGACAACATGAGCCAAACTATTCGCATCCGGCTGAAGGCATTCGATTACCGCGTCCTGGATTCCAGCACGCAGGAAATCCTGAACACGGCGAAGCGCACCGGCGCAACCGTCCGTGGCCCGATCCCGCTGCCCAACAAGATCGAGAAGTTCACGGTTCTCCGTGGTCCTCACGTTGACAAGAAATCCCGCGACCAGTTCGAGATCCGCACCCACAAGCGGCTCCTGGATATCGTGGATCCGACCCCGCAGACGGTGGACGCGCTGATGAAGCTCGACCTCGCCGCCGGCGTGGATGTCGAGATCAAGGTTTAAGGAGGGTCCAACTGATGCTCCGTTCCGGTATCATCGCTAAGAAAATGGGTATGACTCGTCTCTTCATGGAAGATGGCAAGCAGATCCCCGTCACCGTTCTGCAACTCGACAGCCTGCAGGTTGTTGCGCAGCGGACCTCTGACGCACATGGCTACACCGCCGTCCAGCTGGGCGCCGGCACTGCCAAGGCAAAACGCACCTCCAAGGCCATGCGTGGCCACTTCGCCGTGGCGAAAGTGGAACCCAAGCGCAAGGTTGCCGAGTTCCGCGTCGACCCCGACGCCCTGATCGGCGTTGGTGAAGAAATCACTGCCGACCATTACTTCGAAGGCCAGTTCGTCGACGTGTCGGGCACCTCGATCGGTAAGGGTTTCGCCGGTGCCATGAAGCGCCACAACTTCGGTGGTCTTCGCGCATCGCACGGCGTCTCGATCTCTCACCGGTCGCATGGTTCGACCGGTCAGTGTCAGGATCCGGGCAAGGTCTTCAAAGGCAAGAAGATGGCCGGTCACATGGGTGCTGCCCGTGTCACCACGCAGAACCTGCAGGTCGTCCGCACCGACAGCGAACGTGGCCTGGTCTTCATCAAGGGCGCCGTTCCCGGCTCCAAGGGTGGCTGGGTGACCGTCAAGGACGCCGTCAAGAAACCGTTCCCCGAGAACGCGATCCTGCCGGCAGCCCTGAAGTCCGCCGCTGAAGAAGCCAAGCGTCTTGCTGACGAAGCTGCTGCGACCGCAGCCGCCGAAGCCGCAGCCGCCGAAGCCGCAGCAGCTGAAGAAGCCGCCGCAGCCGAAGAGGCCGCTCTCAAAGACGCCGAAGCTTCGATCGAAGCCGAGAAGAAGGAAGGCGACGAATGAAACTCGACGTGATCAAACTGGACGGCACCACTGCCGATTCCGTCGATCTCAACGACGAGATCTTCGGCCTCGAGCCCCGTGCCGACATCCTGCACCGCGTGGTGCGCTGGCAGCGTAACAACGCGCAGGCCGGCACCCACAAGGTTCTGGGTCGTTCGGAAGTGTCCTACTCGACCAAGAAGATCTATCGCCAGAAAGGTACCGGCGGCGCACGCCACGGTTCCCGCAAGGCGCCGATCTTCCGTTCGGGTGGTATCTACAAGGGTCCGACTCCCCGCAGCCACGGTCATGAGCTGACGAAGAAGTTCCGCAAGCTGGGTCTGAAGCACGCGCTTTCGTCCAAGCTGAAGGACGGTTCGCTGGTCATCATCGACATCGCGGAATCGGATGGCAAGACCGCCGCCCTGGCCAAACAGGTGAAAAGCCTTGGCTGGAAACGCGCCCTGATCATCGACGGCGCTGCCGTCAATGAAGGCTTCGCCCGTGCCGCCGCGAATATCGACGGTCTGGACGTGCTGCCTTCGATGGGCGCCAATGTCTATGACATCCTCAAGCGTGACACCCTGGTGCTCACCAAGGCGGGTGTCGAAGCACTGGAGGCTCGACTGAAATGAGCGCGAAGGCACAACATTACGACGTGATCCGCAAGCCGGTCATCACCGAAAAGGCAACCATGGCGTCCGAAGCCAATGCGGTTGTCTTCGAAGTGGCGATCGACTCGAACAAGCCGCAGATCAAGGAAGCCGTCGAAGCCCTGTTCAACGTCAAGGTGAAGGCCGTCAACACGACCGTCACCAAGGGCAAGGTCAAGCGCTTCAAGGGTCAGCTCGGCAAGCGTAAAGACGTGAAAAAGGCCTATGTGACCCTCGAAGAGGGCAACACGATCGACGTCTCCACCGGACTTTGATCGCTGGTCTTCAAGATTGGGAAGGGGCCCTCGCGGATGCGGGGGCCTTTTTCGTTGGGCGGGGCCCTTGGGCCAAGCTCGCTGGGGCAGGGCTTTTGGCAGGCCGGGTTGAACAGATAAGGAAGATGGCATGATCCCGTGGGAAGAATTGGCAAGCGCCCAGGCGCCAGAAGGTGACACCCTGCGCCTGTTCCGGCGTGGCGAGGAATTCTCGATCCGCTTGCAGGATGGCAACGAGTTGATGAACAGCCGTCTTGGCGGGTCCGAGATCGCGCTGGCCACGCTGTCCTTCGCCCGGTTAGGGACCCGTCCCGCGCCCCGAGTGCTGATCGGCGGCCTTGGCATGGGCTTCACCCTGCGGGCCGCCCAGGAGGTCGCGCCTGTGGACGCCCGGCTGATCGTGTCGGAGATCGTCCCGGAGCTTATCGGCTGGGCGAGCGCGCACATGCGCCCTGTCTTCGGGGATTGCCTGTTGGATTCCCGCGTCGAGGTCCGCGCCGGAGACGTGGTGGCCGAGATCGCCAATGCCAAGCCCGCCTATGACGCGATCCTGCTGGACGTGGACAACGGTCCGGACGGGTTGACCCGCGACGGCAACGACGCGCTTTACGGCGAAGAGGGGCTGGCCGCCGCGCACCGCGCGCTGACCCCCCGAGGTGTCCTGGCCATCTGGTCGGCCCACCCGGACCCGGCCTTCACGAAGCGCCTTGCGCGGGCGAATTTCGACGTGAAGGTCGAGAGCGTCAGGGCAGGGCGCAGCAAGCGCGGCTCCCGACATACGGTCTGGACGGCGGTGCGGAAGGGGCGGTGAGGTTCAAAGGGGCTTCTAATTATAATTACCCAAGGCTATCCTTTTTCTAGAAGGAGAAATGAATGGCTAGTCTACCGTATGTAACCTCGCCTGGAAATATTGCGAAGGCACTCGAAGGTATAAGGGCCGCGCAGGTTCCTGATTTGGTAACGCAGGATTTTGTAAAGACCGTTTTGAAGATCAAAGGCGGATCCGGGAACCAAATCACTTCATTTCTTAAAAAGATCGGCTTTGCCAGTTCCGATGGTCGGCCGTCCGAACTCTACCGGAAGTTCCGCAACCCTACGACATCGGGTGAGGCAATCGCAGCTTCGATCCGTCGAGCTTACGCGCCACTCTATGTGCGCAATGAGTACATGCACGAGTTGCCAGATAATGAACTGTTGGGGCTGATTGTAGAAGAGACCGAAGCCGCGCATGATGCGAACACTGTGAGGATGGCCTTTAGCTCGTTAAAGGCGCTTCTTGGGGTCGCTGACTTCTCTTCCGCAGGCGCTCCCGCAGATGAAAAGGACGACCTTTTGGATTTAGGCCATGATTTTAAGCAGCCGTCAGGAGCGCAGGGACGCGTTCCGCCCGAGGTTGCGAGTAAGTCAATAGGCCTGAACGTCGGCTACACTATCAACCTGAACCTTCCTGCATCTTCCGATCCAGCTGTCTTTAACGCCATTTTTAAGAGCCTTAAAGAGCACCTGTTGAGGGACGATGATGTCTAAAAGACCTGACGGACTGATCCGGGCATTTGGTATGAGTGGTCTGCAAATGGTGTCAGACCTCCATAAGGTAGAGAAGGATCATGCGGTTGACCTACAGATAGAACCATCGAAGAAGGTTGAGCGTCGTCTGTCGCAGTATGCACAATTTGAATCGGACTTGCGCGCTGACGCAGCGCGAATGTCGGAGTTTTATGAAGTTTTTTACTGCCTGGAGAACTCTATCAGAAATCTGGTGAAGGACGCATTGGTCGATGCCGAGGGTTCTGACTGGTGGAACAGTGGTCGGGTCCATGACGAGCGCATAAAAAAGCCATGTGAATCCCGCCGTAAGAAAGAGATTGATAATGCTGTCACTCCGAGGTCTGAACTGCTCATCGACTACACGACCTTCGGTGAGCTTTCTCAATTGATTACTGGCAATTGGGACATATTTGGAGCAGTTTTTACGTCGAAGTCGGCCGTCAGCAATGTAACCAATCAACTGAATCTATTGCGAGGCCCAATAGCCCACTGCAATCCTACAGATGAACTGGAGCAAGAACGGCTGAATTTGGCGGTTCGCTCGTGGTTCAAATTGATCTCGTAGCGCCCCCTTGCCACCCCACCACCCCCCTGCTATACGCGCCAAATCCACGCGGCCCCGGGATTCGTTCCGGGGTCTCGTGTTTGTTGAGCCGGGGACCTTCGGGGCCCTAAACTTCGGGTAGTCTGTCAGCGATGGTCCTTCCAACCGTCCGGCAAATACCCAATACATAGCCGCTCCACGTGCCTGATCGCAGGCAAACGAAGGCGGCGCTTGCTAAACGGAAGACAGAAAGCATGGCACTCAAGTCGTATAAGCCGACGACGCCGGGCCAGCGCGGGCTGGTGCTGATCGACCGTTCGGAGCTGTGGAAAGGTCGCCCCGTCAAAGCCCTCACCGAGGGTCTGACGAAATCGGGTGGCCGGAACAACACCGGACGTATCACATCGCGCCGTCGTGGTGGCGGGGCGAAACGCCTCTACCGGATCGTTGACTTCAAGCGGAACAAATTCGACGTCGAAGGCGTCGTGATGCGGATCGAATATGACCCGAACCGTACCGCCTTCATCGCACTGATCCAGTATGTCGATGGCGAACAGGCATATGTCCTGGCACCGCAGCGTCTGGCGATCGGCGACAAGGTCGTCTCGTCCCAGAAGGCCGACATCAAGCCCGGTAACGCAATGCCCTTCTCGGGCATGCCGATCGGTACGATCGTCCACAACATCGAACTGAAGCCCGGCAAGGGCGGCCAGATCGCACGCGCGGCGGGCACCTACGCCCAGTTCGTCGGTCGCGATGGTGGCTACGCACAGATCCGCCTGTCCTCGGGCGAGCTGCGCATGGTTCGCCAGGAATGCATGGCCACCGTCGGCGCCGTCTCGAACCCCGACAACAGCAACCAGAACTACGGTAAAGCGGGCCGCATGCGGCACAAGGGCATCCGCCCCTCCGTCCGTGGTGTGGTCATGAACCCGATCGACCACCCGCATGGTGGTGGTGAAGGCCGGACCTCTGGTGGTCGTCACCCGGTTACGCCCTGGGGTAAACCCACCAAGGGCTACAAAACCCGCAAGAACAAGGCCACGGACAAGTACATCATCCGTAGCCGTCACGCGAAGAAGAAGGGTCGCTAATCTATGGCACGTTCTGTTTGGAAAGGCCCCTTCGTTGACGCTTACGTCCTGAAAAAGGCCGAAGCGGTTCGCGAAAGCGGTCGTAAAGAAGTAATCAAGATCTGGTCGCGTCGCTCGACGATCCTGCCCCAATTCGTGGGTCTGACGTTTGGCGTGTACAACGGCCACAAGCACATTCCTGTCAACGTCACGGAAGACATGATCGGTCAGAAGTTCGGTGAGTATTCCCCGACCCGGACCTATTACGGTCACGCCGCCGACAAAAAAGCGAAGCGGAAGTAAGCCATGAGCAAGGATAAGAATCCCCGCCGCGTGGCAGACAACGAAGCCATGGCAAAACTGCGCATGCTTCGGACCAGCCCGCAGAAACTGAACCTTGTCGCCGCGATGATCCGTGGCAAGAAGGTCGACAAGGCGTTGACCGATCTCACCTTCTCGAAGAAGCGGATCGCCCAGGATGTGAAGAAGTGCCTTCAGTCCGCCATCGCCAATGCCGAGAACAACCACCAGCTTGACGTCGACGAACTCGTCGTCGCCGAAGCTTACGTGGGCAAGAACCTCGTGATGAAACGTGGCCGTCCGCGGGCACGTGGCCGTTATGGCAAGATCATGAAGCCGTTTTCGGAACTCACCATCAAGGTGCGTCAGGTCGAGGAGCAAGCCTAATGGGTCAGAAAGTCAATCCTATCGGTATGCGCCTCCAGGTCAATCGCACCTGGGACAGCCGCTGGTACGCCGATTCCAAGGATTTCGGTGATCTTCTTCTGGAAGACATCAAGATCCGTGAATTCATCAAGACCGAGTGCAAGCAGGCCGGTATTGCCCGCGTGATCATCGAACGCCCCCACAAGAAATGCCGTGTGACCATTCACACTGCACGTCCGGGCGTGATCATCGGCAAGAAAGGCGCCGACATCGAGGTGCTTCGCAAGAAGCTCGCCAGCATGACGGATTCGGAACTGCACCTCAACATCGTCGAGGTCCGCAAGCCCGAGCTTGACGCCCAACTGGTTGCCGAGAACATCGCGCAGCAGCTGGAACGTCGTGTGTCCTTCCGTCGCGCCATGAAGCGCGGCGTACAGAGCGCGATGCGCATGGGGTCCCTCGGGATCCGGGTCAACGTCGCGGGCCGCCTTGGCGGCGCCGAAATCGCCCGGACCGAATGGTACCGCGAGGGCCGCGTGCCCCTGCATACCCTGCGTGCCGATATCGACTATGCTCACGCCGAAGCAATGACCCCCTATGGTATCATCGGGATCAAGGTCTGGATCTTCAAAGGCGAGATCATGGAACATGATCCGTCGGCCCGCGAGCGTAAGGCTCAAGAGCTGCAAGACGGCCCTGCACCCCGTGGTGCCGGTGGCCGCCGCGACCGGTAAGGAGACAAAACAATGCTTCAACCGAAACGCACAAAGTTCCGGAAACAGTTCAAAGGCCGGATCAAGGGCGATGCCAAAGGCGGCTCCGACCTGAACTTCGGAACCTACGGCCTGAAAGCGATCCAGCCCGAGCGGGTCACCGCCCGGCAGATCGAGGCAGCCCGCCGTGCCATGACGCGCCACATGAAGCGTCAGGGCCGTGTCTGGATCCGGATTTTCCCGGATGTGGCCGTGACCTCCAAACCCACCGAAGTCCGGATGGGTAAGGGTAAAGGTTCGGTCGATTACTGGGCCGCCAAGGTCAAGCCCGGCCGCGTGATGTTCGAAATCGACGGTGTCACCGAAGAAGTGGCGCGCGAAGCGCTCCGTCTTGCTTCGATGAAGCTGCCGATCAAGACCCGCGTCGTCGTTCGCGAAGACTGGTAATCCGGCAGGGGATTGCGCTGCCCTGGTGGCGCGCCCCGGCTTCGATATCGAACTGAAAGCCCCCGTCGGTCTTCCGGCGGGGGCTTTCGCTTGGCCGGGCAGGGGGCCCCGCTTCTTCCCGGAAGCCTTCCCAAGCCGGCCCCACCGCGCTACCACCCTGTTCAGGCTCCCCAATCCTCTCCTCTTCCGCGAAGGCCATCCCATGCCCCAGATCCGCTCCCTCTTCGCCACCCGCCTCTACCGTGCCGCGCTCTCCGAACTGGGTACGGCCCCGGATGCCGCCGAACTGACCGAAAGCTGCTATTCCATTGCCGAAGATGACGATGCCGGCCAGGAATGGTGCGAAGAGAACGATTATCCCGGCTACACCTCTTATGCCTCGCTCACCGATCTGCCCTGGCGCTTTCCGATCTTTGCCGACCTCGTCACGCTGCTGGACGCCCATGTGGCGGCCTTCGCCGAAGACCTCGGCTTCGACCTCGGTGATCGCGCGCTCAAGCTCGAGGACATCTGGATCAACATCCTGCCCGAGGGCGGCACACATTCCAGCCATATCCACCCGCACTCGGCGATCTCCGGCACCACCTATGTCGCCATGCCCGACGGCGCCTCGGCCCTCAAGCTCGAAGACCCGCGCCTGCCGATGATGATGGCCGCCCCGCCCCGCCGCAAGGATGTCCGCGAGGACCTCAAAAGCTTCATCTACGAGGCCCCCAAGGTCGGCGATGTGCTGCTCTGGGAAAGCTGGCTGCGCCACGAGGTTCCGATGAACCTCGCTGAAGAAGAGCGCATCTCGGTCAGCTTCAACTATGCCTGGACCTGACCTTCCCCCGTTTCCCTGTTCCAAATATCCCGGGGGAGGCGCCGATCAGGCGTCGGGGGCAGAGCCCCCTTCCACTCTCGCCTCTATTCCGTTTCTTAAGGGTTGCCAGACCCCTTCCAACCCCGTATAGGCACCGTTCATTGTAGTGACATAACCCACCGGATTCGCGGGTTACCCCTCACGGGGCCCGCCGGTGCCAGGAAGGAAAGGGAAGCGATGAGCATTCAAGAGCTCCGCGACAAAACGCCTGACCAGCTCAAGGAAGAGCTGGCCTCGCTGAAGAAGGCACAGTTCAACCTGCGTTTTCAACAGGCGACCGGCCAAATGGAAAACCCCGCACAGATGCGTGTAGCGCGCCGTCAGGCCGCCCGCGTCCTCACCGTGCTGAATGAAAAAGCTGCCTCCGCAGCCGCTTCGGAATAAGGGAAGATCCAGATGCCCAAACGTATCCTTCAAGGTGTCGTGACTTCCGACGCCAACGCTCAGACCGTTACCGTGTCCGTCGAACGTCGTTTCACGCACCCGGTTCTGAAGAAGACCATTCGTAAGTCCAAGAAATATCGGGCGCACGATGAACAAAACACCTTCAAGACAGGTGACGCGGTCCGCATTCAGGAATGCGCACCGAAATCGAAGACGAAACGCTGGGAAGTGATCGCCAGCTGATCGGAAACCGGGATCCGCACCGCAGATCCTTCACCGTGAAAGCCGGGCAACATTGACCGGATCAATCGAAACCGAGGGGCGCCCGAGCGGGCCAACCCCGAAGGTCGGGAGAAAACCACATGATCCAGATGCAGACCAATCTGGATGTCGCTGACAACTCCGGCGCTCGCCGGGTGCAGTGCATCAAGGTTCTGGGTGGTTCCAAGCGTAAGTACGCTAGCGTGGGCGACATCATTGTCGTCTCCGTCAAGGAAGCCATCCCGCGCGGTCGCGTTAAGAAAGGGGACGTCCGCAAGGCCGTCGTCGTACGCACCGCCAAGGAAGTTCGTCGCGATGACGGCACCGCAATCCGCTTCGACCGGAATGCCGCCGTGATCCTCAACAACAACAACGAGCCCGTCGGTACGCGTATCTTCGGCCCGGTTGTTCGCGAGCTGCGCGCCAAGAACTTCATGAAAATCATTTCGCTGGCGCCGGAGGTGCTCTGATGGCTGCGAAACTTAAAAAAGGCGACAAGGTCGTCGTTCTCGCCGGTAAGGACAAGGGCAAGGAAGGCACGATCACGACTGTTGATCCGAAAGCCGGAAAAGCCATTGTCGACGGTCTGAACATGGCCATTCGTCATACCCGCCAAACCCAGACCAGCCAAGGTGGCCGCCTGTCCAAGGCCCTGCCGATCGCGCTGTCCAACCTGGCCTTTGTCGATGCCAACGGCAAACCGACCCGCGTCGGTTTCAAAGTTGAAGGCGACAAGAAGGTCCGCTTTGCCAAGACCACGGGGGACGTGATCGATGCTTGATGCAGAAACCTATACCCCGCGGCTGAAGGCTGCCTTTGCGGAAACGATCAAGCCTGCTCTGAAAGAAGAGTTCGGCTACAAGAACGACATGCAGATCCCGCGTCTGGACAAGATCGTTCTGAACATTGGTTGTGGCGCAGAGGCCGTCCGGGATTCCAAGAAGGCCAAATCGGCCCAGGAAGACCTGTCGACCATCGCCGGTCAAAAAGCTGTCATCACGATCGCCAAGAAGTCCATCGCTGGCTTCCGCGTCCGTGAAGAGATGCCGCTTGGCGCCAAGGTCACCCTTCGTGGCGACCAGATGTACGAATTCCTCGATCGCCTGATCACGATCGCCATGCCCCGTATCCGCGACTTCCGCGGCGTATCGGGCAAGTCGTTCGACGGTCGTGGCAACTACGCCATGGGCATCAAGGAACATATCGTCTTCCCCGAGATCAACTTCGACAAGATCGATGAATCCTGGGGTCTCGATATCGTCATCGGCACCACCGCCGCCACCGACGCAGAAGCGAAGGCATTGTTGAAAGCGTTCAACATGCCTTTCAACAGCTGATCGCGCGAGGGAGATTTAGGAATGGCTAAGAAATCCATGATCGAGCGCGAGAAGAAGCGTCAGCACCTGGTCGAGCAGTATGCCGACCAACGTGCCGCTCTCAAAGCGATCATCTACGACCAAGAGAAGCCGATGGAAGAGCGTTTCCGCGCGTCCATGAAGCTTGCGAAACTGCCGCGCAACAGCTCGGCCACCCGGCTGCACAACCGTTGCCAGCTGACCGGCCGTCCCCACGCTTACTACCGTAAGCTGAAGGTGTCGCGGATCATGCTGCGGGAACTGGGCTCGAACGGCCAGATCCCCGGTCTCGTGAAATCGAGCTGGTAAGGAGGGCAGAGATATGAACGATCCTATCGGCGATATGCTCACCCGTATCCGCAACTCCCAGATGCGTGGCAAATCCGTGGTTTCGACCCCGGCTTCCAAGCTGCGTGCATGGGTCCTGGATGTACTTGCCGACGAAGGCTACATCCGCGGCTACGAAAAGGGCACTGATGTCAACGGTCACCCGACCCTTGAAATCAGCCTGAAGTACTATGAAGGCACCCCCGTCATCCGCGAGATCAAGCGTGTTTCCACGCCCGGTCGCCGCGTTTACATGGGTGTCGATGACATTCCGCAGGTCCGTCAGGGTCTGGGTGTGTCGATTGTCTCCACGTCCAGAGGCGTGATGTCGGATGCAGCAGCTCGTAGCCAAAAAGTTGGCGGCGAAGTTCTCTGCACCGTCTTCTAAGGAGGTCTGAATGTCTCGCATTGGTAAGAAACCGGTCGAGCTGCCCTCTGGCGTCAGCGCCAGTCTCTCGGGTCAGACCGTCGAAGTGAAGGGCCCGAAAGGGACCCACAGCTTCACCGCCACCGACGATGTCAACATCGTCATCGAAGAAAACGTGATCACCGTGACTCCTCGCGGGTCGTCCAAGCGTGCGCTGCAACAATGGGGCATGTCCCGTACTGTTGTGTCGAACCTCGTTCAGGGCGTCTCGACCGGCTTCAAGAAACAGCTGGAGATCACTGGTGTGGGTTATCGGGCGCAGGCTCAGGGCAACGTCCTGAAGCTGAACCTCGGCCTCTCGCACGAAGTGAACTTCCAGGTTCCTGATGGGGTCACCGTCACGACGCCGAAGCCGACGGAAATCACGGTCGAAGGCACCGATTCACAGCTCGTCGGCCAGGTTGCGGCCAACATCCGTGAGTGGCGCAAGCCCGAGCCCTACAAGGGCAAAGGCATCCGCTACAAAGGCGAGTTCATCTTCCGTAAGGAAGGCAAGAAGAAGTAAGGAACGCTACAATGGCAAAAAGCAAAAGGGATCTGTTCCTGAAACGCCGCCTGCGCGTTCGGAACAAACTTCGTGCAGTGAACGCAGGGCGCCTGCGCCTGTCGATCCATCGTTCGAACAAGAACATCAGCGCACAGCTGATCGACGACGTTCAGGGCGTGACCCTCGCATCGGCCTCGTCTCTCGAGGCGGATCTGGGCGTGGTCGGCAAGAACAACATCGAGGCCGCCATCAAGGTGGGTGCCACGATTGCAGAACGTGCGAAAAAGGCCGGTGTCGAAGAAGCATACTTCGACCGCGGCGGCTTCCTCTACCACGGCAAGGTCAAAGCATTGGCCGATGCCGCGCGTGAAGGTGGTCTGAAGATCTGATCGCGGCGGTGCGTGCAATCACGCACCCTACGGTCCCGGCGGGGCGCTACGGCGCCCCGTTTGCTGCATCATCCGATGCGGCTGAAGAAAGAGAGGGCCTTCACGGGCCCCGATGATCCGGGAGACGCCGCTTTTACCCGCGCGCCTCACCTGGATTGGACAACTTGGGCGGTCAACGGACACGTCCTGAAGTGAAAAGGAATTGCCTAATGGCAAGAGATGACAACCGGGGACGCCGCGACCGCGACGAATCTCCGGAGTTTGCGGATCGCCTGGTCGCGATCAACCGTGTGTCCAAGACCGTCAAGGGTGGTAAGCGCTTCGGCTTCGCAGCGCTCGTCGTCGTTGGCGACCAGAAGGGTCGCGTCGGCTTTGGCAAGGGCAAGGCCAAGGAGGTCCCCGAGGCCATCCGCAAGGCCACCGAGCAAGCCAAGCGTCAGATGATCCGCGTGCCGCTGCGCGAAGGTCGTACGCTGCACCACGACATGGAAGGCCGTCACGGCGCCGGTAAAGTGGTCATGCGTTCCGCACCGACCGGTACCGGGATCATCGCAGGTGGCCCGATGCGTGCCGTCTTCGAAATGCTCGGCGTTCAAGACGTGGTCGCCAAGTCGATCGGTTCGCAGAACCCCTACAACATGATCCGCGCCACGCTCGAAGGCCTGCAGAAAGTGGCTTCGCCGCGTTCCGTCGCCCAACGTCGCGGCAAAAAAGTGGCTGACATCCTGCCCAAGCGTGACGAGGCTCCGGCCGAATCTTCGCTCGTGGCTGAAGAGGCGTAAGGAATCCAGCATATGGCAACTATCGTCGTGAAACAGATCGGTTCGCCGATCCGCCGCCCCGCCAAACAGCGTGCTACGCTCGTCGGCCTGGGTCTGAACAAGATGCAAAAGACCCGCGAACTGGAAGACACTCCTTCCGTGCGCGGCATGGTGCGGTCCATTCCGCACCTGGTCGAGATCATCGAAGAGAAACCCTGAACGACGGGCCTTGTGCCAGCCGTTTCGGTTGATCTGAATATTGAAACGCCCCGGTCGCAAGGCTGGGGCGTTTTGTCATCGGGCACGGGGAAACCTGTCTGTCGCGCGGTCTTGCCACACCCCGGCCTGTTGCCGCAGCCCAGCCGCTTGACCCCGGAGATCGGATGGCGGACCCTGTGACCCAGCCCTTAGGAGACATTGCCTTGCCCTGCGCCATCACTTTCCTGCGAATTGTCCCCCCGCTGATGACCTGTCTCGTGTTGGCGGCCTGCGCGCCCAAGCCGCAGGGCACGGCCCCCGGCGGCCAGAACGGCGGGCAGGGCAGCAACGAGGGCCTGGTACGCAGTCAACCCAAGGTCTCGGGCACGGCGGGTGTGGCGGTCACGCCGGACGGGGTGCGGCCCAATGTCGGGGTAGGGGTCTCGGTCTGCAACAATCGCAGCCCCTTCCATGTCTCGCTCGGCGGCCTTTTGGGGCCCGTGGGCGGTGGGGTCTACTGCTAGGCCGGATGCGCCGAGGGGCTTGTCGGCCTGATGTGCGAAAGGGGCGGGAGCTCCTGCCCCTGCACAAGTCTTGCATCATGACGGCGCAGCCTCTATACGCCCCCGGTGGCCATGCGGGCCATGGAATCAAAAGCAAGAAAAGCCGCGTATGCCCCATCTGCTTCGGGGGGCATTTCCGGCATAAGGAGAAGCAAGATGAAACTGAACGAACTGCATGACAATCCCGGCGCAACCAAGAGACGCCAGCGCGTTGGCCGTGGCCCGGGTTCGGGCAAAGGTAAAATGGGTGGCCGTGGTATCAAGGGTCAGAAGTCGCGTTCGGGCGTGGCAATTGCCGGCTACGAAGGCGGCCAGATGCCGCTCTACCAGCGTCTGCCCAAGCGTGGCTTCACCAAGCCGAACCGCAAGAAATTTGCCGTCGTCAACCTTGGCCTGATCGCCAAGTTCGTTGACGAGAAAAAGATCGACGGCTCGGCCGCGATCACCGAAGACGTGCTGGTTGCATCCGGCCTGGTCCGTCGCAAGCTGGACGGCATTCGCGTGCTGAACAAGGGCGAACTGACCTCCGCTCTGAACATCGAAGTGACCGGTGCTTCCAAGTCGGCTGTCGAAGCCGTCGAGAAGGCAGGCGGGTCGCTCAAGGTGGCAGCAGAAGCCGTCGCCGCGGAATAAGGTTGTGGGCGGCCATCGCGCCGCTTACATATCTTCCGAGTTTTCCAGACACGCCGCCGAGCCGGGAAACGGCCCCGGCGGCGTTTTTACATAAGAGAGAGCCTTATGGTATCTGCAGCAGAACAGATGGCGGCCAACACGTCCTGGGCCGCGCTCAGCAAGGCGACGGATCTGCGCAAGCGGATCCTCTTCACCCTCGGCCTGCTGATCATCTGCCGCCTCGGCACCTATATCCCCGTTCCCGGAATAGACGGCGCCGCGCTGCGTCAGTTCATGGAAGGCGCGGGCCAGGGCATCGGCGGCATGCTGTCGATGTTTACCGGTGGCGCGCTTGGCCGCATGGGGATCTTCGCCCTGGGCATCATGCCCTATATTTCGGCCTCGATCATTGTTCAGCTGATGACCTCCATGGTTCCGGCGCTGGAGCAGTTGAAGAAAGAGGGCGAACAGGGTCGCAAGAAGATCAACCAGTACACCCGCTACGGAACAGTCGTCCTGGCGACCTTGCAGGCCTATGGTCTGGCCGTGTCGCTGGAAGCGGGCGATCTGGTGTCCGACCCGGGCATCTTCTTCCGCATCGAATGCGTGATCACCCTGGTTGGCGGCACGATGTTCATGATGTGGCTCGGTGAACAGATCACCGCGCGCGGTATCGGCAACGGTATCTCTCTGATCATCTTCGTCGGCATCATCGCCGAAATCCCCGCAGCCCTGGCACAGTTCTTTGCCTCCGGTCGCTCCGGTGCGATTTCCCCGGCGGTGATCGTCGGCGTCATCGTCATGGTGGTCGGCGTCATTGCCTTCGTGGTCTTCATGGAACGCGCCCTGCGCAAGATCCACATCCAGTACCCGCGCCGCCAGGTCGGCATGAAGGTCTATGACGGCGGATCGTCGCACCTGCCGATCAAGGTCAACCCGGCGGGTGTCATCCCGGCGATCTTCGCGTCCTCGCTGCTGCTGCTGCCCGCGACGCTGTCGACCTTCTCGGGTTCGGATACCGGCGCCGTGATGTCGACGATCCTGGCCTATTTCGGCCCGGGACAGCCGCTGTACATGCTGTTCTTCATCGCGATGATCGTCTTCTTCGCCTACTTCTACACCCATAACGTCGCCTTCAAGACCGAAGACGTTGCGGACAACCTGAAGAACCAGAACGGCTTTGTTCCCGGTATCCGTCCGGGTCAGAAAACCGCGGCCTACCTTGAATACGTGGTGAACCGGATCCTGGTGCTCGGCTCGGCCTACCTGGCTGCCGTCTGCCTGCTGCCGGAGGTCCTAAGGTCGCAGTTTGCAATTCCCTTCTATTTCGGCGGCACGTCCGTGCTTATCGTGGTCTCTGTTACGATGGACACGATTCAGCAGGTTCAATCGCACCTTCTGGCACACCAGTACGAAGGGTTGATTGAAAAATCGCAGCTGCGCGGCAAAGGCAAACGCCGCACGAAGAGGGGGGCAGCACGCCGATGAACATTATTCTTATGGGACCGCCGGGCGCCGGCAAGGGCACCCAGGCACGCGTTCTTGTCGAAGAACGCAACATGATCCAGCTTTCGACCGGGGACATGCTGCGCGAAGCCCGCAGTTCCGGCACGGAAATGGGCCAGAAGGTCGCCGAGGTCATGGACAATGGGGGTCTGGTCACGGACGAGATCGTCATTGGCCTGATCCGCGAAAAGCTGGAAGGCGACAAGAAGGGCGGCTTCATCTTCGATGGCTTCCCCCGGACGCTGGCTCAGGCTGACGCGCTGGAAGGTCTGCTGGCCGACATGGGCGAAGACCTGCATGCGGTGATTGAACTGCGGGTGCGGGACGACGTTCTGGTCGACCGGATTGTCGGGCGGTCCACCTGCGCCAACTGTGGTGATGTCTACCACGACAAGACCAAGCCGATTCCGGCAGACGGTAAATGCACCACTTGTGGCGGGACCGAGTTCAAGCGCCGGGCGGATGACAACGAGGACAGCCTCAAGACCCGCCTGATGGAATACTACAAGAAGACCTCGCCGCTGCTTGGCTACTATCACGCCAAGGGCAAGCTTCAGCGGGTCGATGGCCTGGCGAAGATGAACGTGGTCAAGGCCTCGATCGGCGCGATCCTCGAAGACTGACCGCGGCACGGTGGCGCGGCCCTGAGGGGGGGCGCCACCGTGCCGCGACCGGGCGCCGATCAATCTGCTGGCACGGTGGATTTCGGATGCGGGAACCGGAGGATAACGTCGCGGGGCAGGGGCGGCTGGTACCCGTAAGGATCGCCGGCTGGTTTCAGCTGGCGTTTCGCGCCATGTGGGGTTGACCTTGACGCCAATCCCACATACCCAGCCCTATCTCGGAGGTATGCCGATTCCATCGGCACTTTCGATTTCGTCGAAAATGACCCTGGCCCGCAGGATGTATCCTCGGGCCATGAGTTGTGAAAAAAGGTTCTGGTGCTACGGAACCGCAACAAGAGGAAAGACATACATTGGCACGTATTGCCGGCGTTAACATCCCGACTGCAAAGCGGGTTCCCATCGCCCTCACCTATATCACCGGTATCGGTCCGGCTTCCGCAAAGACGATCTGCGAAGCCGTCAACATCGATGTCACCCGTCGCGTCAACGAACTGTCGGACGCCGAAGTCCTCGCCATCCGCGAGCACATCGACGCCAACTTCTCGGTTGAAGGCGATCTGCGCCGCGAGACGCAGATGAACATCAAGCGTCTGATGGACCTTGGTTGCTACCGCGGTCTGCGCCATCGTCGCAACCTTCCGGTTCGCGGTCAGCGTACCCATACCAATGCTCGTACCCGCAAAGGCCCCGCAAAGGCCATTGCCGGCAAGAAGAAGTAAGGGGAGCGCACAGATATGGCACGTGATACCCGTCGCGGAGGCAAAAAGAAGGTCTCCAAGAACATCGCAGCTGGCGTCGCACATGTGAACTCCAGCTTCAACAACACCAAGATCCTGATCTCCGACGTTCAGGGCAACGCCATCGCATGGTCCTCCGCAGGGACCATGGGCTTCAAGGGGTCGCGTAAATCGACTCCCTACGCCGCTCAGATGGCTGCCGAGGACGCTGGCAAGAAGGCACAAGAGCATGGCGTCAAGACGCTGGAAGTCGAAGTTCAGGGCCCCGGTTCGGGTCGTGAATCGGCTCTGCGCGCCCTGGCGGCTGTCGGTTTCAACATCACCTCGATCCGTGATGTGACCCCGATCGCTCACAACGGTTGCCGTCCGCCGAAGCGTCGCCGGGTCTGATCCACACTGGTCTATTGTGGAGGCCGCGCGCCCGTGCGCGGCCTCCATTTCGTCATTTTAACCTCGGGAGTCCTGACCTTCTGATCATGGGGACGGGGCAAGCATGGAGGGACGCATGATCCACAAGAACTGGGCAGAACTTATCAAACCGACGCAGCTTGACGTCAAACCGGGCAATGACCCGGCGCGCCAGGCTACCGTCGTCGCAGAGCCGCTCGAGCGGGGCTTCGGCCTGACGCTCGGCAACGCGCTGCGCCGCATTCTCATGTCGTCCCTTCAGGGCGCCGCCATCACCAGCGTCCAGATCGACAACGTCCTGCACGAGTTCTCGAGCGTGGCCGGTGTGCGTGAGGATGTCACCGACATCGTGCTGAACCTCAAGGGCGTCTCCCTGAAGATGGAAGTCGAAGGGCCCAAACGCCTGTCGATCACCGCCAAGGGTCCGGGCGCGGTCACCGCTGCCGATATCTCGGAAAGCACCGGTATCGAGGTCCTGAACAAGGATCACGTGATCTGCCACCTCGACGAGGGCGCGGATCTGTACATGGAACTGACGGTCAACACCGGCAAGGGCTATGTCTCGGCTGACAAGAACAAGCCCGAAGATGCCCCCATCGGCCTGATCCCGATCGACGCGATCTATTCGCCGATCAAGAAGGTTTCCTACGACGTTCAGCCCACCCGCGAGGGCCAGGTGCTGGATTACGACAAGCTGACGATGAAGGTCGACACCGACGGCTCCATCACCCCGGACGATGCCGTGGCCTATGCCGCGCGCATTCTGCAGGACCAGCTTTCGATCTTCGTGAACTTCGAAGAGCCGGAAAGTGCCTCGCGGCAGGATGATGACGACGGTCTGGAATTCAACCCGCTCCTCCTCAAGAAGGTGGACGAGCTGGAATTGTCCGTCCGTTCGGCAAACTGCCTGAAGAACGACAACATCGTCTATATCGGCGACCTGATCCAGAAGACCGAAGCCGAGATGCTGCGCACCCCGAACTTCGGCCGGAAATCCCTGAACGAGATCAAGGAAGTGCTTTCGGGCATGGGCCTGCACCTCGGCATGGATGTCGAAGACTGGCCGCCAGACAACATCGAAGATCTGGCGAAGAAGTTCGAAGACCACTTCTGAGCCGGTTTCGGACAGTGAATGATCAGGGACGGGGGCTTCGGCCCCCTTCTCGCACCGCGGACAGGGACAAGAATTCTTGCGCCAACCGCGGCAAGGCATCCGGTAAAACCCCTTTACCGGCGCGCAATTCGGGGCTATCAGCCCCGCTCATCGACTGGGCATTCCGCCCCAAGGAGAGCAGTTCCTACGCAGGGCTGCCGGACAAAGCAAAACAGCCCGTAGAGGGCAATTCGGAGTAAGACACATGCGTCACGCACGAGGCTACCGCCGCCTGAATCGTACCCATGAGCACCGCAAGGCGCTCTTCTCGAACATGGCCGGCTCGCTCATCGAACATGAGCAAATCAAGACCACCCTGCCCAAGGCGAAGGAACTGCGCCCGATCATCGAAAAGATGATCACGCTGGCAAAGCGTGGCGATCTGCACGCCCGCCGTCAGGCCGCTTCCAAGCTGAAGCAGGACGCCCTGGTCATCAAGCTTTTCGAAGTCCTCGGCCCGCGCTATGCGGATCGTCAGGGCGGCTATGTCCGTATCATGAAAGCGGGCTTCCGCTATGGTGACATGGCGCCGATGGCCATCATCGAATTCGTCGACCGCGATCTGGACGCCAAGGGCGCAGCCGACAAGGCCCGTCTGGAAGCCGTCGAAGCGTAAGCTTCACGTCGGTTTGACCGCTGGTTACCGGGACCCCCGGCCTTTTCAAAGGCCGGGGGTCTTGCTTTTTCCGGTCTATGGGAGTGCTTTGCGCCTGCCGCTTCGGCCATGCAGGCGGCATGTCCATGTTCCGGGAAAGGCCCAAGATGCAAACGTTTCACCGCCCCGTTCTGACCGCATCCCTGATTGCCCTGCTGACCGCCTTTGGTGGCCTGTCGCCCACCCTGGCGCAGGACCGCGTCCCGGAAAGTCAGGCGGAAATCTCGCTCAGCTTCGCGCCGCTGGTGAAAAAGGCCGCCCCGGCAGTGGTCAATATCTTTGCCAAGACCATCGTGCCGAGCCGCCAGAGCCCCTTTGCCAATGACCCGTTCTTTTCCCAATTCTTTGGCAACCTCGGTCAGGCGCGGCCGCAGGTGCAGAACTCGCTTGGCTCCGGGGTGATCCTGTCGGACGACGGGATCGTGGTGTCCAATTACCACGTCGTCGGTGAGGCGGATGAGATCAGCATCGTGCTGAACGACCGGCGCGAATTCAACGCCGAGGTGCTGCTGGCGGACGCCGCGGCGGACCTGGCAATCCTGAAGCTGGAAGATGCCCATGATCTGCCCTACCTCGCCCTGCGCGACAGCGACGATGTCGAAGTCGGTGAGTTGGTGCTGGCCATCGGCAACCCCTTCGGGGTCGGACAGACGGTGAGTTCCGGCATCGTGTCCGGCCTCGCGCGGTCCGGCGCGGCGGCGGGCAGCGAACGGGGCTATTTCATCCAGACCGATGCGCCGATCAATCCGGGCAATTCGGGGGGCGCCCTGATCGACGTGAAGGGCGATCTGATCGGGGTCAATACCTCGATCCTGTCGCGCTCGGGCGGATCGAACGGCATTGGCTTTGCGATTCCCGCCGCGCTTATCGAACAATTCGTGGCGCAGGCACGCGACGGGGCGGCGGTCTTTCGGCACCCCTGGGCCGGGATGACCGGGCATGGCGTGGATACCGACATGGCCGGGGCGCTTGGCCTCGATCATCCCGAAGGCATCGTGATCGATGCGCTGCACGAGGACAGCCCCTTTGCGGCGGCTGGGTTCACACCGGGGGACGTGATCCTGGCTGTGGATGGCAACCCGATCTCGAGCCCGGCCGAGATGGTTTTCCGCATGTCCGTCAAGGGCATGGGTGGCAAGGCGCAGATCGAGCGTCTGCGCGACGGCGAGCGCAGCACGATTGCGGTGCCCATGACCACGGCCCCCGAGGAACCGGCACGCGATCCTGTCGAAACCACCGACAAGGGGCCGATCCCCGGCATGACGCTGGTCACCGTGAACCCGGCCGTCATCGCGGAATATCAGCTGCCTCTGACGACCACCGGCGCCATGGTACAGGAACCGGGGCAGGTGGGGCAGCGGGCCGGGTTGCGACCGGGGGACGTGCTGCTGGCGGTCAATGGCGATGAAACAGAGACCTCGCGCGATGCGGACAAGGCGCTGTCGCGCGCCTCGCGGTCCCTGCAGCTGGACGTGCTGCGTGGCGGGCGCAAGGTGACCATGCGCTTCCGCCTGTAAGGCCGGGTGGCGGCGGCTGGGGTCAGGCCCCGCTGCGCCGCTTTTCGCGCAGCTTGTCGAACCAGTCGAGCCGCTTGCGCATCTCGCGTTCAAAACCCCGGTCGGGCGGATCGTAGAAGGACAGCCGCCCGGTGCCTTCGGGAAAGTAATCCTGCCCGGAAAACCCGTCTTCGGCGTCATGGTCATAGGCATAGCCGGCGCCGTAGCCCTGTTCCTTCATCAGCGTGGTCGGGGCGTTCAGGATGTGATGCGGCGGCGGGGCCGATCCGGTCTGTTTCGCCGCCGCGCGGGCCTGCTTGTAGCCGACGTAGCCGGCGTTGGATTTCGGTGCCAGTGCGAGGTAGATCACCGATTGCGCAAGGGCCAGCTCGCCTTCGGGCGAGCCGATGCGTTCGTAGATTTCCCAGGCATGCAGGGCGTGGCTTTGGGCCTGGGGATCGGCAAGGCCGATATCCTCGACCG
Source organism: Pseudooceanicola algae (assembly GCF_003590145.2). NCBI lineage: Bacteria > Pseudomonadati > Pseudomonadota > Alphaproteobacteria > Rhodobacterales > Paracoccaceae > Pseudooceanicola > Pseudooceanicola algae. The sequence goes on along the minus strand of NZ_CP060436.1, from coordinate 2,158,411 downwards.
CCATGCGCACCAGACGACGGGCCAGATACCGCGGGTCTTCGCCGCCCTCCAGCATCCGCCCGAACCAGTACAGCGCGGCATCGGGGTCGGACCCGCGAATGGATTTGTGCAGCGCCGAGATCAGGTTGTAATGCTCGTCGCCATTCTTGTCGTATTGCGCCGCGCGCCGTTGCAGCCGCCCGGCCAGCCCCTTGGCATCCAGCGGCGTGCTGACGTCGATCGAGGCGACCTGTTCCACGAGGTTCAGCATCGCCCGCCCGTCGCCATCCGCCATGGCCACAAGCGCGGCGCGGGCGTCTTCGGTCAGGGGCAGGGGGCGGCCCGTGGCGGCCTCGGCCCGATCCAGCAGCTCGGCCAGCGCGCCCGCGTCGAGGCGATGCAGCACCAGAACCTGGGCGCGGGACAGCAGCGCGCGGTTCAGTTCGAACGACGGGTTTTCCGTTGTCGCGCCGACCAGCACGATGGTGCCGTCTTCCATGTGGGGCAGGAACCCGTCCTGCTGGGCCTTGTTGAAGCGGTGGATCTCATCGACGAAAAGCAGGGTGCCCTGACCGGTGCGTTGCCGGGTCTTGGCGGCATCGAAGACCTTGCGCAGTTCCGGCACGCCCGAAAAGATCGCGCTGATCTGCACGAAATGCCGGTCCGAGGCGTCGGCCAGCAGCCGCGCGATGGTGGTCTTGCCCACCCCGGGCGGCCCCCAGAGGATCAGCGAAGACAGCTTGTCCGCCGCAAGCATCCGCCCCAGGGGCGCGTCGGCAGACAGGATGTGGTCCTGCCCGATCACCTCGTCCAGCAGCGCCGGGCGCAGCCGGTCGGCAAGGGGCGGTCCGCGGCCTCGGGGGCCGGGCGGGCAGGGGCTTGGGGGGTGTCGCCGAAGAGATCTGTCATGGGGCCAATCTAGGGTGCCGAAGCGGTATTGGAAATCGCTTCCCGCAGCTTGCGGGACCAATTGCGCCTTCGCTTGCCGGATCAGGGGCGCGCGACAACCTGCCCGTGTGGTGCGCAGGGCCGCCCATCGCCCGCACACTCAGGCCCGCCGGGGCGCCCGGCCCGATTGCGCTGCGTCGCCAGACCCTTGTGCCGCTTGACTCCTTGCCCGTGGCGGGCGACAGACGCGCCATGTTTACAACGGTTCTTCAAGTTGCTGCGGGCGGTGCCATCGGGGCGTCGCTGCGCTACCTGTCGGGCGTGGTGATCCTGCGCCTGGTGGGGCCGGGTGCGCCGCTGCCGCTTGGCGTGATCTTCGTCAATATTTTCGGCTCCTTCCTGATGGGCTGCCTTGTGGTCATCGTCGGTGACCGGGGCTGGTCCCATCTGAACCCCTTCCTTGCGACGGGGATCCTTGGGGGCTTCACGACCTTTTCGTCCTTCTCGCTTGAGGCCTTCACCCTTTACGAACGCGGCCAGCCCGCGCTTGCCGCGCTTTATGTCGGCATCAACGTGGTGATCTCCCTCGCGGCCATCGTGGCAGGGACATATGCAATGCGGGGGCTTATCGCATGAGCGGTGTGCAGACGGTTACCATCCCTGACGGGGATGCAGAGATGCGGCTGGACCGCTGGATGCGGCGCAGTTTCCCGCATCTGACGCAGGGACGCATCGAAAAGATGTGCCGCAAGGGCGAGATCCGGGTGAACGGCGGGCGGGTGAAATCCAACCACCGCCTCGAGCCGGGGCAGGAACTGCGCATCCCGCCGGTTCCCGCCGTGGACGAAAGCGCCTTCGCCCCGCGCGAGTCCAGGATCAGCTACGAAGACGAGCGGATGATCCAGTCCTGCGTGCTCTACAAGGACGATGACATCATCGCGTTGAACAAGCCCGCCGGCCTGGCCGTTCAGGGCGGGTCCAAGCAGACCACGCGCCACGTCGACGGGCTGGCCGAGGCGCTGAAGTTCGGGCTGGATGAAAAGCCCCGGCTGGTGCACCGGCTGGACAAGGACACCTCGGGCCTGCTGCTGCTGGCGCGTCACCGTCTGGCGGCGCAGAAGCTGACCGAGGCCTTCCGCCACCGGGATACGCGCAAGATCTACTGGGCGCTCGTCGCCGGTGTGCCGGTGCCCTACATGGGCACGATTTCCTTCGGCCTGGTGAAGGCGCCGGGCCATGGCTCGGGCGGCGAGGGCGAAAAGATGATCTGCGTGCACCCGCGCGAGGTCGACAAGACCCCCGGTGCCAAGCGCGCCGTGACCGACTACGCCAACCTGTTCCGGCTGGGCCAGCGGGCGACCTGGGTCGCACTGGTGCCCGTGACCGGGCGGACCCACCAGCTGCGCGCCCATATGGCCGAGATCGGGCATCCGATCATCGGGGACGGCAAGTACGGCGGTTCGGGTCAGGAAAACCTGGGCGACGGCTGGGGCGCCCAGCTGGGCGGCGACATCAGCCGCAAGCTGCACCTGCATGCCCGCCTGTTGCGCCTGCCGCATCCGATCACTGGAAAGCCGCTGGAACTGGAAGCGCCACTGCCCGACCACATGAAGCGCAGCTGGGATCATTTCCAGTGGTCCGAAAAGGACGTGCGCAAGGATCCCTTCGACATGGACGAGCCTCTTTGAACGATACCGCCGCATTGCCCCGCCTGGTCATCTTCGACGTGGATGGGACCCTGTCGGACAGCCAGGGCGACATCATCGGCTCGATGGTCGATGCCTTTGACGGCGAAGGGCTGACGCCGCCGGCGCGGGACGCGATTCTGGGCATCGTCGGCCTGTCGCTGGACGTTGCCATGCCGCACCTTGCGCCGGAGGTCGATGCCGCGACCTGCGTCCGTCTGGTCGAAGGCTACAAGGTCGCCTACATGCAGCGCCGGGTCACGGCTGGGGCGTCACATTCGCCGCTATATGCCGGAATGCGCGAGCTGGTTGAAACCCTGGCGGCACAGCCCGGCACCCTTCTGGGCATCGCCACCGGAAAATCCCGTCGTGGCCTGGTCGCGCTGCTGGAAAACCACGGGCTGACCGGCGTCTTCCAGACCATCCAGGTGGCTGACGATCACCCGTCGAAACCGCATCCCTCGATGATCCTGACCGCGCTGGCGGAAACCGGCGTCGCAGCAGAGCGCGCGGTGATGATCGGTGACACGACCTTTGATATCGACATGGCCCATGCTGCTGGTGTCGCTGCGATTGCCGTCGACTGGGGCTATCATCCGACCGGCGCGCTGGCGCATGCGGCCGGGCAGGCCGGCACCCCCGCGACCCTGCTGGCCGAAATCGACCGCCTGACGAAGGAAACTGCCGCATGAGCGAATGGAAAGCCCGCCGGTTCTGGAAAGCCGCCGATGTCGTGGAAACGCCCCAAGGCTTTTCCGTTCAGCTTGACGGCCGCCCGGTCAAGACCCCGGCCAAGGCCGCGCTGGCCCTGCCCAGCCGGGCGCTGGCCGACCGCATCGCCGCCGAATGGCAAGCGCAGGAAGACGCCATCGATCCCACCTCGATGCCCTTCATGCGGACGGCCAATTCCGCCATCGACAAGGTGGCGACCCAGCACGGCGAAGTTGCGCAATTGCTGGCCGATTATGGCGACAGCGACCTTGTCTGCTATCGCGCCACAAGCCCGGTCGAACTGGTCGAAAGACAGGCCGCCGTCTGGGATCCGATGCTGGATTGGGCCGCGACCCGGCTGGATGCACGACTGGAACCGCGTCAGGGCGTGATTCACGATTCTCAGGATCCGCAGGCCCTGTCGCGGCTGTCGGCGCAGGTCGCCGCACTTTCGCCCTTCGAACTGGCCGCCTTCCACGATCTCGTTAGCCTCTCGGGGTCGCTGGTGCTGGGTTTTGCCGCATTTTTGGACGCTGCCGCCACGCCAGAAATATGGGACATGTCCCGCGTCGATGAGGACTGGCAGGCCGAGCAATGGGGCCTGGATGACGAAGCGAAAGCCGTTGCCGACGGCAAAAAAGTCGCTTTTCTCCATGCGAAAGAGTTTCTGGACCTCGTTCACGGCTGAATTTGCCTCAGTTTCCTGCCCGCCAGGGATTTTTCCGGCCCGAAGCGGGCCGCGGAACGGGACAGTCCGGCCGTGTTTTCGGCCTTGATTCCACCCGTTCCGCGAGCGTGATCATTCAGTTTTCGTTATGATCTACTTGACCCGATGCGATGATTAAGCCCACAGTTTAGGCATTGTTGAGGGGGAGTACCCTTGGCGAGTATCGTCCTCGGTCCCAAGGGGCCAGAGAACCGTCTGACTCCAAAGACGGACAATCAGGAAGAGGTAAACATGAAAACAACCGTATTTCTTGGCGCGTTGACCGTTGCAGGTCTGGCCGCCGGCGCTGCCGGTGCAGCCACTCTGGATGACGTAAAGGCACGCGGCACCCTGAATTGCGGCGTCTCCACCGGTCTCGTGGGCTTTGCAGCCCCCGACGACAACGGCGAATGGTCCGGCTTCGATGTAAGCCTGTGCCGCGCCGTGGCCGCTGCCGTTCTTGGCGACCCGACCGCTGTCGAGTTCGTGCCGACCACCGGCAAAACCCGCTTCACCGCGCTCGCTTCGGGCGAAGTCGACATGCTGGCCCGGAACACCACCTGGACCTTCTCGCGCGATGTCGACCTGAAGTTCACCTTCACCGGCGTCAACTACTACGATGGTCAGGGCTTCATGGTCCCCAAGGCACTGGGCGTCAGCTCGGCCAAGGAACTTGATGGCGCGACCGTCTGCATCCAGACCGGCACCACGACCGAGCTCAACCTCGCGGACTTCTTCCGTGTGAACAACATGAGCTACGAGCCGGTTCCGATCGAAACCAACGCCGAAGCGCAGCAGCAATTCCTTGCTTCCGCCTGTGACGTCTACACGACGGATGCTTCCGGTCTGGCCGCGACGCGTGCCACCTTCGAGACCCCCGGCGATTTCATCATCCTGCCGGAGATCATCTCGAAAGAGCCGCTCGGCCCGCTCGTCCGCCATGGCGACGACGAATGGGGTGACATCGTCACCTGGACGCTGAACGCTCTCGTCGCTGCCGAAGAACTTGGCGTGACCTCGGCCAACGCCAAGGACATGGCATCCGCTGCCACCGACAACCCCGAGATCAACCGTCTGCTGGGCACCGAAGGTAGCCTGGGCGAGATGCTTGGCCTGGGCAACGACTGGGCGCTGATGGCGATCACCGCCGGCGGCAACTACGGTGAGATCTTCGAGAAGAACATCGGTGAGAACACCCCGATCGGTCTCGCGCGTGGTCTGAACGCGCAATACACCGACGGTGGGCTGCTCTACACGCCGCCCTTCCGCTAAGATGCAGAAGAGGGCGCGGAGATTTCCGCGCCCTCTTTCAATACGGCCCATGGGCCAGAATGACCGGCCCGCCGCGCGCAGACGCACCCACAGAATGGGCCGGATCACGGGGAACATCAGACCATGACAACGCTTTCCGATCCGCCGGCGGAGTCTTTCAAGCTATCCATGCTTGTCTACGACACGCGGTATCGCGCGATCACCTTCCAGATCATTGCGCTGATCGCCTTCCTGACCCTTGTGGGCTGGTTGGCGAACAACACGATCCAGAACCTCGCGGATCTCGGCAAGGAGCCTTCCTTCGGCTTCATGTTCGAGCCGGCCGGGTATGACATCAACCAGCGCCTTATCGACTATTCCTCTCAATCCAGCCACTTGCGCGCCGCCTTTGTCGGGCTGCTGAACACGCTGCTTGTCGCGGTGCTGGGCTGTATCACGGCCACGATCGTCGGCGTGATCGTCGGCGTCCTGCGCCTGTCGGGCAACTGGCTGATCGCCCGCCTGATGACGGTCTATGTCGAGATGTTCCGCAACGTCCCGGTCCTGATGTGGATCGTTCTGTGCATGGCGATCCTGATCGAAAGCCTGCCGGCGCCAAGTGCCTTCCGCGGCGATGATCCCGCTTCGACCATGAAACTGTTCGACAGTGTCGCGATCACCAACCGGGGCGTTTACGTGCCTGAACCGCTGTTCGCGCGGGGCCTTGGCGATATCAGCGTCTTTGGCGCCTTCGACATCAGTCTCGACCTGATCGCGATCCTTCTGGTGCTGGGCGGTTCGATCTTCGTCTCCCGCCGGATCGGCAAGAAGGCCGATGCCACCCAGGAAGCGACCGGCATCCGGCCCCGCACCTGGCATATCCGCACCGGCGTCCTTCTGCTGCCGGTGATCGTCCTGCTGGGCCTTCTCGGCTTCCATTTCGGCTATCCCGAGCTCAAGGGCTTCAACTTCGCCGGCGGCACCCATATGCGCAATTCGCTGATCGCGCTCTGGCTGGCGCTGTCGCTTTATACTGCCGCCTTCATCGCGGAAATCGTGCGCGCCGGCATCCTGGCCATTTCCAGCGGCCAGAGCGAAGCCGCCGCGGCGCTTGGCCTGCGGTCCAACCGGATCATGTCGCTGGTCATCCTGCCCCAGGCGCTGCGGGTCATCATCCCGCCGCTGATCTCGCAATACCTGAACCTGACCAAGAACTCGTCGCTGGCCATTGCCGTGGGCTACATGGACATCACCGGGACCCTGATGGGCATCACCCTGAACCAGACCGGGCGCGAGCTCGAGACGGTTCTGCTGGGCATGCTGGTCTACCTCGCCATCAGCCTGAGTATTTCGAGCGTGATGAACCTCTACAACAATCGCGTCAAACTGGTGGAGCGTTGAGATGAGCAATACGCATGCAGATACGGTGCTTTTCGTCCGCGACACGATGTTGCCGCAGGAAGAGCCACCATCATCGACCGTCGGGCCTGTCGGCTGGGCAAAGACCAACCTGTTCTCGGGCTGGGCGAACACGTTGCTGACGATCCTGTCGATCCTGTTTGTCGCTTTCCTGCTGCAGCGGTTGCTGCCCTGGTTCATCGCGCCGACCTGGCACGCCGATTCGCTAAGCGAATGCCGAGAGATCTTTGTCGGGATCGCGCGGCATCACGAAGGCGCCTGTTGGGGGGTCATCCGGGATCGCTGGCAACAGCTGATGTTCGGCTTCTACCCGAGCGAGCTTTACTGGCGGCCGATCCTGGCGCTGCTGCTTCTGCTGGTGGCCCTTGGGCCGGTGCTGTTCGCGCACCTGGTGCCGTCGCGGGTGATGATCTTCTCGGTCATCTATCCGTTCATCCTTCCCTGGCTGCTTTGGGGCGGCACGGTCTGGGTCTCGGTCGTGACGCTGGCCGGTTTCGCGGTCGGCTACGGGGTCTACAAGTTGGCGCTGCGCGCGGTGCCCGATGGGTTCGCGGTGATCATCGCCGCCTTCGGCACCATCATCTGGTGGCTCTACCTGACCGGGCCGATTGCCAATGGGCTGGCCTCTGTCCTGCCGCTGGCGCTGGAACCCGTGGCCTCGCGGCAATTCGGGGGCTTCATGCTGTCGGTGACCATCGGGGTCGTGGCCATTGCCTGTTCGCTGCCCATCGGCATCGTCCTGGCGCTTGGTCGCCGGTCGGATCTGCCGCTGGTCAAATGGCTCTGCGTCGGCTTCATCGAGTTCATTCGCGGCGTGCCGCTGATCACGCTGCTGTTCGTGGCCTCGGTCCTTCTGAACATCTTCCTGCCGCCGGGCACCAATTTCGACATCATCCTGCGGGTGATGATCATGACCACCCTCTTTGCCTCGGCCTACATGGCCGAAGTGATCCGGGGCGGTCTGGCCGCACTGCCGAAGGGTCAGTACGAGGGCGCCGATTCGCTTGGCCTCGACTACTGGCAGGCACAGCGGCTGATCATCATGCCCCAGGCGCTGAAGATCTCGATTCCCGGCATCGTCTCGACCTTCATCGGGGTGTTCAAGGATACCACGCTGGTCTCGATCATCGGTCTTCTCGATCCGCTGGGTCTGGCCACCGCGATCCGCGCCGACACCGACTGGAACGGCATCTACTGGGAACTGTTCCTGTTCATCGGTGTCGTCTTCTTCCTCTTCTGTTTCTCCATGTCCCGCTACTCGATGTATCTGGAGCGCAAGCTGCAGACCGGGCACCGCTAGAAAGGGTCTGACCAATGACTGACACCGCTTTCCAAACCGCGCCCGCTGTCGATCCCACGGCCATGAAGGTCTCTGATGAAGTGGCCATCGAGATTTCGAACATGAACAAGTGGTACGGCACCTTCCACGTGCTGCGCGACATCAACCTGACCGTGAACCGGGGCGAACGGATCGTCATCGCGGGGCCTTCGGGGTCCGGGAAATCGACGATGATCCGCTGCATCAACCGGCTGGAGGAACATCAGCAAGGCAAGATCATCGTCGACGGGACCGAGCTGACCTCGGACCTGAAGAACATCGACAAGATCCGGTCCGAGGTCGGCATGTGCTTCCAGCACTTCAACCTGTTCCCGCACCTGACGATCCTGGAGAACTGCACGCTGGCGCCGATCTGGGTGCGCAAGACACCCAAGAAGGAAGCCATCGAGACGGCGATGCACTTCCTTGAAAAGGTGAAGATCCCCGAGCAGGCGAACAAGTTTCCCGGCCAGCTTTCGGGCGGTCAGCAGCAGCGGGTCGCCATCGCGCGGTCGCTTTGCATGAAGCCGCGGATCATGCTGTTCGACGAACCGACCTCGGCGCTGGATCCGGAGATGATCAAGGAGGTGCTCGACACCATGATCGAGCTGGCGCAGGAGGGCATGACCATGATCTGCGTGACGCACGAGATGGGCTTTGCCCGTCAGGTCGCCAATCGCGTGATCTTCATGGACCAGGGCCAGATCGTCGAACAGAACGAGCCCGAGGAGTTCTTCAACAACCCGCGGTCCGAGCGTACGAAACTGTTCCTCAGCCAGATCCTGGGCCACTAGGCCGCCTCGGACAGGCATGGATTGAAACGGCGCGGGTCTTCCGCGCCGTTTTTACATGGCGCTGCTCTCGTCGGTCAGATCGCGCGGCACAATGAAATCGACAGGGATGGCCCCGCCGAAGTCGACGCTTGCCCAGTCGGGGGCCGGGAAATCCGCGACCAGCGTGGCGCCGGTCGGGTAGTCGGCAAAGCGGGGATGGGCGGGGGCGTCCGTCAGGATGCGTTCCGCGAATTCGGCGATACCGGGGTTATGCGCTACCAGCAGCAGGGTCGCGCCGGAGCCGCTGCGCAGCCCCTGCATCAGGCGGGCGGGGCCGGCGTGGTAAAGCTGCGGCAGGCAGCGATGCACGACCGAAGGACCAAGGCCCAGCCGGTCAAAGGTTTCCTGCGTCCGCGCAGCACTGGACACCAGCGCCACATCCGGCAGGTAGCCCCGGTCGCGCAACCACAGGCCAAGCGCCTTGGCTGCGCGACGCCCGCGCGGGTTCAGCACCCGGTCGTGATCATCCAGCGTCGGGTCGCCCCAGCTGGACTTCGCGTGCCGCATCAGGATCAATCGTGGCATCAGGCCTCCAGAAAAGCGCGCATGTGGAATTCCGATTGCCGGTGGAGGCGTGGCACATCCTGTCCGGCCGGGCAGCTGCGGCGCAGGGCGCAGCCGCGGGTCAGGCAGTCGGTCCCTTCGGGACGACGCAGCCAATCCTTGCAAAGCGCCGCGTCGTAACCATCCGCTGTCAGCGCCCCGACAGGGCAGGCCGTGAGGCAGGGTCTTGCGCAGCTGGGGCAGGGCGCGGGGCTCGGGGTGGGCAGGTCGAGCGCATGCGGAAGACCGAGCGCGGCGCGGAACGACAGCCAGAGGCCGCTGTCCTCGCGCACCAACATCCCGACCGGGGAGCTATGAGCGAAACCGCTTCCCAGTGCCCAGCTCAGAAAGGGGCGAGTGGGGTCGTTCGGGTAATAGGCCGTCCCCCCGAACTCGGCGGCGAACGGCTCGACAATGCGCTGCGTATAGCGGTCGAGGGGATCGGGAAGGCCGTCGCAAAACTCTTTGGAAGCTTCGAAGGCGATAAAGAAACCCGGCTCGACCGGGGACAGCAGCAGAAGCGTCCCCGTCCGGGCATCGAGCCCGCCCGAGGACGCGCAGGCCGCCCGGTCGAGCGCGCAAAGGATCGTCAGGTGCCGGGCCTGCGCCGCGGCTTCGAGGGTCGCGAAATCCGGCCTAGTCGGCACGGATCATCGAGCCGGCCCCATGTTCCGTGAACAGCTCCAGCAGGACAGCGTTGGAGGCGCGGCCATCCAGGATGACGACGGCCCGCACGCCACCTTCGATGGCGGCAAGGGCGGTTTCGGTCTTGGGGATCATGCCGCCTGCGATGGTGCCATCGGTGGTCATTTCGCGGATCTGCGCGGCGGTCAGGGCGGTCACGACCTCGCCTTCGGCGTTCTTCACGCCGGCCACGTCGGTCAGCAGCAGCAGGCGATCGGCGCGCAGCGCAGCGGCGACGGCACCGGCGGCCGTGTCGCCGTTCACGTTGAAGGTCTCGCCGTTGCGGCCCATGCCGATGGGGGCGATGACCGGGATGATGTCACTGCGGAACATCGAATGCAGGATCGTCGTATCCATTTCGTCCGGAGTGCCGACAAGGCCGAGCTCGGGATTGTCCTGACGGCAGATCATCAGGTTGGCGTCCTTGCCCGACAGGCCGACCCCCTTGCCGCCCTGTTCATTGATCGCCTGGACGATTCGCTTGTTCACCTGACCGGACAAGACCATCTCGACCACTTCCATGGTGCGTTCGTCGGTGACCCGCTTGCCGTTCACGAAATGGCTCTCGACGTCGAGCTTCTGTAGCATTTCGTTAATCATCGGACCGCCGCCATGGACGATCACCGGATTCACGCCGACCTGGCGCATCAGGACGATGTCACGGGCGAAGCTTTGCATCGCTTCGCGGTCTCCCATGGCGTTTCCACCGAATTTGACCACCACGATGGCCCCTTCGTAGCGCTGCAGATAGGGCAGGGCCTCGGACAGGGTGCGGGCGGTGGCGATCCAGTCTTGGTTCATGGCGGTCTGCTTCTTCATCTGCGGGGCTCCGGTCGTTCGGCAACTTGATACGCGCTGCGGTTGGCGCTGCCAAGGCCGCCATCTGGTTTGCTCAGGTCGAATTCAAGGGGTGCTCAAGCGGTCGGGGCGAAGCATTTCAATGCCCGGCAGATCGTCGCCCAGATTCGGCCCCGCCTCCGGCTTGATCTGGCCGATGCCCCGGGGAAGGCCACGAGGCCCATGGAACTTCCCCTCTTTCGCGAGGTTTATGCGACGGAACGCGAATGAACCCGCGTTAAACCAGCAACGGGCCAACCCGTTGAGAGGGGCGAGCAGCCCTAACATAACGAAGGAGACTACAATGCTTCGCACCAAGATTCTCGCCGCCACCGCGGCAACCTGCGCCATGGCCGTTCCCGCATTTGCCGGTTCCATGGACCCCGCTCCCGCCGAGCCGATCGTCGTGGCTCCGGCCCCCATCGTCCCGGCCTACACCGGTAACGACTGGACGGGTGGCTACATCGGTCTGAACCTCGGCTACGGCGACTACGACGCCGGCTCCGCATCCAACGACGGCATGGTCTACGGTATCCAGGGTGGTTACGACCACGACTTCGGCAACTTCGTTCTTGGTGGCGAGCTTGAGTACCAAGCCAATGATTTCGATTCGACCGGCGGTGTCGACCTTGATTCCGCAACACGCGCCAAGCTGCGCGCTGGCTATGACGCTGGCCCGGCCCTGATCTACGGTGTTGTCGGTGCAGTGAATGCCGACAGCAACCTGGGTTCCGATACCGGTTACACCCTTGGTGCAGGCGTTGAATACATGGTGACGGACACCGTCAGCGTCGCCGGCGAATATCTCTATGACGAGATCTCCGACTTCAACGGCACCGGCTCCGACTACAGCGCCAACACCGTGTCCGCACGTGTGAACTACCGCTTCTGATCTCCCCATCTGGAAGCGGGGCCCGGACCGGCAACGGTCCGGGCCCTCTTGCCCTGATGCCTGCGGAGCCGTGTTTCACGCGGCATTTTAGGTAAGACGGCGAAAAACTTCGATCCATCAATGAACTATTTGCCTGTCCCTGCGTTAATGAGGCATGTTCACTGCTGTCCGCCAGAGATTTGCCCTGTTCAGCCCGGTGCTTCCGGCGATGGCGGTGATTCTTGCGGCCTCGGGCCCTGCCATGGCGCGGGACAGCCACTGGAACGGTTTCTATTTGGGTGGCAATCTGGGTTGGGTGCTTGATGCGGATGGCGGCATCGGCAAGAGCCTGCATCTGGGCTACAACATGCAGATCGACCGCCTTGTGGTCGGCGCAGAGCTTGAGCAAAGCCGCACCGATATTGGCACCTCGCGGGGTCACATCTCCGAGGTCACGCGCGTCAAGATGCGCGCAGGCTACGCCGAGGGGCGCAGTTATTATTACGGACTGGCCGGCGTGGCCGAGGTGCAGGGCTTTTTCGGCAAGGTAGACGCGACCGTCCTCGGTGTCGGGATGGATTACGACATCGGCCGCGATATCTCGATCGGGGCGGAATTCCTGCACCACATCATCAATGATTTCAACGACGCGGGCGACAACCTGGGTGTGAATACCCTGACGCTGCGGGCGACGCTGAACTTCTGACGCCGGGGTCGCCTTTCGGCGACTGTCGATGACCGTGGCTCAGTGAGACACTTTCCCTGATTGATCGGTTTCCCTGCGGCAGGCCGGTCAGATCAGCCCGGCAATGATCGACCGCAGAGTCGGGATGCCCATGCCTTTTTCGGACGAGGTCAGGACGATTTCGGGGTAGGCTGCGGGGTGCTTGGCCAGAGCGGCGCGCACCTGGGTCAGCACGGCGGCGCGGTCGACCTCCTTGACCTTGTCGGCCTTGGTCATCACGCATTGGAAGGTCACGGCAGAGCTGTCGAGAAGGCGCATGATTTCTTCGTCGACCGGTTTGACACCGTGGCGGAAATCGACCAGCACGAAGGCGCGGCGCAGGTTCTGACGACCCGACAGGTAGTTTTTCAGCAGGCGTTGCCATTTCTCGACGACTGCCACGGGCGCATTGGCATAGCCATAGCCCGGCAAGTCGACCAGATAGCGTTCGGCGCCGAGGGTGAAATAGTTGATCTCTTGCGTCCGGCCGGGCGTGTTGGACGCCCGTGCGATGGCCTTGCGGCCCGTCAACGCATTGATCAGCGTCGATTTCCCGACGTTGGAGCGACCGGCGAAGCAGACCTCGATCCGGTCGGAACCGGGCAGGCCGTCCATGGCGACCACGCCCTTGAGGAACTCGACCTCGCCGGCAAACAGGATACGACCCTTTTCCGCGGTGGCGGTGTCGGGTTCTTCGGCGATGTTGAATGCGATCTGGTTCACAGGATCCCGACCTCCGCGTTAAGGGCGACATGGCCGGGTTCCAGAACCCGCGCCTTGACGCCGAAATCAATATGTCCGCGCGTCTTGCGCAGGGTCCGAAGCACTTCGGTATCCTCTTCCCCGGTCTCGGGGTCAACCTGGGTGGCGCGGCAGCGGTCGATCGGCTCGACGACTTCCAGCACCGCCGTCCCGATCTGCAGACGTCGGCCGATCAGGTCCAGTTCGTCAAAAGGCGCGAGACCGTCCAGCCAAAGGTTGCCACGAAAGCGTCGCGGGTCAAGCGGCTTGCCACAATCCTGCGACAGGGCCGCAAGCGAGGCCGTGCCTAGGACAGAGAGGCAAGCGTAATCTGCATCGCTCATCCCCTCGGCAGGGGCGGGGATCAGCCGGCTCAGGGCAGGGCGTGCCGCAGGCCAGAGCGGGGTCAGCCAGGCGGTCAGCTTGGCAGTGTCTTGGCTGGGGTTGATGGTCAGCGGACCGGCCTGCGGATGATCCAACGCGATGCGGCCATCGTCCAGGCTTTGCGCGGTGATAGCCATCAGTTGTGGCCCGTGGCAGCCGCGCGCGAAGTTGCTGCAACGCTGCCAGGCCCCGGTATCTTGGGTGTCCCCGACGCCGAACGCCCATGCCCGGTCTCCGGGCATGGGCAGGTTCGCGGCCAGCATCACGCTTTCCAGGCTCTCGGCCCCGATCCCCTTGATCGGATGCCGCCAGATCTGCGCGACGCGGGTCACTTACTTCTTGCCGTTCTCGGCCGCGTCGGCCTTTTTCTTGCGCTTGAACGAGCCCCTGATGTTGCCGAAGACATCCGGTTTGAACCCGTGGCTGCGCATGATCAGGTACTGCTGCGTGAAGGTGATCGTGTTGTTGGTGATCCAGTACAGCACCAGCCCGCTGGCGAAACCGCCCAGCATGAACATGAAGACCCAGGGCATCCAGGCAAAGATCATCTGTTGCGCGGGATCGGTGGGCGCCGGGTTCAGCTTTTGTTGCAGCCACATGGACAGGCCCAGCACGATCGGCAGGATACCGATGCTGATGATGTGGATCGGGCTGTCGATCGCCGGCACGCCCCAGGGGAACAGGCCGAAGAAGTTCAGGATCGACGAGGGGTCCGGCGCGCTCAGGTCGCGGATCCAGCCGATCCAGGGCTGCTGGCGCAGTTCGAGGGTGACGAAGATCACCTTGTAGAGCGAGAAGAAGATCGGGATCTGCATCAGGATCGGCAGGCAGCCCGCAGCGGGGTTCACCTTCTCCCGCTTGTACATCTCCATCATCTCTTTCTGAAGCTTGGCGCGGTCATCGCCGACGCGCTCCTTCAGTTTCTCCATCTGCGGCTGGAGTTCCTTCATCTTGGCCATCGACGCGTAGGATTTGTAGGCCAGCGGGAACAGCAGCGCCTTGAGGAAGATCGTCATCACGATGATCGACCAGCCCATGTTGCCGATGAAGCTGTGCAGCCAGTGGATCAGCCAGAAGATCGGCTTGGTCAGGAAGAAGAACCAGCCCCAGTCGATTGCGTCGATGAACCGGGTGACGCCGGCGGCTTCGTATTCCTTGATGGTTTCCCATTCCTTGGCACCCGAGAACAGCATCGTGTCCACGTCGAGCGTCGTGCCGGGCGCGATCTCTGCCGAGCCGAGCACCGCTTCGGTCTGGTAGACGTCCTGGCTGGGGTAGTATTTCACTGTCGAGCGGAAGGGCGTGTCGCCGGGGATCAGTGTCGACATCCAGTAGTGTTCGGTAAAGCCGATCCAACCGCTTTCCGAGACTTCAATCCGACTGGCGGGGGCGCCTTCGCGGTTGTCGAAATCGAGGTCGTCCATCTTCTTGTAGGCTTCTTCTTCCAGGGTGCCGTCCGACATGCGGATCATGCCTTCGTGGACGACGAAGTAGCTTTGAAGATCAGAGGGCAGGCCATGGCGGCGCAGCAGGCCGTAGGGGCGCATGGACACGGCGGCATCGCCGGTATTTTCGACCGATTGGCGGATGGTGAACATGAACTTGTCGTCCACCGCATAGGTCTGGCGGAAGATCAGCCCGGCGCCATTGTCCCAGGCCAGGGTGACCGGGCTGTCGGGGCTCAGCGTCTCGCCGCTTTCCAGCTGCCAGGGTGTGTCGGCGCCCGGCACGGCATCGGCGGCCACGTTGGTGCCGGCCACCCAGCCGTAGATCGTGTAATAGGCGTCCGGCGTGCCCTGCGGGCTGAACAGACGGACGTTGGGGGAATCCTCGTCCAGCGTCTGCCGGTAATTCTTCAGGGTCAGATCGTCGATCCGTCCGCCGGTCAGGGCGATGGAGCCCGAGAGGCTCGGCGTGTCGATATCGATGCGCGGGCTGTCGGCCAACGGGGTGGAGCCGACGGCGGTGGTGGCGCTGCTGTTCGCGCCGGCTTCACCGCTCGGGGTCAGCGTCGTGCCGGTGCCGCCCTGGGCACCCGTGGACGCGGTGCCTTCGCTTTGTGCCGCAGTCAGTTCGGCCGTCTGGTCGGGCGCCTGTTCCGCAGGGGGAAAGAGAAGGAACCAGGCGATGACCACGATGAAGCTGAGCACCGTGGCCAGGATTAGGTTCTTGTTCTGATCGTCCATCGCGCTGCGCCACCTTTGGAATTGCCGTATGGGTTGGTCTTGGGGGGTTCAACCGTTCGCGGGGCCAAAGGTCAAGGGGCTAAGGTCTTTCCATAGGGTGGGGCACACAGGAAAATGAACTTGGGCCCACCTGTTACGGGCCGAGGACGGCCAGCAGCGCCCGGTTCAAAGGTGGATCTTCAGTGAGTCGGGAACAGCAGGGGGCGCGACTAACCTTGGCAACTGACTGGAGGGCGCGCGGCGAAATGGTTGGGTCTCTGCCCGACCGGAGCAGTCATGGTGGCAAGCACGCGACTGCGGCAAGGTCAACCGGTCGGTCCGGTCCCGGTGCCGCGGCCGAATTTCGGCGCCTCGATCAGCCCGGCATGATAGAGGCGGATCCATTCGGCAGTTTGATCGAAAGGCATGGGCCGCGCGATTTCATAGCCTTGCACATGGTCGCAGCCCAGTTGCGCCAGCATCGCATGTTCGCCTTGGGTCTCGACGCCTTCGGCCAGTGTGGCCAGCCCAAGCCGTTCGGCCATCGTCAGGATCGCCGACACCATGCGTTGCTGTTCGATGTCCCTGTCGACCTTCATCACGAAGCTGCGGTCGATCTTCAGCCGTTCGACGGAAAAGCGCCGGATCGAGGAAATCGAGGCATGGCCGGTGCCGAAATCGTCAAGGTCGATGCGGCATCCCATGGCTGCCAGTGAATTGATATTGCGCGACACCACGTCTTCGGGCGAAGCGGCAACGACGGTTTCAAGAACCTCTACCGACAGCCGGTCCGGGGTCAGCCCGAAGCGATCCAACTGCCAGCGCACCTTCTCCATCAGGCGTGGATTGCGCAGTTCCTCGGTGGCGAAATTGACCCCGACCTGCGGTACCTTCAGCCCAAGATCGTCCCAGCGTCGCAGGGCTGTCAGCGCCTGCACCAGCATCACGTCGCCCAGGCGCTCCATCTGGCCGGATTGTTCGACCACGGGCAGGAATTCGGCCGGGGAAATGATGCCGCGGTCCGGGTGGCACCAGCGGGCCAGCGCCTCGAACCCTGTGACGAGTCCGGTGTCACAGGAGACCTGCGGTTGGAAGAAGGGGAGGAACTGGTCGCTTTCCAAGGCGGCCGCGACCTCGTCCGCCAGGATTGACCGGCTTTGTTGCCGTTTGCGCATGTCGGTGGAAAACGACCGGATCGCGGAGGGGGCAAAGCGCATCGCTTCGCTCAGCGCCGTCTGCGTCGCGGTGACCAGGTCCGATCCGGTCGGGCCGGGGCTGCGTGCTCCAAGGCAGAAGCCGATGGAGCATGAGACATAGACAGTGGTGGCATCCAGCGACAGGGGTTCCTCGACCTCGGTCTGCAGACGGGCCGCCATCTGGATCATTTCCTCGAGATCAAGCTGGGTGACCGGGGCAATGCTGATGCCGAAGACGGCTGGCCCGGTCTTGCAGACCTGATCGCCGTCGCGCAGCATCCGGTGCAGGCGGGTGGCGGTGCGGGCCAGCACATTGTCCCCGGCAGCTTGGCCGTACCGGTCGATAAAGACGTCGAAATCATCGATCTGCACCATGAGGCAGGCGGTCTTGCGTGGTGTGACTTCTTCAAGGTGCAGGGCATGGTCCAGTGACCGTTCCAGCGAATCCCGCAGGCCCAGACCTGTCACCGCATCGCGTGGTCGGGGCGGAGAAAGGGCTTCGTCGCGCGTCTCCGCGACCAGCATCAGGACCACCGGCAGGGTCAGGGCGACAAGGATCAGCGCCAGCTCTCCGGCCAGAAAATAGGCCAGCAGGCAAAGCGCCGGCAGCAGGGCCAGCATCCTTGGTCGCGACAGGACCCGTCGCAGGCTGGTCAGAAAGCTTGAAAGATCCTTGCGCCACAGTCTGAACATCTAAGCCTGTCCCAATCCAGTCGAGGGGGACGCTAGGGAAAGAAGTTCAACACCGGTTTAACGCAGCTTCGGAATATCCCCGTCATTGTCGGTTCCCGCGCCGGTCTTTTCCGGTGCCCGCGTCAGACCGGCGAAATCAAACAGTTGCGGATCCAGCAGATGCGAGGGGCGGGCATTCATCAGCGCGCGGAACATGACCTGCCGGCGGCCCGGCGCATTGCGTTCCCAGCCGTCGAGGATCTGCTTGACCTGCTGACGTTGCAGCCCATCCTGGCTGCCGCAAAGATCGCAGGGGATGATCGGATAGCGCATGGCGCGGGCAAAGCGGTCGCAGTCTTCTTCGGCGACATGGGCCAGCGGGCGGTAGAGGAACAGATCGCCCTCCTCGTTCACCAGTTTGGGCGGCATGGTCGCCAGCCGGCCGCCATGGAACAGGTTCATCATGAAGGTTTCCAGGATGTCGTCGCGATGATGGCCCAGCACCACGGCGCTGCAACCTTCTTCGCGCGCGATCCGGTAGAGGTTGCCGCGCCGCAGCCGAGAACACAGTGCGCAATAGGTCCGTCCGGCGGGCACCTTGTCCATCACGATGGAATAGGTGTCCTGGTATTCGATCCGGTGCGGCACCCCCATCTTTTCCAGAAACTCGGGCAATACCGTCGCCGGAAAGCCGGGCTGACCCTGGTCGAGGTTGCAGGCGAGGATATCGACCGGCAGCAGGCCGCGCCATTTCAGCTCGTGCAAGACGGCAAGCAGGGTGTAGCTGTCCTTGCCGCCCGACAGGCAGACCAGCCAGCGGGCGTCGCGTTCGATCATGCCGTATTGCTCGATCGCCTCGCGGGTCTGGCGCACGATCCGCTTGCGCAGCTTGCGGAACTCGGTCGTGGCCGGGGCCCCGTGAAATAGCGGATGAATATCGTCGCCGTCGTCCAGCATGGGCCGGGATCCTCGAATAATCCTTGGGAAGGCAGGCTGCGGTGCCTGTATGGTCGTGCCTATTTAGCAAATTGGATTGGAGAGAGACAGTGGACTATATCTTCTGCGTCTGATCGGTGCGCAAGGGCGCCTTCGCCCCGGACCCTGGCGATGCGATCCCAAAGACGGACTGATTTCGCGAGGTCCAGAAAGACGCCGGCCGCGGGCCGGTCGGATCGCCCTGCCTGTCGGGGGGGGGCCGGGCAGGGCGGTCAAGGTCAGCGTCGGCATTTGCTTCAAGGCCAATATGGCGCGGTTCACGGACCTGCCGAATGCCTCGCATATTTGGTATTTTCCCGACGAGCGCTTCATGCAGGATCTGCTGCACACCGTGAGAGGAGAGATCGACCGCCATGACATGCCGGGGCGCTCGCAGGGGGATCTGGTCAACCCGGTGATGATCTGAAGGCTCGGGCGGTCAGGGGTCAGTCCGGAACGTCGTCCACGCCCATGCCGCCCCAGGGGTGGCAGCGGGCAACCCGGCGGATCGACAGCCAGCTGCCCCGGATCGGGCCATGCCGGTTCAGCGCCTCGAGGATATAGGCCGAGCAGGTCGGATCATACCGGCAGTTATATCCGACCCAGGGCGAAAATATCAGCCGATAGGCCCGGATTGGCAGCGACAGGAGCCATGCGAGAAATCTCATGGGGTGGGCTTTGCCACTGACGGTCTTGCTGGCGCATCGCCCTTCGGGGCATGGATGCGGCGCAGGGCCTGTTCCAGATCTGCCTTGAGCAGGGCGAAATCCCGCGCGGCGGTCACGCCGTTGCGCCCGATAAGCACGTAATCCCAGCCGGGCTGGCCATGCTGCGGCAACACCGCGCGCGCGGCTTCGCGCAACCGGCGCTTGGCGCGGTTGCGGGCGACGGCATTGCCGACCTTCTTGGAGCAGGTAAAACCGACCCGGACCGGGTCTCCGCTGTCCGTATCGGCGGGCGCATTCCGGTCGCGCTGGCGCGCCTGCACCATCATCGACGGGCAGGCCTGCCGTTTGGCCCGGGCCGCTGCCAGGAAATCGGCCCGCTTGGTCAGAATGTTCAACACACCCGACCGGCGACTGCCGGGCAGCACATCGTCGTTCGGACATGAAGAAACCGCCGATGCCGTCACCGTCATTTCCGCAGGTGCGGTCAGAGGTGGGGCGTTCGGCGGTGTCATCATCTCTGCCTCTTCGGGGAAGAGGGCCAAGGCGTGCTTACGCGCTCAGCGACTTCCGGCCGCGTGCGCGACGGGCGTTCAGGATCTTGCGACCGGCTTTGGTTGCCATGCGCGAGCGGAACCCGTGGCGCCGTTTGCGGACCAGGTTCGAAGGTTGATAGGTGCGTTTCATCGCTCCGTCTCCGTTTCATTGCCGCAGGGCTGTCCCGCGGATTGATCTCCACCCCGACATGCAGTGACCCTTTCGGATCGGCCTGCGCAGCGGGGCAATGGGCAAAGCGGGAGCAATCCGGGAATCGCCCCGAGGCCCGCGCGTATTAGAAGTCCGCTCTATAAGTAGACCCCGCGCCCTTGTCAAACCCGAGAGGCCACCGGGGCGGAGTTTTTTGCCAAGGTCGGACAGCAGGCGGCGATCCCGGCGCATGACCCGCGCGGGCAGGGCGGACTTAGCCCCATCGGGACCGGTTCGAAAGCCCCTCGCTCAGATTTCCCGCGGGATCATGATGCATGCGCGGATTTTTTTGCTCAGGTCGCGAAATCGAGGTTTTCAGCTAAGCCTGCCCGGTTCCAGCGGAAAAACCGCATCTTTCCGGCGGTATATTGCCCTAGGCAGGCCTCACGGAAATTGGCAAAGTCGTGAGGAACCACTAAGTTCCGAAACGATATGCCGTCAAAATCCGCTTCGAGCCGCCGCAAAGGGGGACTTCGGGACGGTGCGGCCCCCTCGCTTCGCTAGGCTGCGCAAGATGCTTCGCTCTCTCTCCGGCCGGTTCCTGATCCTTACGGCGATCTTCGTGATCCTGGCCGAATTGCTGATTCTCGTGCCCTCGGTTGCCCGGTATCGTGAAGACTACCTGCTGTCGCGGCTGGAACGGGCACAGATTGCCTCGCTCGCGCTGCTGGCGGATGACATGATCGGCCCGGACCTGGAAACGGAACTGTTGCGCAACGCGGGCGTCTACAACGTCGTGCTGCGCCGGGACGAGGCGCGTCAGCTTGTGCTGTCTTCCGAGGTGCCGGGACCCGTGGCCGCCACCTATGATCTGCGCGACCCGGCAGCGGTGGAGCTGATCCGCGATTCCATCCGTCAGCTGTTTCAACCCGAAAACCGCGTCATCCGGGTGATCGGCAACCCGGTCCGCGAAGCCGGGCTGGTAATCGAGGTCACGATGTCCACCGGCCCGCTGCGCACCGCCATGATAGAGAACGCGGGCAGTATCTTTCTGCTGTCGGCGATCTTTTCCGTGGTGACCGCGCTGCTGCTGTTCTTTGCCGTGCGCGGGGTGATCCTGAAGCCGATCAAGGGGGTCATCGGCCATATGCAGACCTATGCGCAAGACCCCGAGGACGCCCGGCGGATCATCGAACCCTCGGCTTCCGTCCGGGATCTGCGCGAGGCCGAGGTCGCGCTGCACGATCTGCAAACCCAGCTGACGGCGGCCCTGCGTCAGAAGGACCGGCTGGCGCAGCTTGGCTCTGCCGTGGCCAAGATCAGCCACGACCTGCGCAATATCCTGACCTCGGCGCAGCTGTTCTCCGACCGTCTTGAGGGTAGCGACGACCCCACGGTCAAGCGTCTGGCGCCCAAGGTCGTGGCCTCGGTCGCCCGCGCCGTCAATCTGTGCGAAGCGACGCTGGCCTTCGGGCGTGCCGAAGAACCCGCGCCGCGTCTGACCCAGGTCGCACTGATTGAACTGGTCGGCGACGTGATCGACAGCGAACGCCTGGCGGTGGGCGACTACGATATCTCCTTTGCCGAGGATATCCCCGCCACCCTGCGCCTGCGGGCCGACCCCGAGCAATTGTTCCGCGTGATCTTCAACCTGGTGCGCAATGCCCGCCAGGCCATCGAAATCAGCGGCGCGGCCGGCGAGATCTCAGTCGCGGCCGAGGAGAGCGATTGCGACTGGCTGATCCGGGTCTGCGACACCGGACCGGGCCTGCCGCCCAAGGCGCGGGAGAACCTGTTCACGCCGTTCCAGGGCGGTGCGCGCAAGGGCGGCACCGGCCTTGGTCTGGTGATCTCGGCCGAACTGGTGCGCGGTCATGGGGGCCAGATCGAGCTGGAACGTACCGATGCCGATGGCACCGTCTTTCTGGTCCGCCTGCCCAAGGAGATCACACATCTCGGCATTGCGGATCGCTGAAAAGTCACGTTACGGAAATGTCGTTTTTGCCCTTGCATCGGCTTCGGCCACGGGCTAAATCGCCCCTCAGATGCACCGATAGCTCAGCTGGATAGAGTACTTGACTACGAATCAAGGGGTCGGGGGTTCGAATCCTCCTCGGTGCACCACTTTCCCATATCCAGCTTTGCAGCAGTAAGACGACGCCACGACGTCGGCTGTTTGCCTGGTCTTTTCCCGTGCGCTCGAACGGTTTCGATTTGATCAACCGGGCGGGGCCGGGCCGCTTTCCAGAAGATATCACTGTCTTGAGTGGCCTGAACGACACGGCAATTGACGTTTCTTGGCGTCTGATCGGGGGTCTTTGCGCGACTTCCCCTTTGGGTCGGAGGAAAGCTGCCGCTTCGCCGGTCTGCGTCAGATGTGTCCAGCACCAGCCGGACGGTCCTGCAGTCTTCTTGCGGGTAACACCTTTTGCGATAAACGATTTATCGAATGCTTTCTTTAGGTTGAGCGCATTTTTTGTGTCGTCCGCACCCGAAGCCGTCTGATCGGGTTGGAGCTTCGGGGTGCCCCCTGCAATTTGGGATGGGACAAAAATAAATCTTTAATACGAAGAGGTTTATTGATCGCGTTCATCTGATTTGGGTAATCTAATATGCGATAGTCAACTTAAGGCAACTCCATCCCAATAGGCAAAAATATTCCGGTCTTGTTCGTATGGAATTGGCGCCGGTCGTTTTGATCGGGGTCCTCGCCGAGGACCAGGGGTAAGGTGGAGGCAATTTCGATCCCCTTCCCGAAGGCGATTTTAATTTCTCATTTCAGGGCGATCCCCATGAAAGTCCAGAGAACATTTGACGCTGCGGTGACGGCTATTGTGTCCGGCGTCGGTGCAGCAAGTATCCCGACGAATGGCACGGCCCGGTCCTTTGCCGATATCGTCTTTGT
The DNA here is from genome assembly GCF_003590145.2 of Pseudooceanicola algae. Classification (NCBI taxonomy): domain Bacteria; kingdom Pseudomonadati; phylum Pseudomonadota; class Alphaproteobacteria; order Rhodobacterales; family Paracoccaceae; genus Pseudooceanicola; species Pseudooceanicola algae. Next base: position 2,135,572 of record NZ_CP060436.1, on the reverse strand, counting down.
GGTCGATGAATCCGGTTCAATGGCGCAAGAGCACGGATTTCTTCCGGGCTCTGTCTCGAACGTGCAAACCTTTCTGATGTCTTCGGGGTTCACGCCCGGTTTCGGGCTGACAGGATATGGGGGCGGGGGCACCGACAACCTTGGCCACGCCTTTGCCATAGGAAGCGGTCTGTCGGGTACGGCCGCTGAATTCGGCAGTGCGGCAGGGGGGCTGCGACGATCCGGGTCATTCGAAGATGGTTACTCGGCAATAAACTACGCGCTTGGCACCTATAGCTTCACGCCGGGGGCGTCAGTTACACAGGTGCTGGTCACGGATGAAGATCGGGATAATGGAAATGCGTCATTGGACTACAGTTCAGTCCTGGCGGATCTGCAAAGTCAGAACATTTCTCTCGTCGCATTGACGGAGGCGCATATCCTGGCGCTCAGTGGGGTCGCCGGGCTTTCGGCCGATGGTACGGATGTATTGGTGCAATCGGGTACTACATTTACAGCGGTACCTTTCGACACCGTCGTTTCTTCCGATATGACTGTTGCGGACTACGTGGCTCTGGCTTTGGCCGCCCAGGCGGGCTGAGCCGCGGATCTGGATCTCCTGCGCTCGGGCGAGGATGCCGCGACGGCCTTGTCGGTGATTTCCTGCAATGCGTTCAGGCCGCCGCGGTGGCGCCGCTGCCCTCGGGCGGTAGCTCGGGGCATGACCTGTTCCTGAATGTGTACCGCGACGTGCAACAGGTGGTGATCCTGAACCAGGGGCGCATCGTGGCGCCGTTCAGCGCGCCGTGTCGGACTTCTCCGAGGACAGTGGCGGCGCCGTCGTTTCCGATTTCGAAGAGGATATCGTTTCGGCCCGTCTTGGGGTGCGCAGCACCCTGCGCAAGCAGACCGCGGAGGGCCTGGTCTTCGGTTTCGCAGAGGTGACCTATGGGCATGCCTTCGACCCTTCTGATCTGACGGTGCCCGTGGTGCCATCCTCAGGCGGCGACCTGATTTCAGCGCTGGATGAAAACACCTTCCTGGCCCGGCTCGCTATCGGAGCCGAACTGGACAATGGCATGACTGCCCTGCAACGCGCCACGTGCTTCCCCCCGCCAAGAACCTCGTCGAGGCGGGGGAGGCGGTCGGTTTTTTGCCCCAGCCATGCGCAGAAGCCGGCGTGACGTGGCATTTCAGCCGCGCCGTGACAAATATACGTTAATTTTTGGTGTCTTGCGGCCAGGCCTTTTGTCACTGTGACCTAGGGGCCTTTCCGAAGCGCCCCGTTGAATATGAAACATCAGATTTCGGGGACGATTCATGGGCTTCATCGACTCAATCTTCAACTTGATCAATGACCTGACATGGGGCTGGGCGCTTGTCCCGTTCCTGGTTGTGCTCGGGGTCTTCTTCACCATCGCCAGCGGCTTCGTCCAGTTCCGCTTCTTCAAGCGCATGTTCGGCGTGCTGACAGGCCGCGACGAAAATGCCGACCCCAGCAAGATCAGCGCCCGAGAGGCGCTTCTGGTTTCCGTCGGCGGCCGGGTCGGCGGCGGCAATATCGCCGGCGTCGCGGTGGCGATCACGGCGGGCGGGCCGGGCGCGGTCTTCTGGATGTGGGCGATTGCGATGATCGGTATGTGCTCGGCCCTGATCGAGGCCACGGTGGCCCAGCTTTACAAGCGGACCGAGCCGAACGGCGACTACCGGGGCGGCCCGGCGCGCGCCATCACCCATGGCCTGGGCGAACAATACCGCTGGCTGGCTGTCGTCTATGCGATCTGCCTGATCGCCTCCTTCGCCATCGGTTTCAATGCCTTTCAGGGCAATACCGTGGCCGGGGCGGCGCTGGACAGCCTTGCGATCCCGCGCATCTACACCGGCATCGTGCTGGCAATCGCGACCGGCTTTATCGTCTACGGCGGAATTCACCGGATCGCCAAGGCGGCGGATGTCATCATCCCGGTCATGGCGATCGGCTATATCGGCATGGCGCTGCTGATCATGGTGCTGAACCTGACCTCACTGCCCGGCGTCCTGATCGATATCGTCGCCAACGCCTTTGGTTTCCGCGAAGCGGTGGCAGGCGGTATGGGCGCGGCAATCGCCCAGGGTCTGCGGCGCGGCCTGTTCTCGAACGAAGCGGGGCTGGGGTCCGCCCCGAACGTGGCCGCAACGGCCTATGTGCGCCACCCGGTCAGCCAAGGCATCACGCAAAGCTTCTCGGTCTTCATCGACACGATCCTGATCTGTTCCTGCACCGCCTTCGTCATCCTGCTCGGCGATGTCTATCAACCGGGCGCCGAAGGGGTCGATGGCGTGGTCCTGACCCAGCAAAGCATTGTCGGGCATCTTGGCGAATGGGCGCAGTATTTCCTGACGGCGGCGATCCTGCTCTTTGCCTTCTCGTCGATCATGTACAACTACTACCTCGGTGAGAACGCGCTGGACTTCATGACCTCCAACCCGCTGGCGATCCATGTGCTGCGCGTGGTGATCATCTGCATCGTCTTCCTCGGGGCGGTGGCGCCGGGGGCAACGGTGGTGTTCTCCTTCTCGGATCCGATGATGGGCATCCTGGCGGTGGTCAACCTGCTGGCGCTGATGATGTTGTTCCCGGTGGCCATGCGCCTGATCCGGGATTTCCGCGAACAGCTTGCCGCGGGGGTGGAGAAACCGATCTTCGATCCCAGGAAGTTTCCGGATCTCGACACCGATCCCACGGCCTGGCCGGATGCGAAGTAAGCTCGCTTGACAGCGCCGCGCCGTGCTGGTGCGGTGCTGCCTGAAAGGCCCCCGTTGCCGCTGGTCCACGTCCGGTCGCGACGGGGGCCTTCTTGTTGGCGCGCGCTTGGCGCGGGCGTTGCGATGGTCTAGCGTCCGGCTCGACATTTGATCCCAGAAAGGACCCTTCATGGAGATGACCGACAGCCGCGTGATCCGCGCCGACCGTGCCACCGTCTTTGCCGCCCTGCTGTCGCCCGAGACCCTGCAGGCCAGCGTGCCCGGCGCACAAGAGGTGACGGGAACGCCCGAAGACGGGTTCGGCGCCACCGTGGTGCAGAAGGTCGGCCCGGTGAAGGCGACCTTCAAGGGGGTGGTGACCGTGTCGGACATGGTCGAAAACGAGGCCCTGACCCTGACTGGCGAAGGCAAGGGCGGCGCGGCCGGTTTTGCCAAGGGCAGCGCGTCTGTCCGGCTGGCCGATCATCCCGAAGGCACCGAGCTAAGCTATGACGTGCAGGCCAAGGTCGGCGGCAAGCTGGCGCAACTGGGCAGCCGGATCATCGACGGTTTTGCCCGCAAGATGGCGGACCAGTTCTTTACCCGCTTCCAGGAAGCGGTCGAAGGCGAAAACCCGGCCGCCTGATGGTCGCACTTATCGCCCGAGGGCGGCAGGGGTGCAGGCAAGGCAACGGTCCGGAAGACCCTGGCAATCCGCTAATTCTGCAAGGGCGCCGACCCGGCTGTGTGGATTTGCGCAATGCAATCCGGCCGCTCGCGGCATAAGTGCATTATCGGCGCCGCGCGGGCGCCTTGCCTGAACGCGCCGGTCCGCCACTGCCGGCCTGAACCCGAGGGGGGCACCATGGCTGCCATTCTGCAGATCCGCGATCTGAAAAAGACCTATGACGGAGGGTTCCAGGCGCTGAAAGGCGTGACCCTCGACATCGAAGAGGGCGAGATCCTTGCTCTGCTCGGCCCCAACGGGGCTGGCAAGACCACGCTTATTTCGACCATCTGCGGCATCACCGTGCCGACATCGGGCAGTGCTTCGGTCTCGGGACACGATATTCTGCGGGATTTCAGGCAGGCGCGGATGGAAATCGGGCTGGTGCCGCAGGAAATCAACCTGGAGCCATTCTCGATCGTTGAAGACAACCTGCATTTCTCGCGCGGGCTGTTCGGCAAGCCGCGTGACCCCGCCGTGGTCGAGAAGGTGCTGAAGCAACTGTCGCTCTGGGACAAGCGGCGCAGTCGGGTGCATGAGTTGTCCGGCGGCATGAAACGCCGGGTGCTGATCGGTAAGGCGCTGGCGCATGAGCCGCGGGTGCTGTTCCTGGATGAACCCACCGCCGGGGTCGATGTCGCCCTGCGCAAGGACATGTGGGAAACTGTCGACCAGCTGAAGGCGGATGGGGTGACGATCATCCTGACCACCCACTACATCGAAGAGGCCGAAGCCATGGCCGACCGGGTCGCGGTGATCCGCAAGGGAGAGATCCTGATGGTCGAACCCAAGGCCGAACTGATGCGGCGCCTGGGGCGCAAGGAATTGCGCATCGATCTGCGCGAACCCCTTGCCGCTGTGCCCGAGGCGCTGGGCGCATACGACCTTGCCCTTGCGGCGGACGGTCTGGCCCTGACCTACAGCTATGACACGCAGGCTGAACGGACCGGGATTGCCGGGCTGATGCGGGCGCTGTCGGACAATGGCATCGTCCTGAAGGACATCCAGACCCGGCAAAGCTCGCTCGAGGATATCTTCGTGGATCTGGTGGCCGAAGAAGAAGGAGAAGACGCATGAACGTTATGGCCGTGAAGGCGATCTATCTGAACGAAATGTCGCGCTTTTTCCGCACCATCGGGCAAAGCTTCATCTCGCCGGTGATCTCCACCTCGCTTTATTTCGTGGTCTTCGGCGCCGCCATCGGTTCCCGCATCCAAGAGGTCGAAGGCGTGCCCTACGGCGCCTTCATCGTGCCGGGGCTGATCATGCTGTCGGTGATCATGCAGTCGATTTCCAACGCGTCCTTCGGGATCTACTTCCCGAAATTCATCGGCACGGTATTCGAGGTGCTCTCCGCTCCGGTCAACTACCTGGAGATCGTGCTGGGCTACGTTGGGGCGGCGGCGACGAAATCGCTTTTCATCGGGCTGGTGATCCTCGGGACGGCATCGCTGTTTGTCGACCTCAGTATCCAGCACCCACTGGCGATGATGGCCTTTCTCGTGCTCACCTGCCTCAGTTTCTCGCTGATGGGGTTCATCATCGGGATCTGGGCGAAGAACTTCGAACAACTGCAACTGGTGCCTTTGTTGATCGTGACCCCGCTGGTCTTCCTCGGCGGGTCCTTCTACTCGGTCACCATGCTGCCGCCGTTCTGGCAGGGCGTCACCCACCTGAACCCGGTGCTCTACCTGATCTCGGGCTTCCGCTGGGCCTTCTTCGGCGTGGCAGATGTGCCGATCGGGATCAGCCTCGGGGCGATCTGTCTGTTCTTCGTGGTTTGTCTGACCATCATCTGGTGGATCTTCCGGACTGGCTGGCGGATCCGCGACTGAGGCCGGGCGGGGGGCGCTGCCCCCCTCTTGGGCCCTTGGGGCCCAATTCATCCCCCGGAGTATTTCTGGCCAGATGACAGGGAGCTGCGGCTCTTTATCATCTGGCCGTAAATACTCCCGCCGGAGGCTCCGACCGGGGTGTCAGGCGCTGGCGTGGAAATGATTGTAGATCGTTTCCGCCAGACTGTCCGAGATACCTTCCACGGCTTTCAAGTCGGCCAGATTCGCTCGGCTCACGGCCTTGGCCGAGCCGAAGTGGGACAGCAACGCGCGTTTACGGGTGGCACCGACGCCGGCGACATCATCCAGCGGATTGGCCGATATCTGTTTTGAACGCCGCGCCCGGTGGGTGCCGATTGCAAATCTATGCGCCTCGTCGCGCAGGCGCTGGATGAAGTAAAGTACCGGATCATTCATGCGCAGGGCAAAGGGGCGCTGGCCGGGGCGGTGGAATTCCTCCTTGCCGTGATCGCGGTCGACGCCCTTGGCGACGCCGACCATCGGTAGACCCGGCACGCCCATTTCGTCGAGGATCTGTTGCACGGCCGAGACCTGACCGGCCCCACCGTCGATCAGCAGAAGGTCCGGCCAGAGGCCCTTGTCGCCGTCGGGGTCGTCTTTTTGAAGGCGGGCGATGCGCCGGGTCAGGACCTCTTTCATCATGCCGAAGTCGTCGCCCGGCGTCAGGTCATCGCCACGGATGTTGTACTTGCGATACTGGTTCTTCAGGAAGCCTTCCTGACCGGCGACGATCATCGCCCCGACCGCATTGGTGCCCTGGATGTGCGAGTTGTCGTAGACCTCGATCCGGGTCGGCGGGGCGTCGAGGGAGAAGGCCTCTGCGAGGCCCTTCAGCAGCTTGGTCTGGGTCGCGCTTTCCGACATGCGGCGGCCAAGGCTTTCGCGGGCATTGCGGACCGCACCGGCGACAAGCTCGGCTTTCTCGCTGCGCTGGGGCACCAGCAGGTCGACCTTGCGCCCTGCCTTGTCCGACAGGGCCTCGGCCATCAGGTCGGCGTTCTCGATAGGGTGGGACAGCAGGATCTGCCGCGGCGGTTGCTTGCCGTCGTAGAACTGGCCGAGGAAGGCCTCCAGCACCTCGGCCTCTTCCACATCCACCCCGGCGCGGGGGTAGAAGTCCTGGTTGCCCCAGTTCTGATGGGCGCGGATGAAGAAGACCTGCACGCAGGCCTGGCCGTGGTCCATGTGCAGGCCGACCACATCCGCCTCGGCGGTGATGCGGGGATTGATGCCTTGGGTGGATTGCACCTGTGTCAGCGCGCGGATGCGGTCGCGCAGGGCAGCGGCGCGTTCGAATTCCATCGCCTCTGAGGCCAGCGCCATTTCGGAGGCCAGCTTTTCCTGCACCCCGGTCGAGCGCCCCTGAAGGAACCGCTCCGCGTCCCGGACCGAACTGGCGTAATCCGCCTCGGAGATCTCGCCGGTACAGGGAGCCGAGCAGCGCTTGATCTGGTGCAGCAGGCAGGGCCGCGTCCGCCCCGAGAACATCGCGTCAGAGCAATTGCGCAGCAGGAACACCTTCTGCAACTGGTTCAGCGTCCGGTTGACCGCCCCGGCGCTGGCGAAGGGTCCGTAGTAATCACCGGGCGTCTTCTTGGCGCCGCGATGCTTGCGGATCTGGGGAAAGGGGTGATCCTTGGCCACCAGGATATTGGGAAAGCTCTTGTCGTCGCGCAGCAGCACGTTGTAGCGCGGCTTCAGTTGCTTGATCAGGTTCTGTTCCAGCAGCAGCGCTTCGGTTTCCGTGACGGTGGTCAGGAACATCATCGACGCGGTTTCCCGGATCATTCGCGCGATCCGCGCCGAATGCCCCGAGGGGCGGGCATAATTCGACACCCGGGCCCGAAGGTTGCGGGCCTTGCCGACATAGAGCACCCGCGCCTGGGCATCGAGCATCCGGTAGACCCCCGGGGAGGTCTCGAGCCGCCGCAGGTAGGACTGGATCAGGGCATGCCCGGTCAGTGTGGGCTGCGATTCGGAATCTTCGTTTTCGGCCATGCGTTATCTTTGCCCGATTCTTTGCCTTGGCTGCAAAGTTCCACCCTCTTGTACAAGAAGAAAGCTGTCCCCGTTATTTGTGGATAACCTTGTGGGTAGTAAATGGGGAACGCGAAAAAACCCTTGTTTCATGGCGCTTTCCTTGGCCTGTCCAAAAATTGAGCGAATTTGTAATGCATTGAAAACAAACGGAATTTAAATAAGCTCCGGCAAACATCTGAAAACATTGAGAATTTAGTAACGAAAATGTAACGCGCGGGAGACGGGTGCAAAACTTTGAACATGACGTGCGGTTCACGGGGCGATTGGGCCTATTCCGGCCCTTGTATATCGGGGGTCTGCCATGCCAGATGCTGGCCGCCGTCGGTGCAGATCAGTTGCCCGGTGACCGAAGGGGCGGCGAGGAAATACAGCAGTGCGCCGGTGATGTCCTCGGGGTTGGAACCCCGCTCAAGCACGGAATTGTCGCGCTGCATCTGGAAATGGTCGCGGCTTTGCCGGGCGCCCTGCAGGGTCGGGCCGGGACCGATGGCATTGACCCGAACCTTGGGGGCCAGTGCGCGGGCGGCAGTCTGGGTAAAGGCCCAGAGGCCCATTTTCGAGATCGTGTAGCTCATGAATTCGGGCGTCAGCTTGTGCACTCTCTGGTCAAGGAGCTGCACCACCAATCCGCGCGCCTCTGGTTCGCCGCGCGCATCCATGTCCGGCTCGGGGGCCTGTGCGGCAAAGGCCTGGGTCAGCACGAAGGGCGCGCGCAGGTTGGCCTCCATATGCATGTCCCAGGTTTCGCGGCTGGCGCTGCGGATATTGTCGTATTCAAACACCGAGGCATTGTTGACCAGACAGGTCAGCGCCCCGCCAAGGCCATCGACCGCGCGGGGGATCAGGGTGTTGACCTCGGCCTCCACGGTCAGATCGGCCTGCAGGGTGATGGCACTGCCGCCCTGGGCTCGGATGATCTGGGCCAGATCCTCGGCCGCCTCTTCGGAGCCGTTGTAGTGGAGCGCCACGTCGTGGCCGTTTTCCGCAAGGGCCAGGGCCATGGCCCGACCAAGCCGATGGGCGGCTCCTGTTACGAGTGCGCGGCGCATGGCCATTCCTCCCTAGCTGAGAACGAGTCCGATATAGAGCACATAGAGCGCGGCAAGCCCCAAACCCGTATACCGGGTGATGTTCCTTTTCAGGTAAACGAAGGGGATCAGCAGCAGGCTGGCCCCCAGCATCACCCAAAGGTCAAAGCGCAGCAGGCCAAGTTCGACCGGCAGATCGCCGAAAAGCGCGGTGATGCCGATGATCCCCAGCAGGTTGAACATGTTCGACCCGATGACATTGCCAAGCGCCACATCGGCTTGCCTCCGCAGCGCGGCCATGACCGTTGTGGCCAGTTCGGGAAGCGACGTGCCGATTGCAACCAGTGTCAGGCCGATGACCGTATCGCTGACCCCGGCATCGCGGGCGATGATCGACGCACCCCGGACCAGAAGGTCGGCGCCGATGGGCAGGCCGATCAGGCCAAGGGCCAGGAACAGCAGGATCCAGAGCCCGCGCATGCCGGGGTCGGCGCCTTCGGGAAGATCCTCTTCGGTGGCCATTCCTTCGCGGCGGTGTTTCAGCGCGCCGAG